>WLOE01000002.1 GCA_009699465.1 Actinomycetota bacterium | reverse complement strand
CTCGCTCGAGTTCAAGAGAAGTCACACTCAAAAAGAAGAAGGCCCCCATGGTCACAGGAGGCCTTCTTGCTGGAGAGATATCGAACGTTTAATGCTCGTTCTGCTGTTCAGCGTTAGTCGCAGCCATTCCAGGATGATGGAGAACACCGCCGTGGAAGGTACTGATTTGATCTGCATCTTCGTAGGCATGGAGCGGTGCTTCGATGGCTGCGTCATGAGCAACATGTGCTTGGCCAGCTTCGATCTCTGCTGCTGATGGCAGCGGCACGTTTTCACCGTAGAAGAAGTGGCTGAGCTTTGAGCGACGGCTTTGGATCGCGTATTTCTTGTTCTTGACGCCATCGATGTCTGTCTTCTGCGGAGCAGGAAGAGGAGCAATATCTGTCTTGCTCGTGATCACGGCCAGTTCCTTCACTGACAGCGGCTCATGAGCTTCGATGAATTCACCATGTGGCAAACGCAGGATACGCCCGGCTTCATAGCCGTGCAGCAACTTCTCGCGGTCTCGACGTTGCAAGCCAAGGCAGATGCGACGAGTTAACACGAACATCAATGGTGGCAATACGAAGTATGAAATCCGCAAGGCCCAAATTATGGAGTTGAAAGACATGTTGAACGCTGATGCGATCAAGTCGTTACCGCCACCGATAAACAGCAGGAGATAGAACGTGATTGCCATAACTCCAAGACCCGTACGAGTTGGAGCGTTACGTGGGCGATCGAGAAGATGATGCTCGCGCTTGTCGCCAGTAATCCAGGCTTCGATGAATGGGTACGCACCCAAGGCGGTGAAGATAAGGCCCGGAATGATGACGGCTGGAACCAGGACGTTCCATGAAAGCGTGAAGCCAGCAATGTGACTTTCAAGGTTTGGCATCGTTCTCAACGCACCGTCAAGCCAACCGATGTACCAGTCAGGCTGGGTTGCGGCACTGACTTGAGCAGGGTTGTACGGCCCAAAGATCCAGATTGGGTTGATGCTGACCAGACCACCGATCAAGGCGATGATGCCGAAGACGATGAAGAAGAAGCCACCAGCCTTTGCCATGTACACCGGCATCAATGGGTAACCAACAACATTCTCATTGGTACGGCCAGGTCCAGGGAATTGGGTGTGCTTTTGGGTGAACACCATGATCAAGTGCACAGTGACCATCGCCAAAATCAAGCCAGGAATCAACAGAATGTGGATTGAGTACAAGCGAGGGATGATGTCATCGCCTGGAAATTCACCACCAAAGAGCAAGAACGCACCCCAGGTACCCACCACAGGAATTGACTGCACGATGCCGCGAGCGATCTGAAGTCCGGTACCTGAGAGCAGATCGTCAGGAAGTGAGTAGCCGGTGAAGCCAGCACCCAAGCCCAAGGTCACGAGCACAACGCCGATGATCCAGTTGAACTCACGGGGCTTGCGGAAAGCACCTGTGAAGAAGACGCGGAACATGTGCACCGACATAGATGCAATGAAAATAAGGGCGGCCCAGTGATGCATCTGGCGAATTAACAAACCGCCGCGCACATCAAATGAGATATCCAAGGTCGAGGCATACGCCTGGGACATTTCAATGCCTTTGAGAGGCACGTATGAACCCTGGTACTGGATTTCCATCATTGATGGATTGAAGAACAAGGTGAGATACGTGCCCGTGATCAGCACAACAATAAATGAGTACAGGGCAATTTCACCCAGCATGAACGACCAGTGGTCAGGGAATACCTTGCCAAGGTTTCGAGCGAGGAACTTATTACTGCCCAACCGTTGATCAACGTAGGTAGCCGCACCTGCTCCGACTGTTTCTACAGGACTATTTGTACTCATCCGCGCTCCCAGAAGCTAGGTCCTACTGGCTGTGCAAAGTCAGCGGTAGCAACGAGGTAGCCCTCGTTGTCTACGGTGATTGGCAATTGCGGCATGTTGCGTGCTGCAGGTCCAAACACGACTGCGCCAGCATTTGCCAAGTCGAAGGTTGACTGATGGCAAGGGCACAGCAGGTGATGTGTGCGCTGTTCGTACAACGCGATTGGACAACCCACATGGGTACAGATCTTTGAGTAGGCCACGATGCCTTGGTAGTCCCAGCCGTCACCTTGTTGGGCAACAATTTCAGACGGCTCCATTCGCACCAAGATGATGGCCGCTTTGCCAAGTGCATCTTGGTTGCCTGCTCGTTCTTGTTCTTCAGCCAGATTGGCAGGAACTGCGGAAACCAAGCCACCGACAGGTAAGTCTTCTGGGCGGATCTTTTGGCCAGTTTCAGCGACCAAAATGTGCATGTTCTCGCGCCACAAGGTGTGCGAAAGGATCTCGTCCGGGCTCTCAATACCGCTTTCGCCGCCGCTCCAAAGATCACGAAGCAGGAACACAGCAGGAATTGGGAACAGTGCCATAGCGCCGATCAACGTACGGCGAATGATGGGGTAGCGAGCAAAGCCCGACTCGTCCTTGCCACGTTCGTAGTTGGCAGCCGCCTCTGCAGTTGCATCGGCCGGGGAGGTCATTTCATGGCGCATCTGCACGACTTCAACGTCCGGCATGAGCTTCTTAGCCCATTGGATTGCACCAGCACCGATGAGGAAAATTGATAAACCACTGGTAAGGCCCAACATGATGGTCATCAGGCCCACAACACCAAAGACCGGGATGTACACCACGGTGTCTTTATCGATCATGATGAAACTGACGATGAATGCGACCACCAGGATCATCGAGAGCAAGAACATGCTGGCAACTTGGCGCTCTGCACGCTTAGCGGCCCTTGGGTCTGTGTCAGCGACGCGAAGTGCGTGTGGAACGTCGGCTACCGGGGAGTGGCCTAATTTTGCCGGCTGCGAGCCGTGCGGAGTGATATCGGTCATCGCGCTTTAATTCCGATCCAGATGGCAGCTCCGATAAGAGCAGCGAAAACAGCGGTCCACAAGAACAAACCTTCAGTGACCGGGCCGAGACGACCAAGGTCGAGTCCACCTGGGCTTGAAGCGTTCTGGAGGTTATTGATGTAAGCGATGATTTGTTGCTTGTTTTCCTTTGGCAGGGTGCCATCGCTGAAAATAGGCATGCTCTGAGGCCCTGTGATCATGGCTTCATAAATCTCAGTCGGGGTGGCCTTCATGAGATTTGGTGCCCACTTACCTTGGGTCAAGGCACCGCCTTGGCCAGCAGCCTGGTGGCACTGAGCACAGTTCGTGCGAAAGAGCACACCGCCTTCAGCGACATTTGCTCCTTCAAAACTCACATCTTCAGCAGTAGGAATTGCTGGGCCGGGTGCAAGGGATGCGACGTAAGCAGCCAGCGCAGCAACCTGCTCTTCGTTATAAACACTGGCCTTAGCAACAGCCTGTGCACCTGGAGCAGCCATTGGCATGCGGCCAGTTGAGACTTGGAAGTCAACCGCAGCTGCACCCACGCCAAGCAGCGTTGGCCCGTTCGCTGAACCTTGAGCATCCATGCCATGGCACGAAGAACAGCCAGCAAGGTAGAGCTTCTTACCTTCTTCAACCTGAGTCTGGGAAACTAACGATGCCTGTGCCGGTTGCACATTCGCAATAACGGCGTAACCGCCACCAACCGCCACGAGCGCGGCGAATAACAAGCCAAGAGCAACCAGGGGATTGCGTCGACGTGCGGCCAGGAACTTCACTCGTTCAGACCTTTCCTTGTTCGAATAGTGCAGGAGAATAAGAAGAGGGGTTTACTTCAGGATGTAGATCATGAAGAACAGCGCGATCCAGACTACGTCAACAAAGTGCCAGTAATACGAGGCAACGATGGCGCGAGTGGCTTGATCGTGCGTGAAGCGCTTGGCGACATATGTCGTAGCAAGGACGAAGAGGAAGGCCACCAAGCCACCCGTGACATGGAGACCATGGAAGCCCGTGGTGAGGTAAAAGGCGCTGCCATAAGCGCTTGACGAAAGGGTTAGGCCCTCGCGGACCAACACGGTGTATTCAGTGATCTGTCCGGCCACGAAGAACGTGCCCATCAAGAAAGTGATCACGAACCAACGTCGCAGGCTTTTGACATCTCCACGTTCAGCGGCAAACACCCCGAGCTGGCAGGTCACCGATGACAGGACCAACACAGTGGTGTTGATGCTGGCAAACGGGATGTTCAGCAGTTCGGTCTCATTGGCCCAAAGTTCAGGATTCACTGCCCGAAGGGTGAAGTACATAGCGAAGAGCGCAGCGAAGAACATAAGTTCGCTGGACAGCCACACGATGGTGCCAATCGACACCATGTTGGGACGATTCGCCGGGGCGTGTGAATAAGCCGAAGGAGCGGTTGCGGTTGCCACGAAACGAGTGTGTCAGATTATTGTCCGGATTGCTCCCTGACCCCGGTCTATTTGGTTAGGGGATTGGTCACATTTTTATGAGGGGAGCCCGCAGGGTTGTGTTGGGTCCAAACCAGTACAGTTGAGAGGTGACTTCAGTTCCTACGCCTGGCCCACTTCGCGTTCTGGTGTACAGCGACGATCATGCGGTTCGCCGTGACGTACTGCTGGCACTTGGTAAACGTCCGGTGCCGGGTCTGCCCGAGGTGACGTACTTGGAAGTGGCCACAGAGCCGGCATTGATCGCTGCCGCCGATGCAGGTGGCATTGATCTGTTCATCCTTGATGGGGAAGCTACTCCAGCAGGAGGAATGGGCATCTCTCGTCAATTGAAAGATGAAATCTATGAATGCCCACCGATTTTGGTGCTCATCGCACGTCAACAAGATGCCTGGTTAGCAACATGGTCACGCGCCGATGCCGTTGCAGCTCACCCCATCAATGCCATTGACCTAGCGATGCGCGTGGGCGAGCAATTGCAGCGCCGGGTCGCTCGCGCCAGTTAATTTCCCGTGGGCACCGATTTCACCTGGTCGACTTTGCTCGGGACCTTGGCATCAAAGAACGAACTGTCTCCTGAGCAGTGTTCGTGGGCCATGCAACACATGCTGGTTGGCGATGCAACCGATGCGCAGATTGCAGGATTTGTTATTGGGTTACGAACCAAAGGTGAAACTCCAGGCGAGGTAGCAGCGCTTGTTGCCGAAATGACTCAGCATGCGAATACCTTCACGACTTCGACACCAGCCATGGACATCGTTGGCACTGGAGGCGATCAGGCGAACACCGTAAACATCTCAACAATGACGGCGCTTGTTGTTGCCGCCTGTGGAGTGCCAGTTGCAAAACACGGCAATCGTGCGGCGTCATCGCAAACGGGAACCGCGGATGTACTTGAAGAACTTGGTGTTGCCATTGAGCTCACACCAGAACACGTGAAGCAATGCGTTGAAGAGGTTGGCATTGGGTTTGCATTTGCTCCGCGCCACCATCCAGCAATGCGTCATGTAGGTCTAGTGCGAAAAGAACTCGGTATTCCCACGGTTTTCAACTTGCTCGGACCACTTTGTAACCCTGCAGACGCAAAAGCAATGTTGCTGGGAGTTGCAGATGTTCAACGCGCACCAGTGATTGCCGAGGTGCTTGCAGCTCGTGGGGTTAGCGCACTTGTGGTGCGCGGCGATGATGGTCTCGATGAACTTTCGACTACTACAACTTCAACCGTATGGGATATCACCAATGGTTCTGTTGTGAAATCAACCTTGGATCCAACGGCACTGGGGTTGACGGCGGTTGATGCAGGGCAACTTGTTGGTGGCGATCGTGTTCGTAATGCTCAGTTATTGCGACAGGCCATTGGCATGGATGACAGAGCTGCCGGAGATTCAGCGCGCATCGTCGCGATTCAAGAAGTGGTAGCACTCAATGCGGCTGCAGCGCTTGTTGCCTATGACGCACTCAGTGGTCAAGGAATTGATGGAACTCTTCACGATCGGGTTGCAGCGAAACTTCCGCAGGTGCGTGAGGTCCTTGCCAGCGGAGCTGTCGCTGAAGTGTTGAAGAGATGGATCGTGCTGAGTCAAGAACTCATGCTCAGGCAGTAGTTCGTATTCGCGTCACTGCGCCTTTGCGTGGACCGATCGGTCGCATTGAAGGCAGGCCTGCATCAACGTGAAGTACCGCTGTATTCGCTGCTTTCCTTGCAGAAATAAGTTGCTTAACTAAGTTGCCGCCACAATGCACAGGCATCGATAGTGATGAGCTGGTGTGGACTAAGCGCACACCAGGTTGATCGAGCCAGTCTGCAATAGCAGCGGTTTCTTCGGTCAACACCTCATGCACTCCTAAGTCAGCGGTAGCAATGAGGGTTTCCACGATCGGTAGGGGATCAACACCTGGATCGGCGATTCCTGCGCCTGCTAGGCGGCCGTGCCGGATGATGTGGATTTCCCAACCTCCGTCTGGCGTAGGGCAAGCAGCAACGATCTCTTGCGTGACGCATAACTGACCAAGTCGATGTGAACGCACACTTGATTGCGCCAGCATCGTCAAGCGATCGCGCCAAAGGCCTGCGTCTTCAAAGCGTTCTTGATTGCTCAAGTACCTCAGGTGTTCAGTAATTGCGTGAGTGATGGAGCGGAGGTCTCCTTGCATGGCCGTAAATGCGCGATGCACGACCTGGTGATGGGGTTCGTAATCGCCTTTACAGGGCGCAACGCAGCGGCCAAGATCAAAGCGGGAGCAACCGTGCGCTGCAGATTCGTTCACCACTGGAAGTTTGCGAAACTTCGTGGTGCAAGTACGAATGTTAAACACCCAACTCAGAGTTTCCAGTGCCTCTTGTGCTGCATGTCTGCCGTTGAATGGGCCAAAGGCTGGCGCATCTTCATCCTTGGGTGTGCGCACGATACTTAAGCGAGGCACAGCTTCGTTTGTCAGTGTGATCCAGGCTTGTGATGCAGGTTTTTTTGATCGCACGTTGTAGCGCGGTTGCTCACTTGAAATAAAACGGAGTTCTCGTACGCGTGCTTCTAGTGCGCTTGCACACACAATCGGTTGGACCTGTGTTGCAATGCCAACCATGTCCTTGATGCGTCGTCGAGTTTCGCTGGCTGTGAAGTAATTTCGTACTCGCAATGCAATGTTCTTGGATGTGCCGACATACAAGGTTGATCCTTGAGCATCTTTAAATAAATAGACGCCAGGCTTTGCCGGCAAACCCTTTGCTAGGTGATGCTTTTCGCGTTGCTTTACAGTGACGCGTGATGTGAATGCTTTGAGATCTTCCAATGTGGTGACACCATGATTTGCAACACGTTCAAAGAGGCCGTGGAGTACATCAACTGTTGCTCGTGCATCGTCAAGAGCGCGATGTGTTGGCGTAGTGGGTGAGTGGAAGTGTGCGGCTAAAGTTCCGAGCTTGCAGTTAGGTACTTCGTCACGATGCAATGCGACGCGAGCTAAGCGTGCTGTATCCACCACTTGCGGCTTTGGCCACTGCAAATCCTGTTGCACGCATGCGGCAGTTAAGAAGCCAACATCAAAGGGCGCGTTATGTGCAACGACCACAGCATCGCCGATGAACTCAAGAAGTGAGGGCAATACCACTCGAATCGTTGGTGCACTCGCAACGAGTGTGTCGGTGATACCGGTGAGTGCGGCAATGAATGGCGGGATCGCAACCTGAGGATTCACCAGCGTGGCAAATTCGCCCACAATTTCCCCACCGCGGACTTTCACTGCCCCAATTTCGGTGATGGCTGCTTGCTTTGGGCTCCCGCCGGTGGTTTCTAAGTCGACGATGACGAAGGTTGTTTCGAGCAGGGTCAGACCAAGTTCCTCGGTGGCTAACTGCTCATACATAAGTTTCAGCGTATGTCTGACCTCAGACAGTGCCGAGCAAGGCGCGTATGTCGGCCGTTAGGATTTGAGGGTGGCTAACACTCTTGCAGATGACAAGTCCCGATTCCGTTGTGCCCATTGCGGCAACTTGACCCGGTTCACCGTGGTGCGCTCCTCACGAGTGCAGGAGTTTTGGCACTTGGATATGGCTGGTGTGCCAGTCATTGAAGAGCGTGAAGTGCTCAGTGAAGAGGTTGAAAAGATTCAGTGTCGTTGGTGTAACGCCAGTGATGCCGTTGAGCTCGTGGCACGCCCAGAATTTGGTGGTCCAGCCAGCGAAGGCCCAGGAGATGGTGGCGTCTGATCACGAGTGAGTGTCAGACCCCCTTTCTAAGTTTTGGGGTATGAACATTGACTGTGACCTATGCACGGCAGCCCCGCTCGCATGTGGGGATTGCGTTGTATCCGTATTGTTAGGAATGCCGGAATTTGCAGTTCCTGAACAGCCAGCCATCGCTGACGAACATGTGGCTGCTATCGACGCGCTGGCTCAAGGGGGTCTGATTCCACCACTTCGACTCGTGGTGGGAGCGGGAAATACTCCAAATACCGGAGCGAAACGGCGGGCCGGATAGCCCCTCGTGTTACCGTCATAGGGCTCTGATCAGGGGAAATCTTGATCAGCGCAGGCAGGAACTGCCTGTAGATCACCGGCGTCTTATCCAAGATGTCCACGATCAGCGCATGCGAGAAAGGACTTGTCTTGGCACAGCGACGACACCGTGGTGTAACCGCGGTTCTTGGCGCCGTGATTGCCTTGAGCAGTCTGGTCTCGATTTCAGCCGGCCCGGCCAGCGCAGAACCGAGCAATCTTGCTGCCGTCCGTGAACGAGTGATGGACCTTCAGGCCAAAGCAGAGGCAGCTACTGAGCGCTTTAATCAGTCTCAAGGGCGCCTGAATGATGTCAATGCCACCTTGTCGGTCTTGCGTACTAAAGCCAAACGGCAGCAAACTGAACTCAATGCAATCCGTGGCACCGTCGATAGTTTGGCTCGCGCAACGTATATCGGCGGTGGGCTGGATAGTTCATTGGAAATTCTTCTGGCCGATGATCCAAGTCAGTTCCTGTCGCAGGCTGCCGCAGTGGATCAAGTCGCCAAATCTCAAACAGCCTCCATCCGTCGCACCCAAACTGCACGGCTTCGACTCGCGCAAACATTGGCTGAGATGGCGGCAAAAGAAAAGATTGCACAAGGGGTTCGCAATGACATGGCTGGGGCTAAGCGTGAAGCTGTTTCCCAACTTGCCGCAGCCAGTGCAGTCCTTGCAGGGCTTCAGGCTGAGGAACGCCGACGCCTAGCTGCCATCGCGGCGAAAGCAAAAAAGGCGTCAGCGGCAGCAGCGAAAAAAGCAAAGCGGCAGATCTCTACTCGACCAATTCCTGGTGTGAGTCCACGTGCCACTAAGGCGGTTCGTTATGCGTTGTCCAAGGTCGGCAATCGTTATGTTGCCGCGCGATCTGGACCAACAACCTTTGACTGTTCAGGTTTGACAATGGCTGCTTGGAGACAAGCGGGTATCTCGTTGCCGCATTACAGCTATTCCCAATACAGCAAGGTCCGCAAAATTTCGTTGAGTCAAGCTAAGCCTGGCGATCTTGTGTTCTTCTTTGGTGGAAGTGTTCACCACGTCGGTATGTATATCGGCGGTGGAAAGATGGTGCATGCAGCAAACCCACGTGACGGCGTTGAAGTTACTGCGGTGCTCGGGCCTTGGTATCGCAAGTATTTCACCGGTGTAGGACGCCTTCTTTAGGTTCGAAGTTTCAGCTTGAGTAGAGCTGGTCGATCCAGTCCTGGTAATTACGCATGACCACCGTTCGTTTCAATTTCAATGATGGCGTGATGTGTCCGTCAGCTTCTGTCCAATCATGATCCAAGATCACAAATTTCTTAATGGCTTCTGCATGTGATACCGCGGAGTTGGCTTCATCAACAGCGTGCTGAATTTCCAGGAGAAGGGCTGGATCGTTGATGTACTCAGCAACGGTTCCCCCGGCCGGCTTTGCGTTTGCAGCAAGCCAAGCGGGGAATGCTTCATCGTCAATCGTGATGATGGCTGCGATGTAAGGCTTGGCGTCGCCAACGACAAGGCAATTCGAAACTAACCAATGGGCGCGGATGCGATCTTCAAGCACTGCTGGGGCGACATTCTTGCCACCTGCAGTCACGATGATTTCTTTCTTTCGGCCAGTAATCGATAGGAAGCCTTCGTCGTCAATGTTGCCGATATCACCGGTGTGGAACCAGCCATCAGCAGTAAAGGCATCAGCCGTTGCGCGCTCATTGTGCAGATAGCTGCTGAAGATTTGGCCGCCGAACGCCATGACTTCACCGTCTTCTGCGATACGAATGGTGGTGCCAGGCATTGGTCGACCAACAGAGCCGATCTTCACTGAGTTTGGATGATTAGCGGTGATCGCTGAAGTGGTTTCCGTAAGGCCGTATCCCTCGAAGACCTCAAGCCCAATACCCCGATAAAAGTGACCAAGCCGCGTGCCTAAAGGTGCCCCACCTGAGATTGCGTACTTGACTTCGCCACCCATTGCGGCACGCAATTTCTTATAGACCAACACGTCAAACAGCTTGTGTTTGATGGATAGTGCTAGCGAATGTGAACCGGTTTCGATTGCTTCGCTGTAGCGAATCGCCACAGAAACAGCAGTATCAAAGATCTTGGCTTTGCCATCGTTCTGAGCCTTTTGCGCAGCAGTGTTGTAGACCTTTTCAAATACTCGAGGCACCGCCAATATGAATGAAGGTTTGAACTCTTGAAGTTCGGGAACCAAGGTTGATGTATCTGAACAAAAGCCCATGACTGTTCGACATTTCACTGCGGCGAGTTCAATAATGCGACCAAATACATGGGCGAAAGGCAAGAACAACAAGGTAGAAGAGCGTTCGTCAAGCAAGATGTGGCCGAAGGCTTCGATAGCACCATCCACCTCAAAGACCCAATTGCCCTGAGTGAGCACACATCCCTTTGGTCGCCCAGTAGTGCCAGATGTGTAGATGATGGTTGCGGTATCGGTGAGAGTTACTCGTTGTTGGCGCTCATCAAGTTGCTGATCTGAGATACTGGCGCCAACCTGCTTGAGAAATTCAACGCATCCATCGTCGATCACGAGAGCGTGTGCAACCTGCGGTAGCGATGCCGAGATCGACTCGTATAGGTGCTTAAGTTTTTCGCTTTCCAAAATGATGGCTACGGCACCCGAGTCTTCCAGGATCCATTGCACTTGGTCAGATGAAGACGTTTCATAAATAGGTACGCTGACGGCACCTGCATAGCCAATTGCGTAATCAAAGAGGGTCCACTCGTAGCGGGTACGAGACATCAGGGCTACTCGGTCACCGAATCCCACACCAAGGCACATGAGGCCTTTGGCGATAGCACGAACCTGTTGATGGAATTCGCTGCAGGTGACGTCTTTGAGAAGGAAGCCGTCGCGAACGCGAAAGGCGACTCGATCAGGGTGCGAATTGGCATTGGCGATGATGTGGCTAGCCAAGTTGGGTGCGCTAGGGGAGTTCGCCGGCCCTAACGAGGAATACTCCTGCAGCATGCTTGGCTCCTCAACTCCGTGACTGGGTCGTTACATTTCAATTGTTAGTAATCACCGTACGCGATCCGATGACCCACGTGAAGGTGATCACGTGGCATTGTGACCTCGTGGTTTCCATCCACGTCGTTTCTGACGTACACGGTGAAGCGGCGGCCCTTGAGGGAGCAGCCGTGGGAAGTGATCTTTTCGTGTGCCTCGGCGATCTCATTTTGTACCTGGACTACGAAGATCCTTCGCATGGAATTTACGCTGATCTCTTTGGCGAGGAGCATGCCCGGGCTTACATCACTGCGCGTACCGACGGCCGATTTGAAGATGCACGTGAACTGAGCGCCGCAGCGTGGGCACGCCTTGGAATCATTGCTCCGCACGATCGTCGCTCCGCGATGGAGGGGCTTATTCGCAAGCAGTACGACGCGATGTTTTCCGCCATGCCGCAACCTGCATTGATGACGTATGGCAATGTCGACCTGCCGGCATTGTGGGATGAATATCGCCAGCCGGGCCATCGGCTCATCGACGGTGAGGTTGTTGAAATTGACGGGTTGCGGATGGGATTTGTCGGTGGAGGGCTCGTCAGTCCAATGCGCACGCCGTATGAAATTGAGCCTGATGTGTACGCGGCCAAACTCGAACAACTTGGACCAGTTGATGTTCTTTTCACCCATATCCCACCGCAGATTCCAGAATTGACTTACGATGTGGTCGCGCGGCGCTTTGAATTTGGATGCAGTGCGATTAACTCCTACATTGAAAGAACCCAGCCGCGATTCCATTTATTCGGCCATGTGCATCAACCGCTCCATCGCCGGGCTCGAATCGGACGTACTGAATGCATCAATGTGGGGCATTTCAATGCACAGAAAGTTCCATACGTGCTTAATCTGGATGTGCAACATGGCTGATCGCACTGAATCAACGATTGTCATTGAAGCAACGTCAAGTGCGATCTTGGACGTTATTGCAGACCTAAATTCCTATCCGCAGTGGAGTGAGGGCATCGCATCGGTGGACGTGCTCGAGACAGATAAGAATCGCCCGACATTGGCGCGTTTTGTTCTCGATGCAGGCATGATCAAAGACACCTATGAGCTTTCTTATTCATGGAAATCAGATTTCGTTGAGTGGCACCTTGTTGACGCGACGGTGTTGTCACTGATGGACGGCTCTTACTCTTTGCGCGATTTGGGTGACGGCGGCACGGAAGTGGCATACGCACTGACCGTTGACATCAAAATACCAATGCTGGGCATGATGAAGCGTATGGCTGAAAAGACCATCATTGATACGGCATTGAAGGGCTTAAAAGCCCGAGTGGAGCAGTCATGACTCTGCTTCTTGTAAGTGGTGCGGGTGGTGCTGGTATCACCACGGTTGCACAAGGACTAGCTCGCAGTTTGCGCGAGGAAGGTTATTCCACGGCGGAAATTGATTCCAGCATTGCGGCACCCTTGGGAACGTCTCAGGTGTGGTCAGACGCAGTGAGCACCTTTGGTGTGTGGTTACAAAGTCTTGGCGCATCGACGCTTGCAGCACAGGAATTAGAAGGGCTTGTTGGGCTGAATGAGCTCATCACTGGGGTTTTGGTTGCCGATGCCATCCGCAATTCAAATATTGATGTTGTGGTGTGGGACATGGGTTCCTCACGTGAAGCGCTACGCACTTTGCAGTTGCTCGACACGGTTCCAGTGCTGCTGGATCGACTACTTACGGGGCCAGTAGCGGCTCAAATATCTGCGCCTGATCCCACTGCATTGATCACGGCCTGGTACGGACTTGTGACGCATGTGAGTGCGGCTCGAGATCTCGTACATGAAGCACAAAGTGTTCTTGTTGGAACACTCAATGATGCAGACGCTTTGATACGAGCAAGTGGAGCGATGCGCTTGTACGGCTGTAACCCGGCAGCTGTTGTGCTGAACAAAGTTCCGGCAGCGAATAAAAGTGATACGAAACTCATCAGTCGCTCGGTAAAAAAAGCTGTTGCAGTCGTTGACGGAATTGGTGTACCGGTTGTGGTTCTTCCCATGGCGGCGAAGGGCGAGCCCAAGCCAGCAAAGGTCATGAAGTGGCTTGGTCCATTACGTGAGGTGCTAGTCGAAGAAGATCGTATTCTCGCTGATGTGTGGTCAGTACGCGAAACGAAAAAGGGATACTCCTTAACGTTCACCTTGCGTGCCGGTGCCGATGTACAAGTAGGGCGACGTGGTGATTTGCTACTCGTGATCTGCGATGGCTATCGACGGCAATTGGAACTTCCAGCAGTGTTGAAACGATGCCTGATTACAAGTGGGGGAATGGTTTCAGGTTCATTGGTGCTGAAGTTTGTTCCTGACCCCAAGGTTTGGCGGGAACAGCCATGAGTAGCAGTAAGCCATGGTGGTTTTCTGGAGAAGAGTCTTCGAGTAGTTCATTCGATCTCGCCGGCATGGCTCAGGGCGCACAGCAAATCATCGAGTGGGCGCGAGATTCGCTTCTCACGACGCATCAGGCACACGCGAATCCTGCGGATCATCCAACCTGTCTGCTGTGTAAAGCGATGCAACTCTTTCAACAATCAACAAGTGCACCGCAGTCAAGTGAGGACCTCTCGTTTACCTGGATTGAACTAGATCCACCGAAGTAGCATGCAACGTCACACGACGGCGCCGTCATTGTCGCCATCTTTGCGTTCATCAGAATGACGAGCGATTAACGTGACAAACCCAAGAGCGGATGCCGCAATAGCCAGACCAGAAATGAGTTTTCCCCAGCCCAAGGAGCTGGAAAGCACCAACACCACCGGCCCGCCAAGAGCCCCGGCCCAAGCAAAACGCGCTACCGGGTGAGCGGGAAGTTCCAGCGGCCCGGGATCTGGTGGTTCAAACTCTTCATGACCTTCATCAAGTAAGGCATTGATGAACACGTCATCTGCATCTGGATCTTCTCGTTGAGCATCAGGCTCGGGTGTGGTGGGCGGGGTGATGAATGTATGGCGCACCAAATGTGGGTCTTGGGAAAGGTCGGCGACGATGGCAGCCCAGGCTGCATTTTCGTCCGGCTCGCCGGGGTTAGTGCTCATGGATGACTGCCGAACACAACGACCATGGCGATAGTCTGCCACTGTAAGGGCGCACGGTCCTTGGGCGTTGGTAGGAGTGATTCCAGTGATGTACTGGTTTTTCAAGACCTTGGTCATTGGGCCTTGGTTGCGGATCCTGTTTCGCCCATGGGTTGAAGGTTTGGAAAACGTGCCAAAGAATGGCGGAGCCATCATGGTGAGTAACCATGTGTCCTTCTCAGATTCGTTCTTTTTGCCGCTCGTGGTGCCTCGTCATATTGCCTTTCTGGCCAAGAGCGAGTACTTCACCGGTAAGGGTATTCAGGGCTGGTTGACGAAGTCCTTCTTTGCGGGAGTCGGGCAGGTAGCCATTGACCGCTCGGGCGGCAGGGCAAGTGAAGCTGCCTTGCGCACGGCACAGCGCATCTTGCGGGGCGGTGGACTTTTGGGTATTTATCCCGAAGGCACTCGCTCACCAAATGGCACGTTGTTTCGCGGCCGTACGGGAGTTGCTCGGATGGCCTTGGAATCGCAGGTTGCCATCGTGCCAGTCGCGATGATTAATACGTATGAGATCCAGCCGCCAGGAGCGATAAAGCCCAGCTTGGGTCGGGTGGGTATCCGGATCGGCACCCCGATGGATTTCAGCCGTTATTACGGGCAAGAGGAAGACCGTTTCATTTTGCGTTCCGTTACTGACGAGGTGATGTACGCGGTACAAACCCTCTCGGGACAGCAGTACGTTGATATTTATGCCACCAAGGCCAAAGAGCTCATCGCTCGTGGCCTGCCGGCAGATGCATCCAGCGCGGGCACCGAGGAATAAACACTAGGCAAGGTCTACCGGGTCGTGTACGGTTATCCATGACAGCGGTTACATGTTCTCATGGACCGTACACATCGCTCGGTCACATGTGATCGACAGAGGGAGAAACATGCGCGTTGGAGTGCTCACTGGCGGCGGCGACTGCCCAGGTCTCAATGCGGTGATCCGCGCATCGGTACGACGGGGCATTTCTGACTATGGCTACGAATTCGTGGGCTTTCGCGATGGCTGGCGTGGACCACTTGAAGGCGTCACCATGCCGCTGGACATCGCAGCAGTGCGCGGCATTCTTCCTCGCGGCGGCACGATCCTTGGCTCCTCGCGCACCAACCCCATCAAGGTTGAAGGTGGAATAGAGCGAATTGAAAGGAATCTGAAAGATCTTGGCATCGACGCATTGATCGCCATCGGCGGCGAAGACACACTCGGAGTTGCTACCAAGCTCACCGAACATGGATTCCATGTTGTGGGTGTGCCAAAGACGATCGACAACGATCTCAGTGCCACGGACTACACCTTTGGTTTTGACACTGCAGTCACTATTGCAACAGAAGCCATAGACCGTTTGCACACCACTGCCGAGTCACATCACCGCATCTTGATTTGTGAAGTGATGGGTCGTCACGCAGGTTGGATCGCTTTGCACGCAGGTATGGCTGGTGGAGCCAATGGCATTTTGATTCCTGAAGTTCCATTCGACATGGACGAGGTTGTGGGCTGGGTCGAGTCACGCTTCAAGGCCAGCTATGCACCAATCATTTGTGTTTCCGAAGGTGCGCTGCCAGCTGGCGGCAACTTGGTGACCAAGGATCAGACCCTCGATGCTTTCGGACATGTAAAGCTTTCGGGTATTGGTGAATGGCTTGCCACTGAAATCGAGGCACGGACCGGTTACGAAGCACGCACCACGGTGCTCGGCCATATCCAGCGTGGTGGCACACCAACGCCATTTGACCGAGTTCTCGCTACTCGCTTTGGTCTCAATGCCATTGAGGCGGTCAAAGATGGCGACTGGGGCAAGATGGTTGCACTTTCGGGCACCGACATTGTTCGCGTTCCGCTTGAGGCAGCAACAGGCGTATTGAAGACCGTGCCAATTGAGCGTTATGTAGAAGCGTCGGCGTTCTTCGGGTAATCCCGAGGAATTCAAGGTCACGTACCTGCAATACCCTTACCACCATGATGGCTTCCAATTCACAGGTTTCTGCGGCTTTGCAATGGCCGGATTTACCTGCGTACCAGCAGCCACCTTGGCCTGATGCCGCTGAATTGGCAGCTGCTGTTGCTGAGCTCAGTGCCTTGCCGCCGCTTGTCTTTGCCGGTGAGTGCGACCTCTTGCGTGAGCGGTTGTCGGCTGCGGCCTTAGGAAACGCATTTGTTCTCATGGGTGGTGACTGTGCTGAAACTTTCGAAGCCAATACCGCTAATTCCATCCGTGCGCGTTTGCAAACGGTGCTGCAGATGTCAGTTGTTTTGACTTACGCAGCATCGATGCCAGTAGTCAAGATGGGTCGCATGGCCGGTCAGTACTTCAAGCCACGCAGTATGCCAATGGAAACTCGCGATGGCGTCGAGTTGTACTCCTACTTCGGCGATGCTGTGAACTCAATCGAGTTTGAGGAAGCCGCCCGGCGCCCTGATGCGCACAATCTTGTTCGCGCCTACAACGCATCTAGTTCCGCGTTGAATCTTGTGCGTGCGTTCACTCAAGGCGGTTACGCAGACCTTCGCCAGGTGCATTCCTGGAATCAAGACTTCGTGCGCGATTCCCAAGCAGGGGAGCGTTACGAAGCGATGGCAGCTGATATTGATCGTGCATTAGCTTTCATGAATGCATGTGGTGCCAACCCTGATGAATTTCAGCGCGTTGAGTTCTACGCTGCACATGAGGCGCTATCCATTGATTACGAACGCGCGTTGACCCGCATTGATTCGCGCACGGGCAACCCGTACGACGTTTCAGGTCACTTTGTTTGGATCGGTGAGCGCACCCGTCAGCTCGATGCTGCCCATGTGCAATTCGCCGAAACCATTCACAACCCAGTCGGCGTTAAGGTCGGACCGACCGCAACTCCTGAAGAAGTGTTGGAGATTGCACACCGATTGAACCCTGATCGCATACCAGGCCGCTTGACCTTCATCATTCGCATGGGCGCCGGAAAGATTCGCGGAACGCTCCCTGCGATTGTGCAAAAGGTTGAAGACAGTGGTGTTCCAGTGGTGTGGGTATGTGATCCGATGCACGGCAATACTCGCGAAGCAGCATCAGGACACAAGACCCGCTCATTTGACGACATTGTCGATGAAGTCAAAGGCTTCTTTGAAGTGCATCGCAGCATAGGTTCCCACCCAGGCGGTCTGCACATTGAACTGACGGGCGATGACGTCACCGAATGTGTAGGTGGTACCGGTGGAGTCCTTGAAACGGGCCTAGGAGAGCGCTACGAAACGGCTTGCGATCCGCGATTGAACCGCGAACAAAGCCTTGAACTAGCGTTTCTTGTTGCAGACATGCTCCTGCAGAAGTAGTTCATGCAGATCGAAACCTTTGAAGTCTTCGATCGACCATTCACCGTGGTGGTAGTCGATGATGTTGTGGTGCGGGGCACCTTTGATCGAGTTGCGGGTGCCCATGACGGAATTCCGGTTGCGATCAGTTCAGTGATCCATCGGTATCTCGCCGGTGAAGTTGATGTGCTCACCACGGTTGCTGTGCAACAGCCAGGCTCGCCCTTTCGGCAACGTGTCTGGGAGAGCATGCGGGAAATTCCCGCAGGAGAAGTGGCAAGTTATGGCGAATTAGCAATGGACGCGGGATCCCCCGGTGCGGCTCGCGCAGCAGGAACTGCTTGTGGAAGTAATCAGATCGCACTTTTTGTTCCCTGCCACCGCATTGTTGCGAGCAACGGCATAGGTGGTTATCAATTCGGATTGGAATTGAAGAGTAACTTGTTGGAGTTTGAAGCTAAATCACGCTGATCGTGACGGTGCTGCCTTTAGGAATCTCTGTTCCCGGAGCAGGATTTTGTGAATATACGCGGTTCAGCGGTGTTGCCTGACCAGCGATGACCTTAGCCTTCAGGCCAAGCTTGCGTAGGGCAGCCACAGCGTCACTGCGGCGCATATCAATCAATTTAGGAACTACAACTGGTGGTGGTCCATCAGACACGAGAAGTTGTACTCCTGTTCCGGAGTTCACGGTGGTGCCTGCTGTTGGAGTAACGGACAGCACTCGTCCCTTTGCGACAGTTTCTGAATACTCACGTGTGATGGTCGGTTCTAATCCAACGGCCGTGAGCTCTGCAGTAGCGCCGACAAGTTTCTTGCCAACGACTTCAGGGATCGCAACCGGTTCTGGGCCTTTGGAGATCAAAAGATTGATCACTGTGTCGCGCTTAACGCTGGATCCCGCTGGGGGATCTGTTCCAGCCACAGTGCCGAGCGGTGCTGTGTTATCGAACACTTGGGTTTGTGTTCCCACGGTTATTGGTAGCGCACTCAATGTGGTGGTTGCCGACGCCGTCGATTTTCCATGTACATCGGGAACTGTGTAACGCTCGGGCCCCTTGGACACCGTTGCGCTTACAGCGCTGTTCTCTTTGATTCCATCACCAGCGACCGGGTCAGTTGCCAGCACTGTGTTGGCAGCCACCGTTTCACTGAACTGCTCAGTGGAGATTTCCAAAGTCAACCCACGTGTAGCAAGAGTGGTGCGAGCAATCTCAACAGATTGTCCGACCACATTTGGGGTTGGCACTTTGCTGCCGAGAGCATTGGCGACCAGCCATCCAGCAAGGATCGCCGCGATAATTGCCGCAATGGCCACAACAACAGCAACAAGTCGACGTGAAGTGTGCTTTCGCCTGTCGCTAAAGAGGCCACCAACATTGGAAGAGGGCGGGGTAGGTGGCCGTCCACCTGCGGCCATTCGAGCGTTTGTGCTGGCATCTACTACCAAGGTGGTGCGGGTGTCAGTGAATGGGCGAGGGGCGGGCAACACACTACGGACACGCCGCACATCACTTAAGAAATCGGCAGTGTGTTGGTAACGCTGTCCAGCATTGCGACGAGTCGCTGTGATGACTAGCGCATCGACATCAGCGGGAATTTCGGGATGAACTGTGGAAGGGGCAGGTACATCCTGATTGACATGTTGATACGCAATAGACAGTGGGCTCTCGCCTGCGTGAGGTACCTGACCGGTGACCATTTCGTACAACAAGATTCCTGACGCATAAACATCTGACCGCTCATCAGCTTCACCGCGTTCTACTTGTTCCGGAGAGAGGTACGCAACGGTGCCAATGAGTACGCCTTGGGTTGCACTGGTATTTGAGGTCGCAACAGCACGGGCTAATCCAAAGTCGGCAACTTTGACTCGACCATCATCAGATACCAACACATTTTCAGGTTTGATATCTCGATGCACGAATCCTGCAGCATGCGCTGCCGCTAGCCCTTCAAGAATTGGATCAAGCATCACAAGTGCCTGCTCGGGAGTTAATGGTCCAAAGTCGCGCATGATGTCGCGAAGGGTTCGACCAGGCACGTACTCCATTGCCAGGTAAATAAGGCCATCAGCGAAACCTTGATCAAAGACGCCAACCACGTGTGGATGAGCCAGGCGAGCAGCCGCGCGAGCCTCGCGCTGAAAGCGCGCCACGAAATCGGGATCATCGGCCAAATGGCGATGCATCACCTTGAGGGCGACGATGCGATCTAGTCGTACATCGAGGGCTTCATAAACGGTCGCCATGCCACCGCGCGCCAACTTTGCCTGCACCAAATAGCGACCATCGACCATTTGGCCAACGAGTGCGTCAGGTTGCAGATCCATTTGGACCAGTCTAGGTCGACGAGCGTGGCGCAGGCTGCTGCCACACGCTGCCGAACTGCGCGTCAAGCAAATCGCGAGCCATCAATATTCGACCCTGGGTGCCGGTGATTTCTAGTACTGGAGTTGCAACTCGTAGGTCATCGAGCCATTGAGAAATCAGCAGATCTGCTGCCTCACGAAATTGTGGCCCATCATGTTGTCCAGGCTCAGCGACCCATGGAATATCGGGGCGACACCAAAGTATCGCGTCGTAGTCAGCCGCATATTCCATTGCTTGCATGCGAAGGGACGAGTCGTTGAAGTAGAGCTCGCTATAGATCGCGGTCATAGTGGTGGCTGGATCACACACGATCGTGGCGTGCGGATGATCTTGGCTCGCGGCGATTTCGCGACTTCGCTGTGCCAGCAAAATTGAGTGCTGCTCTTCCGGAAGGGGAGTGCGGCCATGGTCGTCAACGAATGCACGTAGCGCTTCGCTCACCACGACACCGTGTGATGTGGCGGCAAGACCGAGAGCAAGCGTTGTTTTGCCCGTTGATTCGCCACCAATCATGGCTATGCGAAGTTGGGTTCCCACTGTGCGAGAGTATCGCCATGTCTCAACTGGCTTATGTAGGCGTTCTGGTCTGCATTTTTATCGGCAGCGGGTGGCTGGAATTCTTTCTACGCACGCGCGTGTTGAAACGCGGATTGCGATTTCTCCTTTGCATCATCCCTGGCCTAGTGCTGTTTATTTGCTGGGATGCCTATGCAATTTCTCAGGGGCATTGGTTTTTTAATCTCGACCTCATTCTCGGCTGGGAAGTCATTGCGGGTGTCCCTATCGACGAAGTGTTGTTCTTCATCGTGGTGCCGTTGGCATCTGTGTTGACTTTTGAAGCGGTGCGATCAATACGTGGTTGGCCCGTTGGGGACGAGAGTGACTCATGAGTTACACCGAACTTGGAGTGTTCGCGGTTTTCGCAGTAGTACTGATAGATCTGTTTGGCTTTCGAACCAAACTTGTAACGAAAAAAGTATTTTGGGTTTCGTATTCGATCATTGTCGTCTTTCAACTCATCACCAATGGTGTGCTCACAGGTTTTCGGATCGTGCGTTATTCAGGTGATGCCATCATCGGATCGACTACTCCGGTTACCGGGCCACCACCATTTATTGGTGATGGTCGACTGATATTCGCACCGGTTGAAGATTTGTTATTTGGCTTTGCTTTAGTGCTTCTTACCCTCGTGATGTGGGTCTGGCTAGGCCGTATTGGTGTGCAACGCACGCCTAACGCGGGACCACCTCGCTGGCGCAAGTAGCACCGGCCCCAAATTCTCGACGAGCTTTTCGAGCCTTGAGCCATGCCGGAAGAGCGATACCTAGCCGCCGGCGCATCGGCACGGTTGCCCGCTTGGTAAAGACTTCGTAGTCGATTCCTTCAACCTCATCGACAATGCCGCAATACAAAATGCGCGCCGCTTCGATACACGGTTGCGCTGCAGGATGCAGCATGGAAATCCCGATTTTTGATTCTTCTTCAAGCTGCCGAACACGGGAGATTTGAAATTTCAAGGCTTCTTTTACAGCAGGAGTAGCAATGCGTTTTTCTAGATCTGCTCGAGTCACTCCAAATTGCCGAAGTTCAGCAAGAGGTAAGTACACACGACCACGATCAAGATCTTCGCCCACATCGCGAATAAAGTTTGCGAGTTGGAATGCGATGCCTAAATCTTGAGCATATTTGAAGGCTGATTGCTCTGAAGGTTCCAGAATTGGAACTACCTGAAGCCCAATGACCGCGGCAGAGCCATAAACATAGGTAAACAGATCATCAAAAGTTTCATATTCGGTGACGGTGAGGTCCATGGTCATTGAGGTGAAGAAGGCCTCGAAGTACTCGCGTGGAATTTCCCACCGCACTGCGGTGTCAACAACTGCGCGGCAGATTGGGTCATCGGACACTCCGCGATCAAGATCAGCAAAAAATGAAGCCGACCACTCTGAAAGCCAGATAGCGCGTTCCTCGTCGGTTTTCCCAGATTCCATGTCGTCTACGATTTCATCTGCATATCGAGCCAGTCCATAAAGTGCATGCACGAATGGTCGCTTTGATGGCGGTAATAACAAGGTGGCGAGGTAGTACGTCTTGCCGTACTGCTTATTGAGTTCTTTACAGCGCAGATACGACATCCGCACCATTGGGTCGGTGATGCCTGCAGCGTTGAGCTCGCGGATACTCATGCGTTGACAGATTCTTGGGCACCTGCGTTAAGAATCAATTGACGTTCACGTGGGCTGGCGAAGGAAATAATGCCAACGACCGCAAGTGCGATGATGAATGCGATGAGGTCTGACCAGTCCCACACATTGTCAGATGCGGTACTGGCTTCGACCATGCCATGCACGATCAGCACAATCGTGAGAAGCACAGTGATTCTTCGTTCTCGAAGATTCAACCCAGAGGCGGCGAATAAGGGCAGTGCCCACAGCACATACCAAGGGTGAACAACCGGCCCTAAGAGCACTAATACTCCAAAGGCAAGAGCAACGCCACGCAGTGGTGTTCGTCGGTCTGAAGTAACGATCAACCAAATAATGACCACAAGAGAGAGCAGAGTTCCAATCGCATGCATGATGTCAATCACGCCATAAGCATCAACAGTGAAACCGGAGAAGGTTGAGATACCTCCGACGATTTGTCCAAGGGCTGTGGTGGGAGAAAGCCAAGTCAGCACACTGCCTGGTGTGCCGAAGGCTGCTGTAATCACGCCATAACCAGAACCCACAATGAGATAGACGCAAATAATTGCGATGGCAGAGGCAAGCCCAGTGAGTAGCCACGCTTTGATCTTCGCCCACCAATTGGCACCGATGCCGGCAAATTGCAAGCCGATAAACGGTAACGCTAATAAGCCAATCGGCTTAACTGTCGCAGCGAAGCCAACGATTGCCGCACTCCACAGACATTGCTGACAGGTGCCTAGATATAAGGCCAACACAATGAGCCCGACCATGATTGCATCGTTGTGGGCTCCTGAAACAAAGTGCATGATCACGAGTGGATTCAATACACCGATCCATAATGCAGTTGACCCTTCAATGCCGTAGGCCTTTGCCAGCTTGGGAATGTAGATAGCCATCAGGGCAACACCAACAAGTGAGGCCAAGCGAAACAGGATTCCAGCTAGATAAGCATTGGGGTGTGCCACTGAAGAAATTGTGCGCTCGATCATGAGAAAGCTTGGGCCATATGGAGTGGGTGACTCAGTCCACATTGGATCGGCGCCAATATCGAACCAGCCAGGCAAACTTCCTACTCCAGTAGTCGTGGGATCAGCTCCTGTTTCAAAGAGGCGGCCTTGGGCGTAATAGGAGTAAACATCTCGACTAAACAGTGGTGGAGCGATCACGAGCGGCACAACCCACATGAGTAGTACCCACTGCAGTTGGCGGATAGGCCAGGCATTTCGGTGATAGAGATCTGAGCCGATCAGCAGCCATGCTTGCAGCAGCACGGCCACCCCGATGAGTACCAAGCTGCGAGCGATCAAGGATCCCGAAGTTGTTCCGCGCAAGGCATCAACGATGGGGTTTGTGAGCAGGTCAGTTGTGCCAGGGAGCCAACCAACGCCGAGTGCACCCATGGCGATACATGACGTGCCAATAAAACCTGGCAAGCCATGTCGCAAGAGCAAGTGCGCAGTAGGCGTGGTTGGATCTTGGGTCACAACAATTACCGTGCCATTGGTCCAGTAATTCGTTCTGCAGCAAGACGGCCAGAAATCAACACCATCGGTACGCCAACTCCGGGACGTGTTCCAGAGCCAGTGAACACGACGTTTTGACCCCAGAGGTTTCCCGGGCGAAACGGTCCGGTTTGACCAAAGGTGTGTGATGAAGCAAACGGAGCTCCACGTTCCATCCCTCGTGCCTCCCAGTCAAGGGGAGTAGTGATGTTTTCTACTTCGATTGCAGCAGTGAAATCGCGGTAGCCACGTTCTTCAAGTACACGGCACACTTCGTCGCGATAGCGAGGGCCCTCTTTCACCCAATCAATATCAGCATCAAGGTTTGGCGTGGGAAACAGGACGTAGTAGACCTCTTTGCCAACTGGCGCCAATGACTTATCAGAGTACGTCGGGTTGGTAACCAGCAAACTTGGGTCAGACATTAATTTGCGATCGCGAATGATGTCGTCAAACACACCCTTCCACTTCTTTCCGAAGTGAATGTTGTGGTGCGCGATGGAGTTGTAATGCGCTGAGGATCCGGCAAGAAAGAGGAAACACGAAGGGGAGTACTTCAATCGTCTGATCGACCAAGGCTCAATGCCAAGGAGATCGCGAAAGGCAACGGGCACATCCGGGTTGAGTACCACTACATCTGCGGGAATGCGTTCACCATCGGCAGTAATCACAGCTGTGGCTCGATCACCTGTGCGCTCAACTTCAGTCACTTCTACGTTGTAGCGGAAGATGACGCCATGTGCTTGGGCAGCCTGAGCCATGGCTTTTGGCACTGCATGCATGCCGCCTTTTGGTGCGAATACTCCAGCAACAGAATCCATGTAGGCAATTACTGCGTAAATAGCAAGGGCATCATATGGAGAAAGGCCTGCGTACATTGATTGGAATGAGAAGACCCGTTGCGTGCGTGGGTCTTTCAAATATTCCTCTACCTTTGGTGCAAGTCGACGAAATCCACCGATGGCTGCAAGTCGAGCGAGGTTGGTCGTGAGGAGATCAAGGGGGGAATCGATGTTGCGATCAATGAAGTCTTTCATTTCGTACTTGTAGAGCTCAGTGACGAAATCAACGTACCGTCGGTAGCCATCGGCTTCCTGCGGCCCGATGACTTTGTTAATTTCTTCAGTCATCTGATCGGTGTTCGAATGAACATCGAGTACTGAGCCATCAGGATAAAAAGAGCGATAGAGAGGCTTGACCGGTTCAAGGGTGAGCCAGTCGTTCATGTTTTCACCGAGAGCATTGAAGCAATCTGCAATCAGATCAGGCATCGTGAGAACGGTTGGGCCCGTATCGAATTCGTATGTGCCATCAGCGGAAGGAACGCTGATGCGACCAGCGCGGCCACCAGGAATAGCTTCACGTTCAAGCACGGTGACCTTGCGTCCAGCTGCAGCTAAGTGCATTGCAGCACTTAAGCCACCAAGACCAGCTCCGACGATCAC
This sequence comes from Actinomycetota bacterium, assembly GCA_009699465.1. Taxonomy (GTDB): domain Bacteria; phylum Actinomycetota; class Actinomycetes; order S36-B12; family S36-B12; genus UBA11398. The sequence goes on along the minus strand of WLOE01000002.1, from coordinate 21,857 downwards.
CACTTCATCTGTTGGGCCATTGACTTGCCGAATAGGTGTGAATGGGTTGAGTTTCATTACGTCGCCCGTCGAGTAGATGCTTCAATCAAATCCGCTAAAGCAGAACGGCCTTCTGTTGAGATTGCTGCTGTTTCAAGAGCCGCATATGAAGCCGCAATGCCAGCCTCAATCAGTAGTTCAGTTTGTGCAAGCGCACCGGTGTGAGTGAAAATTTCGCGAGCGATTGCAACATCGTCGGTATTGAGATCGTGTTTGCCGAGTAGCGAAGTGAGGGTTGCTTGCTCCGCAGGGCTGGCAGATTCGAAAGCCAGGGCAACCATCACGGTGCGCTTGCCTTCACGAATGTCGTCGCCTGCTGGCTTTCCTGTTTCCTTGGGATCTCCGAACACACCCAAGATGTCGTCGCGCAGTTGGAAGGCTTCCCCAAGAGCGAGGCCGTAGTCGCTATATGACTGCATCACTGCGTCGCTTGCTCCTGCTAGAGCACCACCCAGATGGAGTGGGCGTTCAATGGTGTACTTCGCCGACTTATAGCGAACCACAGTTTTCGCTCGATCAATTGAAGTATTTGAACGAGCCTGTTCGAGTAGATCGAGGTACTGACCAGCCATGAGTTCAGTTCGCATGATGTCAAACAACGGCTTTGCGCGTTCCAGTGCAGACCTTGGCATTGGTGACGCTAGGAATACTTGGTCAGCCCACGAAAGGCAGAGGTCGCCAAGCAAGATCGCGGCACCGACACCAAACATTGGTGCGGAACCAACCCATTGATCTTTCGCGTGCATCGCTTCAAAGACTCGATGTGCTGCTGGTAGTCCGCGTCGCGTATCTGACCCGTCCATTACATCGTCATGAATGAGTGCACAGGCTTGGAGAAACTCAAGGCCTACTGATGCTTCCAAAGCTGCGTCGTGATGCGCTAAAAGATCCGCATCGTTTGCCGCTGCACGCCAACCCCAGTAACAAAAAGCAGGTCGTAGTCGCTTGCCGCCACCCATGAGTGCAATCAGCGAATCCATGAGTGGGGAAAGGGCGGGGCTGATCGTGGCTAGGTTCCCAGATTCATGGGTAGTCACGCGATCCACGACCAACTGGACTCCAGCGCGAAAGGCAGCGGGGTCCATCGTTGGTACGACAGGAGTGGTCATGCCCTTGAGCCTAAACCGTCCCGAACTTAGGTCACCCTTAGGATTGACCAATGACCCAAAGTGCCGCCGGAGCTAATTTGGCTCAGTTATTGGCCACGGGTGGGCGCTCATTTTCTTTTGAACTTTTCCCCCCGAAAACTGACGAAGGTGAGCAGGCGCTGTGGCGAACGGTGCGCGATCTCGAGCGGTTGAATCCCACCTTTGTGTCGGTGACGTATGGGGCTGGTGGCTCAACCCGTGATCGCACGGTTCGCATTACCGCCGAAATTGCAGAGCAGACTTCGATGATTCCGGTAGCCCACCTCACCTGTGTGGGGGCTAGCCGTGAGGAGTTGCGCGGTGTGATCGGGGAGTACGCCGCAGCGGGTATTCACACCATCTTGGCCTTGCGTGGAGATCCACCAGGCGGGCCTACGGCGAAGTGGACACCGCACGAAGATGGGCTGCAGCACGCAGATGAATTAGTCGAGCTCATTAAGGCTTTGGGCAATTTCACTGTGGGAGTTGCAGCATTTCCAGAGGGTCACCCCTCTTCGCCCGACCTTGATACAGATGCACGGGTGTTGGCCGCTAAGCAAGATGCAGGTGCGCAGTTCGCGGTCACTCAGTTCTTCTTCCGTTCACGTGATTATGCAGATCTCTTGGAGCGCGCTACTGCTCATGGCGTGACCATGCCGATCATCCCAGGGTTGATGCCGGTCACCAACGTCGCTCAAATCGCACGGTTTGCGGACCTCTCAGGAGCCGCATTCCCACCGGAGCTCGCAGCGCGCTTCGAACTTGTCAAAGACGACGATGATGCCGTGCGCAAGCTTGGTGTTGAGATCGCCGTCGAAATGTCCAATGAATTATTGGCGATGGGTGCACCCGGCTTGCACTTCTACACACTTAACCGTTCAACATCAACGGTGCAGGTATACGAAGCTCTAGGTCTGGGCTCGAGGTAACAGCTATGACGCTGGAATCCCTGGCTCCAGCGTTACTTGTTGGTGCAATCATCGTGCTGGTCTCCATTCTTGGAGTCCGGTTTGCCGGCAAGCTCGGTGTTTCCGGTTTGTTGCTATATCTGGGACTTGGTCTTTTTCTCGGGACCTTTGTTGATGTCTTAAATTTTCATGACGCGGAGCTCGCAGCGGTTCTGGGCTATGTGGCTTTGATTTTAATTTTGGCGCAGGGAGGTCTCACAACTCGAGTCTCTGAATTGCGTCCGGTGTTGTGGCCGGCAATTACGTTGGCAACTATCGGCGTGCTCGCAAGCATCGCGGTAGTCGCAGTACCGCTCATAGCATTGACGGAAATGAGTTCGCAGAATGCGCTGCTGCTCGCAGCTGTATTAGCAGCAACCGATGCCGCAGCCGTGTTCTCTGTTCTGCGTAAGTTAAAGCTTTCACCGAGGTTGCGCACTGTGCTTGAAGGCGAAGCAGGCTTCAATGATGCTCCCGTGGTTGTACTGGTGAGCGTGGTTGCTGGCGGAACATTTGAAAATTCATCTTGGTCGTTCGTTGTTTTCATGATTATTGTTGAACTCGTTGGTGGTGTAGTTATTGGGGTTGCTGCGGGCTATGCCTCGCGCTGGGTTCTGCCGCGACTTGCTCTACCTGCAGTTGGTCTTTATCCAATTGCAGCAATGGCGATGTTGATCGCTGCATTTGCTTTTGCTGATTTCATCCACGTATCAGGGTTCATGGCGGTGTATGTGGCGGCAGTATTTATTGGTTCTGCCGCAAAACTCCCGCATCGTCGATCGATTATTGGGTTTGCCGATGGACTCGCATGGATTTCCGAAATCGGTTTATTCGTGATGCTCGGCCTTTTGGCTGATGTGCACCGGCTTCCTGCCGCATTTGGTATCGCAGCTATTGCGGGGTTAGCTTTGGTGCTCGTCGCTCGACCATTGTCTTCATTTGTTTCACTCACGCCATTTCGATGGGGATTACGAGAGCGCATCTTTGTAGGAGTTGCCGGGCTTCGCGGTGCTGTGCCAATCGTGTTTGCGGCCATTCCGCTTGGCCTTGCTGTGGTGGGGGCTGAACAGGTTTTCGATGCGACGTTGATCGTGGTAATCGTGTTGCTGCTTGTACAAACGCCATTGTTGCCGGTACTTGCACGCAAGTTACGACTTGAGTTACCTGACGAGGCATTTGAACTCGATCTTGAAAGTGCACCCCTTGATGCCATGAATGCGGTAGTGCTTGCCCTAGATGTGCCGCAGAGTTCAGGTCTTGTTGGTGTGTTTATTACTGAACTACGACTGCCTAAGGGAGCTGTTGTTTCACTCATTGTTCGCGATTCAGAACCAATGTCTATCGACGATAACTCGCGGTTGCGTGCAAATGATCAAGTGCTGGTGGTGTGCCCAGGTGATGTGCGTAACGCAACTGAAGAGCGGTTGCGCATCGTGGCCAAGGATGGCAAGTTGGCGATGTGGCTGCATGAGCCAGACGTAGTCAAAGGCAAGAAAGACAAGGCCTCATGGTCAAGAGTCATGACTGATAAAACCAAAGCTATTTTTTCGCGCGACCAATAATTTCTGCGGTGAGTTCCGCACCCATCCCGACAAGTGGTAGACCCCCACCCGGATGAGCAGAACCACCCACGAGAAACAGTCCAGGAATAGGGGATTGGTTTGTTGGGCGTTTGAAGGTGGACATAGAGCCGTGGCTGGCCATGCCATAGATCGATCCACCAGGAGCTACTGTTTCGCGTTCCAGATCTGCGGGAGTGGATATTTCCTGCCAAAGAATTCGTGAACGCAAATCAACTCCACGTGCGGCAAGGGTTGCGAGTACTTGCGCGCCATATTGCTCAGCGATGCCTGGCGCATCCCAATCCATGGTTCCAGCGAGACCTGTTGAACTATGGCGTGGCGCATTGACCAGGATGAACCACGATTCATGGTTTTCATCTGGGCGCATCAACGGATCGTTAGGAACGCAGGCGTAAATAGTTGGTTCAACAACTGGGTGAGGATTCTTGCCAAAGATGGCATCAAATTCAGCGTCGTAATTCTCAGGGAACCACACATTGTGGTGCTGAATATTCGGTGTGCGTCCTTGAACCGCAAGCAGCATCACAAAACCAGCAAGGGAAGGAGTTGATTTGCGCAAGTTGCGGACTGCTTGCGATGCACGTGAATCCCGTGGAAGTAACGATCCATATAAAGACGATGCGTCTGCATCAGAAATAACCAAGTCGGCTTCGAGGAATTCGCCCGTATCTAGCTCAACACCACTGATTGCTCCATTGCATTGGCTAATGGAAACGGCAGATGAAGAAAGTCGAATATTCACGCCACGCTCACGGGCGCGATCAGCGAGTACGGGTGCCAAGGTGCCAAGTCCGCCACCAATATGCCAAGCGCCAAAGGTCTGTTCAACGAAAGGAACCGTGGCAAGAGCCGCGGGGGCTCGGCGGGGATCGCTGCCGGTGTAGGTGGCGTACCGATCAAGCAGTGTCACAAGACGCGGGTCAGTAAACGTCTTCTTGCCTAATGAACGCAAGGAAGTGAATGGTGCAATCGTGCGAACAGCGCCGAGGCTTCGAGTGAGTCGAGCCGCACTACGCATTCCTTCAAGGGGTGATTGCAGCACTGGGGCGCGGGTGAGTGCCCACATGTCACTTGCGCGAGACATGAGTACTCGCCATTGCTGTGAAGCTTGACCGCCGAGGGCATCGCCAAGGGCATCCGCAGCCAGACCAATGCCGACTCCAGGCAACACGGCATCGGTGCCATCAGCCCAGTGATAACCAAACCCGGGATCCACAGCTTGAAGATCGACGTTTTCTTCAAGTGCTGTTCCAGTTTTGAGGAAAAGATCGCGATAGACCGCAGGAAGCGTAAAAAGTGATGGCCCGGTATCGAAAGCAAAGCCATCGCGACGGTAGGTGTGCAGCTTGCCGCCGACGCGCGCACTTTGTTCAACGATCGTGACCTGATGACCTTTCACTGCGGTTCGCGCAGCAACCGCAAGTCCACCAACGCCCGCGCCAATCACAACGATGCGACTCATGGCAGGGATCGTCCCTTCCATGAATTGGAGCCACGAAGATGTCGAGACCAGGAGATTGCCGACAGCGCAGCAAAAGCGGTGATTGAGGCTGGGTGGGCAGCGCTATCAGGCCATACGCGAGTACTTGTGCGACGAGCAACCATTGCTCTACTTGCAACTCCGGCGGCGTATCCAACTGCACCCATGGTTCTGGTGCGAGGTGAGCGAGCAGTAAGAGCAGCAACGGGAGGTACGACATATGCAGTAAGCAAGAAGAGGTTCACCGCGATAGATCCAGCCGGACTGCCAAAGCCTGTCCAAAGTGATTTGGCGTACCCATCAACAACTTCATCAGTGGTTGCATACATTCGACACGTTGCGATTGTTGAGCCATCCATCGTGCAGGTAAGTTCGCCAGAATTTTTCAGTGCCCGCATGAGCGCAATGTCTTCAAGCACTTCGCCGGCAACAGAGGTGTGACCATCAATTGCGCGGTAGGCGTCAGCATCAATCACTAAGAACTGACCGTTAGCCGCCGACAGGGATGGTCGAGTTGAGCGTTGCGACCAATGAAGGGGCAAGAAGGCGCACCATGACCACGTAACGATTGGTTGCACAAGTCGCTCAAGCCAACTCTCAGCAATTTGCAGGGGATAAGGAGAGACCATGGCAAAGTTGTGTGCACGAAGTTCTCGAACGCTTGCGCGGATGGCATCTGGAGAGAGTTCAACGTCGGCATCAAGAAACACGAGCACCGATCCGGAAGCTTCCAGTGAAAGACGCTTGCAAGCCCAAGGTTTACCTAGCCAACCCGCTGGGGGTTCTTCGGTGCCAGTAATCAAGCGCACACGTGGATCATCAATTCCCGAAACGATTGCTGCTGTTGTGTCAGTTGAGCCATCGTCGAGAACCAGCACTTCTAGGTTTGCAACACCAAGAGATGCAAGCACGCTTGAAACAGCGCGAAGAATGTTGTCTGCCTCATTGCGCGCCGGGATCAACACACTGACTTTTTCTAAGAGTGGTGGCGCAACAACATTGGGTTTGCGTAGTGCATTGAGATTTACGGCAGTGTGTGCAGCGATCGCAACAGCAGAAAGGGAGCCAAGAGTGGTGAGTCGTTTCGTCACCATTGGGGCCGGCTCCAGGTGCGCCACCACCATGGAATGATCACGGCGCCCATCACGATTGCACCCCAGAGTGCAACGCCGGGGCGACCAAAGAACACCAGAGCTGCCATCACATTTGAGACATAGACCCAACTCAACATGATTACAGGAACGCCATCTTTGGCAACGCGGCGAGGTAAGCGATCAAGAAGTGCAATCAATAAGAAGGCGGTGAGTAGCCAACCTAGGAAGTTCTGCAAAGGAATGCCGTCGATGCCAGGCAGTGCCCAGCCTGCATTGCTCCAGGTCCAGTACCCCTCACCAACCATTTGCGGATCCAGGAACAGGTCCCATGAAGCAAACAGCACGCCACCAATCAGTGTGGTGGTGAGCGGATCGGTGGAGAGGCGTTGCGTCGCAAGTAAGCAGGGGTAAGCCATTGATGCCCACGCAAGTGGAATCAGGAGTGGTACGCCAAAGAGTTGTGGCCCAAGCGCATTGGTGTACGCGTAATCACCGAAGGGGAATTGGGTCTGTACGCCAAGGACTTCAATGAGAAAACTCAAGCCCAAGGTGATGCCCAGATATTGCGCAGTCCATTTGGTGCGACGGGTCAGGCGGGCATGAATAGCTGATGCGAAGAAGAAGGCCAGCACTGAAGTGATAGTGAGGGCCTGTCGCAAGGTGCCGTCAACGAGCACCCAAAGGACCTGAGCCAAGATGCCAAGGCCAAGCAGAATCCATGGCACTTTTGGGACCCAAGGCGGCAGGTTGCTGCCGCGGTCGGCATGACCTCCCGTATAGACCCGCACGCTCATATGGTGAGTCTAGAGCGGGAAATTCGCAGCCTTCCGGGGTCAGTAGTCTTAAGGCCCAGTTTGATTCCCAAGGAGTGCATCATGACCAAGAATCCGCATCCCCACGGCGGTGGGATTGTTGGCAGATTCAAGTCATTTGAACATGGCGTTGAAGTGATGCTGTTCAACGGCCGCTGGCTGCTGATGCCGTTCTATATCGGTCTGCTGCTCGGCCTGTTCGTGCTCGTTATCAAGTTCGCTCAAGAATTCTGGCATTTGCTCACCATTACTTCCGGCGCAAGCCTGAAGGAGACCACGATCAGCTTGCTGGAATTACTCGACATCGTGTTGTTAGCAAACTTGATCATCATCGTGATTTTCAGTGGGTATGAAAACTTTGTTTCGAAAATCTCGGTTGCCAAAGACACTGAAGATCGTCCAAGTTGGATGGGCAAGGTTGACTTCTCTGGTCTCAAGATCAAACTCATCGGTTCGTTGGTTGCGATTTCAGTGATTCAGTTGCTTGCAGTGTTTCTTGAGCCAGAGATGACAGATACGGATCAGATCTTTTGGATGATCATGATCCATCTGACCTTTGTGGTTTCAGGTGTGCTGTTTGCGGTCATGGATTACATCGCTGATAAGCGTGCGTCGCTTGATATCGCGGCAGAAAAGGCTGCGCTGGAACTGCGAATTATGGAAAAAAAGAATGGATTCCGCGAGGGGTATGCCGAAGCTTTGGATCCCCAACAGGAGTAGCTCGGCGCTCGCTACACGCTGTCGCACGCCTTAGTGACATCACTCCATTGATCCCACTCCGCCAGACGCTTGTCGTAGGCAGTGTTTGCGAGGGTGATGGCAAAGCTGGAGAGCAATAAGCGAAGCGGTGGATGCTCTGCATCAACCACAGCAAAGATCGCGGCATTGGTGGCCTCTGCGGGAGGAGTCTGGCGGGCAGCTGCAGCACGGGCTGCACGCTTGTCTTCATAGTGTGGCAGCGCAGTTGAGTGCACTGATGAAGTGTTACCCCATTCAGTGGTAAAGCCTGCAGGTTCGATGATCGTGACCTTGATGCCGAATCCAGAAACCTCTTGGGAGAGTGCTTCACTCATCGCTTCCAGTGCCCACTTTGATGCGTTGTAGGCGCCGAGCATTGGAAAGGCGCACACGCCACCAACACTAGAAATCTGAATGATGTGACCAGAGCCTTGATTGCGCATGATCGGAATTGCGGCTTGGCTCACCCAAAGAGCGCCAAAGAAGTTCGTTTCCATTTGGTTGCGAATATCGGCTTCGGAGAGTTCTTCAGTAAAACCGAAATGACCGTAACCCGCGTTATTGACGACCACATCAAGTTGTTCGAAGTATTCGTGTGCTTGTTGTACGGCCGCGAAATCACCACTGCGATCAGTGACGTCAAGCTGCAGTGGCAAGAAAGCATCGCCGTAGGTAGCAACTAAATCGGCGAGCATCGAGATATCGCGAGCGGTACCGGCAACGCGATCGCCGCGTTCAAGGGCGGCAATTGCCCAGGAGCGACCAAAGCCGCGGGATGCGCCGGTGATGAACCAAACCTTGCTCATGAGTGCTCCTTGGGTGGGGTAGCCGGACCCTAGCCGAGGGGGAGCGAAGGTAGGTGAGAAGTACGGGATTGACGGTTGTCAGCCCCTCGGGCTAACGTGCTCCTTGTTCGAACGTATGTTCGAATTCCTGAGGTCTTCGGATTCGCGGCCAAGGCTCTCAGGGAGCGTTCTTATCTCGCCGGGCTCGATTCGACCCCGAGCTCGGCGAGATAAGGGGCCGGGTCGATGGGTCGAGCGTTTTCAGTCGAACCACACCCACAAGGAGTCCCCATGTCAACCCTGATTGCAACCCCAACGTCTGTCACTGCGCTGTACGCCCTGCCTTCGGCAACCCAAGAGTTAATCGCGGCAGCTCGCCACAGCCTCACTGAAGCAGTGATCGCCAGTTCGGCAGCTGATCGCTATGCAGCGGCGCATCTTGCTGCGTTACGTGCAGCTGCGGCGGTGCTCGCAGCGCGTGGTCGGGTGCAACGCAAGTCGCGCAGTCGAGTGCGCAGTGTGTGGCAAGTACTGCCAGAAGTTGCAGGAGAGTTCACTGAATGGTCTGACTTCTTTGCCGCTGGTGCGCGCAAGCGCTCGCTTGCGCAGGCAGGCGTGCCATGTGTCAGTGCCCGTGAGGCTGATGATCTTGTGCGTGATGCGGAGATGTTTGTGGAGCGAGTCACCACTGCTCTGGGTGTTACGCAGCAGCCATTGCCATCTGGGCACTAGTTCTTTATGGAATTGTCCTGGCCACATCTTCGGGTGGCCTCGAGTTACTCGCTGCAATACGGCACCGCAACACCGCAGCGCATTATTGAACGTGCTGCAGCCGATGGGCATCGTGTTATTGCGTTGACCGATCGCGATGGTGTCTATGGCGCAGTGCAGTGGGTGCAAGCCGCGCAGCAGGCAGGGCTTACTCCTGTTGTTGGCGTTGATCTTGCTGTGGTTCCGGTGCATGCGCCCGCGATTCATACACGCGCTCGGCGCACCCCTGCACGCGGTGGTGCATGGGTTGCGCAAGGTGATGCTCGTGTGGTGTTTTTGGCGCGTGGTCGTGCTGGGTGGGCGTCGCTATCGCGGTTAATTTCTGCAGCGCACGCAAATGCAGATCGTTATGGCTTACCAATATTGGAAGCTTCAGATCTCTTGGCTCATCGGCACAGTCTTGTTGCGCTCCTTGGTCCAGATTCTGAACTTGGTTCAGCGTTACTTGCAGGTCAATTACGCGCATCGCGCGAAGTGCTTGATCATTGGCGCTCGATCTATGGCCCAAGTGTTGCTGTGGCGATTGGTAGTCATCGCAGGGCTCGCAATGCTGCGTGGTCGACTAGTCATGCAGCGAAGATGTGGCGTTGGGCGCGTGAGCAGCAGACACGGGTGGTGTTCACGCATGCAGCGAGATACCTGGAAGTTGCTGATGCAGCAACTGCTGATGTCTTAGATGCGGCTCGTCAACTCATACCGATGAGTTCAACGCGGATGCTGCGCAATAACGGCCAAGCAACCTTGGATTCACCCAGTGATCTTGATGCACGCGTTGAAGAGATTGCTCAGGCTGCTGGTTGTGGTCGAGCTTCCTTACATCGCGATACCTGGACGCTCATTGAAAGTTGCGCCCTTGATCCGCAAGCAGATCTTGGGATTGGTTCAGCCTTTGTTCCTGAACTTGATGTGCTCACTGGGGCGAGCACCTTGGATTCCAGTGATGAAGTTGAGCAAGCCCATGCCCTCCTTGCGCAGCGCTGTCGAGCTGCGATCACGCAGCGGTACTCATCTGCATCGGATCAGCGCGCTGCCGCCCTTCGCCTTGAAGAAGAGTTACGCACGATCGGTGCCTTGGGTTTTGCTGGATTCTTCCTCACTGTTGCTGAGGTGGTTGATCTCGTCGTCAGTAAGAACGTGCGCGTTGCGGCCCGTGGTTCTGGTGCTGGCAGTTTGATCAACTATCTGCTTGGTATCAGCGGGGTTGATCCATTGGCGCATGGTCTCTTGATGGAGCGTTTCCTTTCCACTCTTCGCAAAGAGCTACCCGATATTGATATCGATGTTGAAGCCGCACGTCGCTTAGAGGTCTATGACTGGATCTTTGAACGTTTCGGTGACAAACGCGTGGCTTGCGTATCAATGATGGAGACCTATCGAGTACGCCACGCGATTCGGGATACCGGCGCCGCCTTTGGCTTACCTGCTGATGAGATCGATGCCTTTGCCAAAGCCTTCCCGCATATCCGTGCCCGCAATGTTCGATCAGCCCTTGAAGATCTTCCTGAACTCAAGCGCAGTCGCTTTGGGGTCATGGCAGCTGACGGAAAACTTGATGAGTTCCTTGCACGAGTCGAAGCTCTCGACGGATTACCGCGACATGTGGCGATGCATCCATGCGGAGTCTTGCTCTCTGATGTGTCATTACTTGATCGCACGCCAGTGCAACCAAGCAACGCGGGTTATCCCATGAGTCAGTTTGATAAAGACGATGTTGAACATATGGGCTTACTCAAGCTCGATGTGTTGGGAGTGCGAATGCAGTCCTCTATCGCGCATGCAGTTGCTGAGGTTGCTCGTGTTGATGGTGAAGTCGTAGCACTTGAACGCGTGTCACTGGATGATTCGGCAACCTATGAGCTCATTGCTTCCACGCGCACGTTGGGATGTTTTCAAATTGAGTCCCCAGGGCAACGTGAACTCATCGGAAAATTTGGTCCAGATTGCTTTAACGATCTGATCATTGATATTTCACTGTTCCGACCAGGCCCAGTGAAGTCCGACATGATCAATCCGTTCTTGCGTGCTCGTCAGGGCTGGAGTGAACCCAAATTCGTGCATGAAGATTTGCGACCAATCTTGGAAGAAACCCAAGGCGTGGTGGTGTTCCATGAACAGGTGATGCGCATTGTCGCAATGATGACTGGCTGTTCCTTGGCTGAAGCTGATGAAACCCGTCGGTCAATGAACACCCAAGTTGGCATTGATGAGGTGCGGGTCTGGTTTTACCCCACGGCTTTGCGTCGGGGGTATTCGCTGGCAGTTGTTGAGCAAGTTTGGGATGTCTTGCGTTCGTTTGCATCCTTTGGATTTTGTAAAGCGCATGCGGCAGCCTTTGCGTTACCGACCTATCAATCAGCGTGGTTGAAAACCCATCATCCGGCTGCTTTTTATGCCGGCATCCTTACGCATGATCCAGGGATGTATCCCAAGCGATTGATCCTTGATGACGCTCGGCACTTTGGTGTTGAGATTTTGGGGATTGATCTCAATGCATCGCGGGCGGAATATGTGGTGGAAGCCACCGCAACTGCTTTTGGTGTGCGAGTTCCCTTTGTTGAGGTGAAGGGGATCAGCGAAAATGAGGTTGAACGGCTTGTTGCTGGCCAGCCTTATCAATCCTTGAGCGATCTTTGGAACCGCGCTGGCATCTCGCGACCAACAGCAGAGCACTTGGTGCTCACTGGTGCATGTGATCAGCTCTATGGCATTGATCGCAATCGACCAGTGCGCGAACGAGGGCAGCTCACCCGCCGCGATCTTTTATTGCAGCTTGCTGATTTGGAACGACGGCCTCGTGGTGACGGGCCCGGGCAGTTACTCCTTGATCTTGGCGATGATCCGGCGGCAACTCCGGCTTCTGGGTTACCTGAAATGACGATCACGGAAACCGTGCGCGCTGAGCTTGATCTGCTCGGTCTTGATGTCAGTAGGCATGTCATTGAGTTCTTCAACCCGATGCTCAATCAATTGGGAATCACTCGAGCGCAGAATTTACTGAAGTGTCGATCCGAGCAAGAGATCTATATCGCTGGGGTGAAGGTTGCAACCCAAACTCCACCGATTCGCACGGGTAAGCGCGTCATCTTCTTAACCCTTGATGATGCGACCGGCCCACTCGATGCCACCTTCTTTGAAGATTCCCAAGTGCCCTATGCCAGCACCGTTTTTTCTTCCTGGCTGCTACTGGTGCGCGGTCATGTGCGGCGCACCGGTGCGCGTGGGGTGTCCATCCGAGCAACAGGTGCATGGGAGTTGGGGGCGATCCACGAACAGTGGCGCGATATCGGCACCCAAGCAATGCGTGCGGTACTGCACGACGACCGACCAGAGGTGCTAACTGATGCAGGCGGTCGAGTCCTTGTGCACGCCAGCGGGTTCCGAGTATCCCCATATGCAGATGTGGCGCCAGCAACGCCAAGGTCCAAGTTGTGGCACAGCAGTCCAGGTAGCAGTGGTTGGTAAGGAGAAGGCGCAACAATGGTCAGTGTGAGTCGTAATCAGGTACGTCGTCCCGCCGGTGGATCCGGAGTGGGCCAGAGCGATGCTGGTTGCACCATTTTGCATGTCGACATGGATGCATTTTTTGCCCTTGTCGAATTACGAACCCGCCCAGAACTCCACGGCAAGCCAGTGATCATTGGAGCAAGTGGTTCGCGGGGAGTCGTGCTTTCGGCAACGTATGAAGCACGCGCAATGGGCGTGCATTCTGCGATGCCGATGAGTCGTGCGCGGCGCTTAGCGCCAACGGCAATCATCATCGCGCCGTCCATGCATAAATATTCCGAAGTCAGTCGTTCAGTGATGTCACTTTTTGCTTCAGTTACTCCGGCAGTTGAGCAACTCAGCGTTGATGAAGCCTTCCTTGATGTCAGCGGGAGTTTGCGCCGACTGGGAACGCCGCGTGAGATCGGCGAAATGATTCGTGCACGCGTGCATGATGAACAAGGCATTACCTGTTCTGTTGGTGTGGCTTCAACCAAGTTCATTGCCAAGCTGGCATCAACACGCGCAAAGCCTGACGGATTAATGGTGGTGCCTGCTGATGAAGTGTTGGCCTTCTTGCACCCACTTCCCGTGAATTCCTTGTGGGGAGTGGGAGAGAAGACCGAAGAGCAGCTCACGCGCTTGGGCCTGACCACTGTTGCTGATATTGCGCATACGCCTCTAGCTACCTTGCAACGAGCGTTAGGCGCAGCCTCTGGTGCACACCTGCATGACTTGTCTTGGGGTCGCGATCAACGGTCAGTGACCCCACATGTTGCCGATAAGAGCATGAGTGCCGAAGAAACCTTTGCGGACGATATTGATGATGTACCAACCCTGCATGCCCACTTCATGCACTTGAGCGACCAAGTGGGCAGTCGGTTGCGAAAGTCGGATCGGGTAGCGCGCAGTGTCCATATCAAGGTGCGCTTTGCTGACTTCAGCACGATCACTCGATCCAAAACCTTGCATCAGGCAACTGACGTCACCCAAGAGATCTACGAAACGGCCAAGCAGCTCTTTGATGCCTTGGGTCTGCAGCGGGCACGGGTGCGCCTGGTAGGGGTCAAAGTTGATGGCTTGCGAGAAGCCCAGGGCGCGGCTCAGCAAATGCTGTTGGGGGAGCCCGATCATGGGCGACGTGATGCGGAAGTGGCCATCGACCAGCTTCGGGCCAAGTTCGGCAATGAGGCAGTGAAATCGGCCCGTTTGGTGGCTCCGGAAGAGCAATGACCAGTCTCTGGGCAGTTGAGGTTTCGATTTGCTCAGCTTGTGCATAAACTTGGGGTCACCAGCGAAAAGAAGGGGGTCGTACACATGGCACTGTCAGATCATGAGCAACGGCTACTCGAGCAGATGGAGCGCGCGCTCTACGCCGAGGACCCAAAGTTTGCTACCAGTTTGCGCTCAACCTCGATGGCTCGCGGCTCCCGGGGAAAAGCAGCGCTTGGTGTGCTCGTCGTGTTTACGGGTATTGCTGTCTTGGTCACCGGTATGGCGATGCAGTCAACTCCTGTGGGTATCGCAGGTTTCGCAGTGATGCTGGTTGGTGCGTTTTTGACGTACGCAGCCTTTAAATCTCCAGCGGTTGCTGTTGACCAAACTGAAACAGCAGCGCCAAAGGCCACTGCATCAAAAACATCGTTTATGGATCGCGTTGAAGATCGCTGGCGTCGTCGGCAAGGTGACGAGTAGTCCTTAACTTCCTGCTGGTGCACTCACCGGCGGTGCAAGATTGCACGTACGCAATGCAGGTCGTCCAGCAAATCGATCATTAATCCAACGCACCACATCTGGGCCAATAGTTTCCGCAGTTAATTGATGACTCACTTCACCAACCCATAGTGTGCTAATCGTTGAACCAGCTGCGCACCATTGGTTTTGTAATACGGCATTTGGCCAAGCAAGAACAACCTGATCGGCAGTGCTTTGTCCAACAAACACAGGCATAGATGCGGGCAGCGGGCTTGGAGTCTGTTGTAAACCAAGTGATTTCCATTGCGGGTTATTGCTTGGGTTTTCCGTAAAGAAGTTTTGCCCGAATGCTTTACGCACAGCTAGATTCAACAACAATGAATTACTTGATGTGCATTGCTGCGCAATTGAATCTTCGTTATCAATACCTTGTTGCGTTACCACGCCATTGATAGGCAGTGTGGGTTTGATGATAGGCCAAGAAAGTGCAACTTCTGGTCCGATGCCCCAACCGATGACGCCATCCCATTGCGCACCCATGATCAAGTTCAAATTCGCTGCAGGAGCAGCAGCGGCAACACCAAGGAGATTGAGCTCTGGGGCAAGTGTTGGTGCAAGATGTCCAGACCACAACGAGCTGTGACCGCCTTGGGAATGACCCCAGACCACATATCGATTACTTGCATTGATGTTCGGAATTTGTCGAGCCGCGCGCACTGCGTTCACCACATCGCTGACTTCAGCTTGCGCAACCAAATACAGGTTCGGTCCTTGGGTGCCAAGTCCGGTGTAGTCCGTCGCAGTGACGACCCATCCCAGTTGCATCATTTGATCAAGCCAGTTTGCAGTGTCACCTAGGGGATTTTCTGAACGCGAAGGTGCACAGGCATCGCCTTGGCCCACCGTTCCATGCGCCCAGGCCACTACTGGCCGACCTCCGGGTGGAGCAGGGGCAGTGGGCACAAAGACCATGCCGCTGGAAACTGCCATGGAACCGTCAGGTCGCTGTGAGGAGTACAGCACTCGGTAACTGGTGGCTCCGGGAACGCTCACGCCTAGCGGTTCAGAGCGGATGAGGGTGCCTGGCTGGGCAGGAATTTCAGCGGGAGTCGCATAAAACGGGCCAAAAGCCACCTGACGTTGATTCGCCGATTGGTCATTGGACGCAATCAGGGCAATGGCGAGCAGAGCTGCGCTGAGTGCAATTGCACCAAGCACGAGCAGGAATTTCTTCAACGTTGAGGCTCCCTTGAATTGGTATTTGCACTCTAGAGGAGTTCCCTCATAAAAAAAGTGGGTCAATTTCCCAGATTTTGTGGCCGAGATGGTTGACGGTGGAGGAAAGTGGAGTACAGTGGCGCTTGCTGGAGTTAAGGATGAGTCCAGTGGGGCTGATGGGTCGGAAGTGATTCATCTCAATCAGGGGAGGTGGGGCAATGTTTCTTGGTACCCATGCTCCGCGCCTTGATGACAAGGGCCGCATCGTGCTTCCCGCCAAATTCCGTGAGGGTTTTGCCGCGGGGCTCGTGATGGCAAAGGGCCAAGACCGCTCAATCGTGGTGTGGCCAGCTGCAGAGTTCGCTGCTCATGCTGAGCGCCTCAATGAAGCTTCACGCTCTGATGCGAAGGTTCGCGCGTACCTGCGCGTGCTGTTCTCTGGCGCATTCGACGAAGTGCCAGATAAGCAGGGTCGAGTCACGCTTCCTATGCCTTTGCGCGAATACGCCGGTCTAGATCGCGATGTGATCGTGGTGGGTAACGGCACCACCGTAGAAATTTGGGATGCCTCCGCATGGGAGAGCTACCTGGCAAACCAGGAAGACGCCTACTCCGACATCAGCGAGGAGGTCGTCCCCGGAATTTTGTAATCACGAGGCCAGGCCTCCTCCCGCAGTTCTTGCATTCCTGACTCACTTCCCCTGAGCCAGGCAAGTAACCAAGGGGCGGGCGGGGACCTGACCACGTGAATACCGCACCACCGCAGTCACCCACACCGATCACACCGCGAAAGGCAAGTCATGACGACCCCGTCGAACACCATCAACAACGTTGCGCAGGGCAACGCTGTTCGGCATGGTGCTCGTGCCTTTGGGTTACTCATTGTTGCAAGCAGTTTGACAGCGCTGACTTTAACGGCAATTTCCGCACTCGTGAGCGGACTTGGTGCATGAGCATCCATGTCCCAGTGATGCGCGAGCGTGTGTTCACTCTTCTTGCACCAGCCATTAGCGCACCAGACGCGATTTTGGTTGACGCGACCCTTGGACTTGGTGGCCACGCAGAGTTTGCACTTACTGAATATCCACAACTTCGTCTCGTCGGCCTTGACCGCGATACCGACGCACTTGAAAAGTCACGCGAGCGTCTTGCGCCATTTGGTGATCGCGTGACTTTCGTTCATGCGGTATATGACGAACTCCCGGAAGTGCTTGCTGGTCTTGGTTTAAGTGCAGTTCAAGGCTTGCTGTTTGATCTTGGTGTTTCGTCAATGCAACTCGATGAGCGCGATCGTGGTTTCTCGTACTCACAAGACGCACCGCTTGATATGCGGATGGATCAATCGCGGGGGATCACGGCCGCTGATGTGGTCAACACTTATAGCGCAGGTCAACTTGCAGATATTTTGCGGGAATATGGTGATGAGAAGTTCGCGATGCGCATTGCGCGTCGCATTGTTGCAGCTCGTGAAGATGTTCCGTTTACAAACTCAACTCGTCTCGTTGATTTGGTGCGCGAAGCCATTCCAGCGGCAACTCGTCGCACAGGTGGCAATCCAGCAAAGCGCACATTCCAGGCACTTCGCATCGAGGTCAATGGTGAACTTGATGCATTACGCGCAGCGATTCCTGCCGCGATCGAAGCATTAGCTGTCAACGGTCGCTTAGTAGTGATGTCGTACCAGTCGCTTGAGGATCGCTTTGTGAAGCAGGTTTTTGTCGACCAGACCACGGCGAAGGTGCCGCATGGAATGCCAGTCATTCCTGCAGACCACCAACCAAAACTTCGTCTTCTCACGCGTGGTGCAGAAACTCCATCTGAACAAGAACTTGAAGAGAATCCACGTTCAGCATCTGTGCGCGTTCGCGCAATTGAGCGGGTGGCGGCATGAGTCGTCATACACCTCTTGAGGTAGCCGGCCGCGCATTTCATGGAGCGGTTGCTGGTGCAACTGCACTCGCTGCTGAAGTCACTGAATACGCAACTCGTGGTGCCGCGACCCGCAATGAAGATCGGCCACATCTCAAGCTTGTTTCGCCTCTTCGTCCCGTTAAGGCAAGTCGTGGCACTTTCGCAATGGTGATGGGCGCGCTGCTCATCGTTGGACTTGGGGCAATGTTGTTGATCAACACACAGCTCGCTCAAGGTTCATTTGCGCTCAGCGAACTTAAGGGCCAACTGAGCACACTCACTGAGCAAGAAGCAGTGCTAAGCGAGCAGGTTGCGTCAGCGGCAGCCCCAGAATCACTTGCAAACAAGGCACATGCACTTGGAATGGTGCCGAGCAAGAACCCAGTGTTCTTAAGTGTTCCTGATGGCAAGGTGCTCGGGAAACCGCGTCCAGCGATTGGTGATGGGGTTCCAGTCAACATGGCCGCAAATGGCACCGCCGCAGAAATTACTGGTGGAAATGCTCTTGGCGAACGTCCAGTACCTGGGCCAAATTACGACCCAGCGGCCGCTGACGCCAAGGCCAAGGCAACCAAGAAGAGCGAAGATTCCCTTTGGCAGGAAGTTCCGGTCCAGGTCGGAAACATCGGCTCAGGTGATGCAGGTCTCGTTGCTGTTCCGGTGCGGTAAATCTCATGAAGCAGATGACCGCGCCACCGCGTCAGCAGCGCAATTCTGGGGGCTCGAACAACTACCGTCATCAAGTGGGAATTAGTGGTCGGGGCAGGCGTGGATCAGTCCTGCTCATCATTACGGCTATTGCGTTTTCCCTCTTTGCTGTACGCCTTGTGGATTTACAGGTTGTTAAGGGGCCAGACCTTGCAGCAGCAGCTCTCGAGCAGCGGATTAAGACCAAATCCATCCCAGCAATTCGCGGCAATATTCTTGATACCAAGGGTGAGCCATTAGCCACCACCGTTGAAGCCCGAGATGTAACGGCCGATCAGACTCTCATTTCAGATCCCGCAGCAGTAGGAACAGCGCTCGCTCCTATTCTGGGAGTAGATGCAGCAGTGCTCGCAAATCGTTTAACGGGTACTCGTCGCTATATGTACATCGCAAAAGGCCTATCACCGGCGACTTGGCGCGAGATCGAAGCCCTGCGCCTTCCTGGAATATTCAGCGAGCAAACTCAGCGTCGTCTATATCCAGGCGGCGACCTTGCCGCAAATGTCATCGGTTTTGTGGGTGCTGATGGCAAGGGCTTGGGTGGCATCGAGTATGCGATGCAAGGTTTGCTCGCAGGAAAATCCGGAACGCAAACCTATGAACGTGGCGCGGGTAATCGCATCATCACCACGAGTGACATCACAAGTAACCATGCAGTTCAAGGCTCAAATGTTCAGCTCACGATCGATCGTGACATACAACTCGTAGCGCAACGTCAAATCGCGCGACAGGTTGTAGCAACGAGTTCTGACAGCGGAACAGTGATTGTGATGGATCCGCGTAGTGGATACATCTTGGCTATGGCAACAGCGCCGACCTTTGACTCAAATTCTGCTGCTTCCTTTGATGATGCTGTTCGAGGCAACCGAGCACTTTCTGAAATTTATGAGCCTGGTTCCACCAGCAAAGTCATGACTCTTGCAGCAGTAGTAGATCAAGGTGCTGCAAATGCAGGCAGCGCATTCACCATTCCAAGCGGTTTAAAGCGTGGCGGTAAGGTTTTCCACGACCATGATCCCCACGGCACCTTGCATCTCACATTGGCCGGCATCATGGCCAAGTCGAGCAATATGGGAACAATTCTTGCTGCTGAGCGCATCGGCAAGACAAAGTTGTATGACTACATCAAAGCCTTTGGCATTGCTGAACCAACAGGTTTAAAATTCCCTGGCGAAAGCCGTGGGCGGATTCCTGATCTACAAGACTGGTCACCAACTACTTTTCCAACGGTTGCTTTTGGTCAAGGGTTGAGTGTGAACTCCGTGCAGGCGGCAAGCGTGTTCTCGACCATCGCAAATGATGGCGTGCGCGTCCAACCA
The DNA here is from genome assembly GCA_009699465.1 of Actinomycetota bacterium. Lineage (GTDB taxonomy): Bacteria > Actinomycetota > Actinomycetes > S36-B12 > S36-B12 > UBA11398. Next base: position 2,147 of record WLOE01000002.1, on the reverse strand, counting down.
ACGTTAATGAAATCAATAATCGCACCTGACGGAACAGTGACACCCGCGCCAGCGCCAAAAACAGTGAAGGTTGTTAAGGCTTCAACTGCGAAAACAGTTCGTGCAATGCTGGAATCGGTTGTAGGCAAAGGCGGAACCGCACCACAGGCTGCAATTCCTGGATATCGCGTTGGTGGTAAAACAGGAACTGCGCAATACGTTGACCCGGTATGTGGGTGTTACAACGGCGGTGTTGTGGCTTCTTTCATTGGTATGGCACCGGCAGATAACCCACAGCTTGTCGTTGCCGTCAGTCTGGTGAATCCAAAGCGCAATGGTCGTTACGGTGGAGAGCTTGGTGCGCCAGTATTCAAGCGGGTCATGACTTACGCACTGCAAGCGCGAAGCATTCCGCCAACGGGCAAGACTGCTCCAAGACTTCTGCTGACAGCAGGATAGTTCAATGGCTGACCACGCGAACGATCAGCGCACATCCGTCACCCTTGCCTCATTTCTTGAGTTGGGGATACCGCAACTTAAGATTTATGGCGACGCTGCCACGAATATCACTGGCATTGAGTTGGACTCGCGGGTGATTGATCCAGGTGACCTCTTTGTTGCCATTGAAGGGCATCAACGCCATGGAGTGGAATTTTTTGATGAGGCCATCGCGCGTGGTGCTGTTGCTATTCTCACGGATCCAACTGGTTGGCTTAGATTGTCTGAATCCTCGCAGGGTTTTCCGGTGGTAGTTATTCAGGATGCACGTAAATTTCTCGGTGCAATCGCAAATTTACTGTATGACCGAGCATCTGAACGCATCAATATCTTGGGTGTGACAGGCACAAATGGGAAAACCACCACAGCCACGATGATTGAAGCCGCATTACTTGCTGCTGGTCGCTCAACTGGATTTATTGGGACTACTGGAATTCGCATTGGGGCAATCGAAACGCCAAGTAAGCGCACGACACCGGAGGCGACCACTCTGCACGCCCTGTTTGCACAGATGGGTGAACTGTCGGTGACTGATGTTGTCATGGAAGTGTCTAGCCATGCGCTTAGCGAAGATCGCGTTGGCGGCTTGCACTATTCGGTAGTTGGATTCACGAACCTTTCTCAGGACCATCTTGATTACCACCACTCGATGGAGGAGTACTTCCAGGCAAAAGCATTGCTTTTTACTCCCCAATACGCTTCACAGGCAGTTATCTGCATTGATGATGTTTGGGGAGAGCGGCTAGCAGCGATCGCGACGGTTCCTGTCACCACAATTTCCATCACGGGCAAGGCGGCAGATTGGAAGGCGAGCCTGAACTTTGCTGGTGAAATAGAAATCACTGGTCCGCAAGATCAGTCAAATACATTCACGCTGTTACTTCCAGGTGATTTCAATCGCGCAAATGCGCTATTGGCTTTTGTGATGGTACGGCTGTGTGAAGTTCCGGCAGACGTGATTGCGAATGCCCTTGCACACGTTCAAGTTGCTGGACGACTTGAGCAAGTAGCTGCGAGTAGCGGCTCAAGCATGATTCGCGGAATTGTTGACTACGCACACACCCCTGATGCAGTTGAGCGGGCTATTTCGGCAGTTCGTGAGGCAACGCAGGGTGACGTCATTGTCGTGCTTGGGGCAGGTGGCGATCGTGATGCCACGAAGCGTCCACTCATGGGACAAAGCGCGGCACGCCTAGCCGATCAGTTCATTGTGACCGACGACAATCCTCGTTCGGAAGATCCCGCATTGATTCGGGCATCAGTGTTGGAAGGGGCCCGCACCGTGTCGTCAACGAACGGTTGTGGACTCCTAGAAATCGCAGATCGAGCCGCGGCCATCAGGCGCGCGGTAGAACTCGCGCATGCGGGCGACGTAATTTTGGTGCTCGGCAAAGGGCATGAGCAGGGTCAAGAGATTAATGGCGTAGTGACACCATTTGACGACCGATTAGTACTCAATCGTGCACTCGAACTCAAGAATGGTGGGCTGCAATGATTGCCCTCACAGTCGCTCGAGTAAGCGAAGTTCTGGGCGGTTCGTTACACGGCACAGATGGCGCTGAATTGATTACAAGTGTCGTAGTTGATTCGCGCGAGGTGTTAGTTGGAAGTCTTTTCGTAGCGATCCCAGGTGAGCGAGTTGATGGCCATGACTATGCCAGCGGCGCGAG
>WLOE01000019.1 GCA_009699465.1 Actinomycetota bacterium | reverse complement strand
GAGCCAAGCGATACGTATCTGTTGCTTCATCATTCACGATTTCAAGCAGTTGTTGATCGAAATCAATGCTTGGCACTCCAGGCATCACGTCAATCCACGCCGTGTCGGTGCGGCATTGAAGCTCAGTGAGTTCCCCAGTCGCGGCATTCAGTAGTTGGATACTCACGAGGTTTTGCTCGCGATTGAGCAACTCAAGAACGGTGCCATGCTTTGAGGGTGAAACGGTTGCCAGATAGGGAAATGCGTCAAGATCCCACATGACTTGCTTGCGTTCGCCAATGGAGTTGATCACCCAAAGTTCAACAACAGCATTTGTGGTGCCAGCAGCAGGGTAGCGTCGCGATTGCGGCGCAAGGCCAGGCTGCGCAGGATCGGCAATCCACCACTCATCGACATTACTTTCATCAAAGCGTTCGACAAGAAGTGAACCTTCAGATTCCGGTAACCACCAAAATCCACGGTAACGAGCCAACTCTTCGGCTGCGACAAAATCTGCAAGGCCCCAGGTTTCGTGTTCATGTTCAGCTTGCGCAATGCAAGTCGCTGCATCGGCATTGATCGCAGTGACATACATCGATCGATCAATCACGTATGCGACCGCGCTGCCTGCGTGATGAATACGTGGATCAACAACCGGGCCAGGTGCAGGAAGTGCGCGAACGCAGTTATCGGAAAGGTCAACGATGAATGGGATGCCATTCACGGCAAAAGCAGCGAAGCTTCCAGTCGAATCAACGCTGTACGCAGTGATGCCACCGGTGACCTCGCGCATGCGTTCGCGACGGGCCTTTTCGGCGGCCGGGAGGTCGTTGTCAGTGCTGCTAGGTATGTCGGTGCGCACATCGACGATGCAGGTTTCGATACCTGAGTTGAGGTCAAGGCTCCACAGCGACCCGGCTGCGTCGATGCCGGAGGCACTCCGGATGAAGAGCACCCGATCCGTCAGGAGATGGAAATTACGAGGGCGTCCGAGTTGAAAGCCGCGGGTTCGGGCTCGTTGGCGGGGGTAGCTCTCGGCGGCTGCATTGGTGCTCACAGGAAGCAAGGTACCTTCTATGGGTGACCCAGCGACTCCTCCTTGTCCATGCGCATCCTGATGACGAATCAATTGCCACCGGTATCACCATGGCCAAGTACGCCGCAGCGGGCGCTCAAGTCACATTGGTGACCTGCACGCTGGGTGAGGAAGGCGAGATTCTGCTTCCTGATATTGCTCATTTCGCAGCAGATAAAGACGACCGTCTCGGGGAGCACCGTCAGCAAGAGCTTGCTGCAGCGATGAAGGAATTGGGCATCACCGATTGGCGTTTGCTTGGTGGGCCTGGGCGTTTTCGCGATTCAGGAATGATCGGCACGCCTCCAAATGAAAAGCCAGAATGTTTTTGGCGCGCAGACCTTCTTGAAGCGTCAATCGAACTCGTCAAAGTGATTCGAGAAACTCGCCCTCAAGTTGCAATCACCTATGACGATTTCGGCTCCTATGGCCACCCTGATCATTTGCAGGCCCATCGCATTACGCATTACGCGGCAATGTTGGCCGCAGTTGAAGGATTTAAGCCAGAGCTTGGTGTGCCTTGGAAGATCCAGAAGATTTATTGGACCGCAATGTCTAAGAATGTCTTGCGCGAAGGCATCAAAGCCTTGCGTGCAGCGGGGGAAACAACTGGCTTTGCTGAGTTAGATCCTGATGATCTGCCATTCGCAACCGAGGATGCGCTGATTACCACGGAGATCACCGGCCCTGAGTTCTTGAACGCAAAAATGGATGCCCTTCGCGCCCATGCAACCCAGGTCAGTGTTGATGGCGGCTTCTTTGCACTCTCGAACAACTTGGGATCGCAGGTGTTCGGCACGGAGTACTACCGCTTGGCGGTAGGAGAACTCGGCGAGCTTGTTGATGGACGTGAGCTGGATCTTTTCTCTGGAGTTACGCAGTGACCCAGTTTCTTCGCTCCCTCGCGGCGATTGGGGCAGGCTTGCTCGTAGGCCTGATCGGAGCATTCGTTCAGGCTGATCGCTTTGTGATCAACGTTCCTTGGGGTTTGCTGGTGGTGCCGTGGGGCATGGTGCTGGTGATCGTCGTGCTTGCATTCGTGATTCGTGGCGGTGCTTGGTTTGTGATGAGTCGTTGGGGTGCGATGTCGGCATTCCTTGGCTGGATCTTGGCAACGGTCGTGATGGCTGGAGAGAGTCCATCGGGGGACCTCGCACTCTCAGGCGGTGGACGCCAGTGGGTGTACTTACTTGGTGGCGTCGTTATTGGTGCTGCGGCAATGACCTTTCCTGTGTTATCTGATCGCAATGATGTATTCGAGGATGCACAGGCCATCTAGGTCCACGCGCCCATGGATTGATTCATGCGCGAAGTTCGAGTGTGCGTCGCTTACGATCTCAGAACACTTGGCTAATTATCTGGGGGTTTGATCCGTGTCTGAAGAGCGCCACATTCAGTGGTCGGTACTGAAGTCACGACGTTCCCTCATCATCGGTGGTTCGGTTTTAGGTGCCATTGTTCTCATCTATCTCATTGCCTTGGTTTCGACAGGATCTGGAATTCCTCGGGGCACTACCGTGATGGGCGCCCCCATTGGAGGGATGTCAGTAGCTGAAGCAAAAGTGGCACTTGCGAATCAGTTCGATGCCCAGACCAAAGCCCCTATCACGGTGACGAGCGGTCGCAAGACCTTCGCCATCCTTCCATCAGATGCGGGCTTGAGTTTTGACCTCGATGCCACGTTGGCTCAAGCAGCAGAGCACACGTACAACCCTTTCGCAGTCATCGGCAATTTCTTCACTCAGCGCACTCTTGATCCTGTGGTTCTCGTTGATAACGATTCTTTGATTGCTCAAGTTGATGGAATCGCAACGGTGGTTGATCATCCGTCTGTTGAGCCAACGATCAAGATGAAGGGATTGATGCCTGTTGAAATTGACGGTCAGTCTGGAAAAGAAATTGATCGTGCAGCTGCAGCTACATCAATTACACAAGCGTTTGCCATGGGCAGCAACAAGGTCAGTGTTGTTCCGGCCGACTCAAAACCGACTGTGAGTAATGCCGCATTAGCCGCTGCGAAGACCCAAGCAACGCAGGCAGTGAGCGCTCCTGTGTATGTGACAACGGGCGATATCAAAGCGAAAATTGTTAAGCGCGCGATTGCGCGGTCTTTAAGTTTTGGCGCAGAAAATGGTGTTTTAGTGCCTGTGCTTGACGGCGCAATTTTACACAAGGCGATTGCTAGTGCACTAGAACCTGTTGAAACAGCTGGTCGTTCTGCATATTTTGAAACCCAAGATGGAAAAGTCATCGTGGTGCCAGGCAAGGTTGGCAAGGGTGTCTCTGATGAAGATCTCGCCACTGCGGTTGGCAGTGTCATTGATAAGACTCCACCCGCTCGTGTTACTCCCGTAACCATTGGCGTGCGCGAACCAGCATTATCAACTCAAGCAGCCCAAGAGCTTGGTGTCACTGCAAAGCTCTCGTCATTCACGCAGAATTTTCCGTACGCGGCATACCGGAAGCAAAACATTGGTGAGGCTGCTCGTCGAGTAAATGGCACCGTCGTAATGCCAGGCGCGACATTTTCAATGAATGACACGATTAAAGAACGCACTGTCGCGAACGGTTACACAGTTGGATTTGTGATCGGCCAAGGTGGAATCTTTTCCCAAGAACTTGGCGGTGGTGTTTCAACGGCAACCACAACAACGTGGACGGCTGCGTTCTATGCCGGTATGGAACCAGAACAAGTCATTGCGCATTCAATTTATATCTCGCGCTACAAGGCCGGTTTGGAAGCAACGGTGGCTTGGGGAATCTTCGACATGAAGTTTAAGAACCCTTACGACACTCCGGTCTATATCCAGGCCTCTGCGACGAGTACTTCCGTCACGGTTTCTTTCTGGGGTGTCCCGGTGTTTAGCGACATCAAAGCTGAGTTCGGTCCACGGCGAGATATCAAGCCGTTCAAAACGATTTATGACGAGTCAGACACCTGTCTTGGACAGGGTGGCATGGAGGGCTTCGCGATCGATGTTGATCGGGTCTTCTATAAAGATGGTGTCGAAGTGAAGCGCGAGACCATCACGACGAAATACAAGCCATCCCCAGAAGTGATCTGTGGCAAGGAAAAGAAAAAACCAGGAACTCAGTTTGGCCCGACGCCTACTCCGGCAGCCTCTGGCGCAACCCCAGCGCCTTCAAGGGTCTCAACGAAGGTGCCAGCAGTGACTCCTGGTGCGGGTGACGCTGCTCCTGCGAGGTCTTAGCAACGAGTGTGACCAAGCCTGTGTAAGTTTGTCCTTGCTCATTCCTATAACTGCTGGAGGAAAAGATGACCTACGTCATCGCGTTGCCGTGTGTTGACCTCAAAGACAGGGCCTGCATTGAAGAATGCCCGGTCGACTGCATCTACGAAGGCGAACGCATGCTCTACATCCAGCCAGATGAGTGCGTGGACTGCGGTGCCTGCGAGCCAGTGTGCCCGGTGGAAGCCATCTACTACGAAGACGACGTTCCTGAAGAGTGGACTGCTTACACGGCGGCAAACGCAGAGTTCTTCAATGTGCTCGGCAGTCCAGGTGGAGCAGCAAAGCTTGGCGCGCAGACCTTCGATGTGCCTGTTGTTGCAGCGTTGCCGCCACAGGAGCACGAACACTAAACATGGGCAAGGCCCACGAACTTCCAGATTTCCCTTGGGATCTGTTGGCTCCCTATGCGCAGCGTGCAGCAACGCACCCAAGCGGTGTCGTTGATCTCTCGGTTGGAACTCCCGTTGATCCAACTCCGCAGATCATTCAAGCGGCGTTGATCGAAGCAGCGAATGCACCTGGCTATCCGACCACTGTTGGCACCTTGGATTTGCGGGAATCTTGTGCGGCTTGGATGACTCGCATTTTGGGCGCAACTGTTGACGCGGCCGCGATTTTGCCAACGATCGGATCAAAAGAGTTTGTCGCTTGGTTGCCGACCTTGCTCGGGCTTGGTCCTGAAGATCACATCGTTATTCCCAAGATTGCCTATCCAACCTATGCCGTTGGTGCTGCACTGTGTGGAGCACGAGTGACTGCAACAGACGAGCCAGAACTCATTGACGATGCTGCCTTGATTTGGTTAAACACCCCTGGAAATCCAACTGGCCATGTGCTTACCGATGAGCGGATGCGCACGATTGTTGAGCACGCCCGTACCATTGGCGCGATTGTTGCCAGCGACGAGTGCTACTACGAATTGGCTTGGACCAAACAGCCAGTGTCGATCTTGAATCCTTTGGTATGCGGTGAAAATCATCAGGGATTGTTGGCAGTGCACTCACTTTCCAAGCGCTCAAACTTTGCTGGCTACCGATTCGGCTTCACTGCGGGCGATCCAGTGATCATCAAGCAATTGCTTGAAGTGCGTAAGCACGGAGGGCTGATGGTTCCGGCTCCGGTACAACACGCAGCCGCTGTTGCCTATGCCGATGACGCACATGTGGCAGTTCAGCGCGAGCGCTATCGAGCCCGCCGTGAGCTTCTCAAGGGTGCTCTCGAAGGTGCTGGCTTCACGATTGACGACAGCGCGGCGGGCCTGTACCTCTGGGCTACCCGAGGCGAACCCTGCTGGGACACCGTTTCCTGGTTTGCTGATCGAGGAGTTGTGGTCACTCCCGGTGACTTTTATGGGGTGGCTGGGGCCAATCACGTGCGTATCGCATTAACCGGAACCGATGAGGCCATTGGCCAGATTCCGGCTCGCCTGGCTATGTGACTCTCCCCATACGACACTCAAGTAGTGCAGCCCCGTTGGAGTCGGTAGGGTCAGCGTGCTGAGAAGGAGCGAACGTGTCTGAATATGCAGTTAAATACCCAGGTGGCGAACTAGATCTTCCTGAGGTCCCGTCCACCGTTGGTGAGCCAGGGCTCAACATCGCGCCATTCATGAAGACCACCGGGCACGTAACGCTGGACTACGGCTTCATGAACACCGCTGCATGTTCGTCAGCCATCACATATATCGATGGCGATGCAGGCATCCTTCGTTACCGCGGTTACCCAATTGAGCAGTTGGCTGCGCAGTCAACGTTCTTGGAGGCGGCTTACCTGCTGATCAATGGTGAACTTCCAACTGCAACACAGCTCACTGCCTTTGAAGCTGAGATCGACAAGCATCGTGAAGTTCCGGCAGGGCTGAAGAACCTCTTTGCAGGTTTCCCAACCAGTGCACATCCAATGCCGATGTTGTCGGCCGCGGTTTCAGCGCTTTCCACGTACTACCAGGATGAACTTGATCCAGCGGATAAGGCTGGCGTTCAGCTTTCTACCCTCCGCTTGCTTGGTGCTTTGCCAACGTTGGCTGCTTACGCTTACAAGCACACACAGGGCGAGGCCTTCGTCGATCCAGATCCATCCCTTGGTTATGTTGCGAACTTCCTGAACATGACCTTTGGCAAGGCCGGCGTTGCTCCTTCGTTGAACCCAGCAGTTGTCAGCGCAGTAGACACACTTCTTTTGCTCCATGCTGATCACGAGCAGAACTGTTCAACTTCTACTGTTCGCATGGTTGGTTCAGCAGATGCAAATGTGTACGGCTCGGTTGCTGCAGGCATCCAAGCGCTCTTTGGCCCACTTCATGGTGGTGCTAACCAAGCGGTGATGGAGATGCTCCAAGATATTTCTGATGCAGGCGGCGATGTCGCTGACTTCGTCACCAAAGTGAAGAATAAGGAAGACGGCGTAAAGCTCATGGGCTTTGGTCACCGCGTCTACAAGAGCTATGACCCACGTGCAGCAATCGTCAAGGGTCACGTTGATAACGTGCTTGATGCCCTCGGCGTTGAAGATCCGCTGCTGGAAATTGCTCGGACGCTGGAAGCCACTGCATTGAGCGATGACTTCTTCGTGTCACGCAAGTTGTACCCAAATGTGGACTTCTACACCGGCATCGTCTATAAGGCCATGGGTTTCTCAACCGACATGTTCACTGTGTTGTTCGCACTTGGCCGTTTGCCAGGTTGGGTTGCGCAGTGGCGTGAAATGGTGGAAGACCCAACCACGAAGATCGGTCGACCACGCCAGGTCTACATCGGCTCAGACAAGCGCGATTACGTAGCGATCACCGGGCGTTAATTCATTCAAGTTTTTGGTCCTGTTACATTCAGGCACATGGTGAAGCGAATTTCCGTTGCGGTTACAGGTTCAGTACTAGGTGCGCTCCTGGTGGTGTGCACAGTAGCTTCGCCTGCCTCAGCGCATGGCATCATCGACTTAAAAGGTGTGAGTGCCGTTGCGGGAAAGTCCAGTGTGATGACGCTCGAAATTCAACATGGCTGTCTACCATCTGAACCCACACTGCAAGTGGAAGCTTTCGTTGGTGCTCCTTGGCGGGCAGTGAAGCCGCAAGCAGTAGCAGGGTGGACTTCGTCGGTCACCAAGCAATCAAAGGGCGGTTGGCACATCACTTGGAAAAATCAAGGTGTACCAATTCCATTTGGAACGGCAACGTTCTTTCCGATTTCCGTCGACTGGCCGACAACACCAGGCACATATGGCATGAGTGTGATGCAGTTGTGTCCAGGTTCTTCCTATTACTGGAATGATAAATACGCACCAGCGACCGCGAATGTTCCCTCGCCTCCGCTGACACCTCGTCCAGAGGTACTCGTCGTTGCATCAAAAGATGCTGCTGCGCCTAAGTCAAAGGCAACGGTTGCGCCCTCGACTTCAGCCCATATGCATTGAGTTAGTCGTTCGCATGGAGTGCAGCGTTCAAACCGCCCCATGAACCAGTGCGTGACACCACTTCGATAGCACCGGTTTGTGAGTTACGACGGAACAACAAGTTGTCGTGGCCAGAAACTTCCTTTGCCTTAGCAACCGTGCCATCAGGCATGGTTACCTTTGAGCCAGCAGTGACGTAGCAGCCGGCTTCAACGATGCAGTTGTCACCAAGGCTCAAGCCAACACCAGCATTCGCGCCAATGAGTGAGCCAGCACCGATAGTGACAACCTCTTTGCCACCGCCGGAAAGGGTGCCCATGATGGATGCACCGCCACCGATGTCTGAGCCATCGCCGACAACGACGCCGGCAGAGATGCGGCCTTCAACCATGGAGGCCCCAAGAGTGCCGGCATTGAAGTTGATGAACCCTTCGTGCATCACCGTGGTGCCGCTGGCTACATGGGCGCCAAGGCGTACGCGGTCGGCGTCTGCAATGCGCACACCTGATGGCACGACGTAATCAACCATGCGTGGGAACTTGTCGACGCTGAACACGGTGACATGGAGGCCCTTTGCCCGGGCACGCAGCCGAACCTCGCTCAAGTGATCAATAGCGACCGGGCCAAGGTTGGTCCAGGCCACGTTGGCCAGCAGGCCGAAGATGCCGTCAAGATTGATGGTGCGTGGCTTGACCAGGCGGTGGGAGAGCAGGTGCAAGCGTAGGTAGGCGTCTGCTGCATCCACTGGCGCAGCGGCAAGATCAGCAATTGTGGTCACCACTGTTTCCACGCGGACCATACGCACGGCATCGCTGTCGATGGCATTACTCAAACCGCTCACATCCGTTGGCGTGGCCGACAGAGCTGGGCTTGGGTACCAGACATCAAGAATGGTGTCGCCAGCAATCGTGGCAAGGCCCATGGCAGAAGCCGGACCAGAAACAGCGGACAGTTCAACAGGTGAAGAAGACATGACGACTACCGTACTCGTGTGACCGTATTAGACCTATCAACAGACATCGCCGTATTGACGGCGGCTGTGATCGACGTGCCATCTGAATCACATCATGAAGGTCACCTTGCTGACTTGGTAGAGCGTGCCCTGGAAGGCTGCGCACATCTGCAGCTGGTGCGTCACGGCAACACATTGGTGGCGCGAACGAACACTGGAAAGTCCGAGCGAGTGCTCATTGGTGGACACCTTGACACGGTGCCCGGCGCCGGTAACTTGCCGCATCGGTTCGACGGCGACCGCCTGCATGGGCTTGGCGCGTGCGACATGAAGGGTGGGCTATCGATTGCCCTGTCGCTTGCGGCAACTGTCACCAATCCTGTTCGCGATGTCACCTACGTTTTCTATGAAGGTGAAGAGGTTGCAACACAGTTCAACGGTTTGCAACACATTGTTGATCGTGATCCTGAACTTCTAGAAGCTTCCCTTGCCATTTTGATGGAGCCTTCTAATGCGGGCATCGAAGCTGGGTGTCAAGGAACCTTACGCGCAGAAATTCGCCTCACTGGAATTCGCTCACACAGTGCGCGTTCGTGGATGGGTGTGAATGCAGTTCACGCGGCAGGTGAAATTCTCGCGCGGTTAGCTGCGTACGTTCCGCGTACTCCAGTCGTTGATGGCTTGACCTACCGTGAAGGTCTCAATGCTGTGGCTATTCAGGGTGGAGTGGCTGGCAATGTGATTCCTGATGCTTGCGTCGTCACAGTGAATTACCGATTTGCACCCGATCGCTCACTGAGTGAAGCCAAAGCTCATGTCGAAGAAATCTTTGCTGGATATGACGTTGTATTTGTTGATGAATCGGATGCTGCACGTCCGGGATTGGATCAACCGGCCGCGGCTGCGTTTGTTAAAACGATTGGTGTTGATCCACAACCGAAATTTGGTTGGACCGATGTTGCAAGGTTCACAGCACTGGGAACCCCGGCCCTGAATTACGGGCCGGGGGATCCAAGCATCGCTCATCAAGTTGATGAGTGGGTGTCAGTTGCGCAGTTGCGCAGTTGCCACGAGCGTTTGTTCGCGTGGCTGACTACTGAGGAGTAGTTACTGCTTCACTGCTTCGACGTCGAGCGTGATCTTGATTGCATCGCCAACCAGCACGCCACCGGTTTCAAGTGCTGCATTCCAGGTAAGGCCGAAATCATTACGACTGATTTCTGTTTCGCCTTCGAAGCCAATGCGAGCGTTGCCCCATGGATCGGTGCTGGTGCCAACGAGTTCAAAAGCGATGTCGATGCTCTTGGAATGCTTGCCGAGGGTGAGATCACCGGTGACCACGAAGTTGGTGTCGTTCTTCTGAGCAACCGAGGTTGACTTGAAGCTAAGAAGCTGAGTGTTTTCGACGTTGAAGAAGTCTGCACCCTTCAAGTGAGCATCGCGATCAGCGTTATCGGTGTCAATGCTTGCCGTCTGGATCACTATTTCTGCGGTTGATGCTGCAGGGTTAGCCCCATCGAGAGTGAAGGTGCCAGCGAAATCGGTGAAGCGTCCGCGGACCTTAGCGACCATTGCATGGCGCACGGAGAATCCGATGGTGGTGTGGGTCGGGTCGATTGCCCAGGTACCGGTGGTGCCGGTGAGGTCAGCCATGAGTTACTTCCTTTACAAAGTTGAAAGTTCAATTACTTTGTTGAATGTACAACTATCTGTGCAATGGAGCAAGTCTGGGCGCCCGTAGGCTGGTGGGGTGCTTTTTCTTTGCGTTTATTGCGCCTCAAGCCCCTATATCCCTGAGCGTTATGTGGAGCTTGCTGCGCAGGTGGGTAGCACGATTGCTGCTCGTGGCTGGGGCTTGGTCTCAGGCGGTGGAACCCAATCGATGATGGGGGCGGTGGCTCGCGCTACCCGGGCAGGTGGCGGCCCAACGATCGGCGTGATTCCACAGGCGCTGGTCGACTACGAGGTGGCCGATCATGACGCGCAGGAACTGATTGTCACGACAGATATGCGGGAACGAAAAGGCATCATGGACGCCAGGGCAGATGCCTTCTTATGTTTACCGGGCGGTATCGGAACGCTAGAAGAGCTGATGGAAGTCTGGACTTCACGACACCTGCGCATGCATGACAAGCCAGTAGTGGTGCTGGATCCTTGGGAAGATTTCGCTCTACTTCGCGAGCAGGTCAAACATTGGCGTGACATGGGCTTTGTACACGAACATGCTGTTGAGCAACTCGTGTGGACCAAATCAATCGATGAAGCGTTCGCCGCGCTGGGCATTCCAGAACTGAACTAGAAATATTTGGAGTTATGCCAGACCGCGTCGTGCCATGACTGGCCGAGTAATTCCTGCAATCGCTCGTTCCATATCTAGTGTTTGTTTTGTCGCGGCGACGTCGTGAACTCGATACATGCGGGCGCCAAGGTGTGAAGAGATCGCGGTCGTTGCCAAAGTTCCTAGCAATCGTTCATTTGGATCAGTGATTCCGATTGCTTCACCAACAAAATCTTTACGCGATAACGAAACCAAGACCGGCCAACCAGTGGCAACCATCTCAGCCAAACGTCGAGTAGCTTCAAGAGAGTGTGATGTGTTTTTACCAAAATCATGGCCTGGGTCAATGATGATGCGATCAGGTTGCACGCCAAGGCTGACTGCGCGTTCTGCTAGTCCAACGGTGTACTCAATGACGCTGGCCATCACATCTGGGTATTCAACGCGATGCGGTCGAGTGCGAGGTTCCTGGCCTCCTGCATGTGTACACACAAGCCCAACCTGAAATTCAGCGGCAACTTCAGCAAGTTCTGGATCGACGCCACCCCATGCATCATTGAGTAAGTCTGCGCCTTCTTTACACACGGCCCGACCAACTTCAGCACGCCAGGTATCGACACTGATCACCACGTTTGGGAACTTCGATCGCACTTGAGCAACGAAAGAAGCGGTTCGCTTAATCTCTTCTTGCGGATCAATCTCAACGCCAGGGCCGGCTTTCACGCCACCGATATCAATGACATGAGCTCCCGATTCGACGGCCAACGTGACCGCAGCCATCGCATCGTCATCGGTAAAGGTTGAGCCGCCCTTAAAGAAGGAATCTTGGGTGCGATTGACGATTGCCATGATGGCTCGGTCATCAATTCTAAATTCTTGGGTGCCCAGAAAGAGTGACCCTGGAGATGGCATGGGTACAGCCTTTCAGGTTTAGGTGTGGGGGTGTGTGCTGGGTGTGCTGCTCATGGTGAGATAGCCATATGACCCTGATGTTCATTGTGATTGCCGTGATCACTGGTGTGCTCGTCTTCTTCGTGGGTAGAGGAGATGGCCTGACTGAAATTGGGGCGCAGCTGCGGCCTGAAGTGGACCCAGAGCATCCGCGATTCGACGTGGCCTTTCGTGGGTATCGGATGGATGAAGTCGATGCAGTGATTGATGCATTGCGATCGGAAAATGCACGACTCAAAGGTGAGCAGGTTTCATGACTGAAGTCCGAGCAAGTGTTGATGTAGCTGCAAGCGTCGAAGAAGTCTTTGCCGCATTTACTGATTGGGCCGCACAGGGTGAGTGGATGGTTGGAACGACCGTTGATGTGACCAAGGGTGATGGCCGCTCCGTTGGCTCAGAGCTCAGCGCATTTACTGGTGCCCATCTGGGATTCAGGGTGGGCTTCTTGGACACGATGACCATCACGTTGTGGCAAGAGCCGTATCGAGTTGATGTGCTTCATACCGGCCGAGTTGTGCGCGGCACCGGAGTGATGGAGGTGGTGGAACTGGCAGATGGCCGTTCACGATTCCTGTGGAGTGAAGATCTGGATCTACCCCTGGGTGCCCTTGGGCGACTGGGGTGGCCGGTGGTCCGCCCAGCCTTTGTGGCAGGCGTGAACCATTCCTTGAAGAAATTGGCTCGATTTATTGAAGAAACCCGTGGGGAAAAGGCCTAAAAAGCACACCCTGTGGTCAACACCACTTCGTGGATCCGGAATAATAGGTTTCCATACGAAAGGGGACACGCGATGGCCGCGATGAAGCCACGAACGGGTGATGGCCCGCTCGAGTGCACCAAAGAGGGGCGTGGCTATGTCATGCGCGTACCACTCGAAGGCGGTGGCCGGCTCGTAGTTGAGCTCAATGCCGAAGAAGCGAAGAATCTCGGCGAAGCGTTGCTCGCTGTATTTGCATAACACTTAACGTCAAGAAGGACCAAGGATCAATCCTCGGTCCTTCTTCGTTTTTCCCAGACTGCAGAGTCCAGAAAACAAAGAATCTATTTTTCATAGAAAAATATCGTTTCCTCTATGCCTCGAGGGCAGATCCGAATACGATCGCCAAGCACACTGAAGGTGCTCTTGAGGAGTGAAGAATGTACGACGCACTGTTTAACCCGCTGCAGCTCGCAGGCGTGAGCGTTCCCAACCGTATTGCTCGGTCTGCACATTTGCTGTCGCTGTCGCTCGACGATCTGATCGCCTACACCCGAGTTCGCGCTGCAGGTGGCGTTGGACTCTCGGTCATTGGTGCCGCAGGCGTGCATTCCACCTCAGCTCGACTTCCGGTAGTTGCAGCAACCGATGCGATCATCCCTTGGTACGAGCAGCTGGTTGAGGCCTGTGCCCCTTATGACATGCGTTTGTTCCAGCAAATTAACCATTTTGGTGCAGCGATGCCTTCAGCTCCTGGCATTCAGAACTGGTCATCTGGCCCAGTGCCGAACCCGACGGTGAGTTTGGTGCCACGCACCCTGACCAAAGACATGATCGACGAAATCGTTGGCAGTTATGGTGCTGCTGCAGGTCGAGTCAAGCGCGGTGGCATGCAGGGTGTTGAACTCAATGGCGCACATGGCTACTTAATCGCGCAGTTCCTTTCAACCGCATTGAACTTCCGTGATGATGAATACGGCGGATCACTAGAAAATCGCCTGCGTTTTGTGAATGAAGTAATCGACGCAGTTCGCGCTGAAGTCGGACCAGAATTTCCGCTGGGTCTGCGCTTGGTGGCTGACGATGTGTTGCCTGGTGGCATCGGCCCAGATGGTTACGCCGAAATCGCAAAGCTACTCCAGCACAAGGTTGATTACATCAGCGTTTCGCTTGGCACGTACTGGAAGTTCAGCAAGATTTTCTCAACAATGGAATCACCTCTTGGCTACGAAATGCCAACCAGCGAAGTGGTTACACGCGCACTAGATATTCCAACAATGGTTACCGGGCGCATCATGACCCTTGATCACGCGAACCACATTGTTGAAAGCGGTGCGGCAGACATGGTCTCGATGGTTCGTGCAACGATCGCAGATCCTGAGATCGTGAATAAATCACGTGCCGGAAATGCCCATCGCGTTCGTCCTTGCACCGGAACAAGCATTGGTTGTACGGGCGGGTCGGCAACGGGCAACTTCGGTTGCGTCGTGAATGCCACGGCTGGTCAAGAATCTCGGATGAGCCTGGAGCCAGAAGCAGCTCCAGTGAAAAAGAAGGTACTCATCGTTGGCGGCGGACCAGCAGGTCTTGAAGCTGCCCGCACGTTGGCTCTTCGCGGCCATGAAGTTGAGCTGCATGACATGCGCAAGGAGCTTGGCGGTCAAGCATCTATGGTGAGTGGAGTTCGCGCACGTGCCGACCTCACGTCCATCACGCAGTGGCTTGAATCGGAAATTAAGGAACTCGGCGTCACCATCAAGCTGAACTCATTTGTTGACCCAGACATGGTGGTTGATTCCGGTTTTGATGAAATCATCTTGGCAACTGGCGGAACTGCGGATACTTCGATTCCACAAACCATGGTGCCAGGTGTTTCGATTCCGGGTTCAGACCTTCCGCATGTGTTCACTGCATGGGACGTTCTTGGCTATGGCGGCCGCGCGAATATTGGCAAGAATGTTGTGGTGTTTGACGACACCGGCAACTTCGAAGCTATCACTGCCACCTTGAAGTTGGTTGATGAAGGCGCGAAGATCACTCTGGTTACACGTTCCGACATGCCAGGTGCACGCGTTCCGTTTCCAAGTGTCACCACCGCTGTGTCGCGCGAAATCATGCTCGGTGGCGATGTGGAACTCGTACCAGCGTCGCAAATGGTCAAGATCACTCCAGAGGCAGTAACTGTGCGCTGGATTGACGTAGACAAAGAGCGGGTGATTCCGGCTGACACGGTGATCCTGGTGAACTGGCATCATCCAAACCGCGAGCTGTCAGAAATCCTTCATGACGAAGGCATTGCGCATCACACCATTGGTGATGTTAACGGCTCCCAAGATATGCAGCGTGCAATTAAGGAAGCAGCGCTCGTAGCCCGCGCGATCTAGTCTTAAGCAGAAAAAAAACCCCGCTACATCTGTAGCGGGGTTTTTATGTGAAGTGATACTGAAATTAATCAGCAATCTTGATTGCCACGAGCAAGCCAGCGCCAACGGTGAGAAGGGCTGGAACCCAGTGATCATCGTCGCGAAGAGCATGTGCCACATCGCGAAGAGCAACAGCTTCTGGATTACGACTTGCCGGGTCAGCGATGCTGCCATCAGTGAGGAGGTTGTCGAACGCGATCAGGCCGCCAACGCGCAGTAAGCGCTTGGCCAGAGTGAGGGCAGCTGGGTACTCAGTGCGGTCGCCATCGATGAATACGAGGTCGTATGCGCTCTCGGTCAACCGTGGGAGCACATCAAGAGCGCGACCAGTGATCAGACGTGCACGAATATGGTCAAAGCCAAGATCGCCGAGGGTCTCGCGGGCAAGACGCTGGATTTCAGCTTCATTGTCAATTGAGGTGAGCACGCCGGTGTCGGACATGCCTGACAACAGCGCAGCGCCAGAGACGCCGGCTCCCGTACCTACTTCAACTACAGACTCCGCGTTGATGGCACGTGCCAGCACTCGCAGGGTGTGCGCCGTTGACGGAGCAACCGGGGTGCAGCCCAGTTCCTTGGCCTTGGCTCGGGCAGCCCGAATCTGTTCTGACTCGTCGAGCCATTCGTCGGCATAGTTCCAAGCTGCCTTCGAAGGTAATGGGGACGATGAAATGACGCACCTCCGCGGATGTGAGAATTAGCGCCAGCCTAATGGGTCTACGCTCAAACCAGCTGTGCCCATCCATTTATGAGGAGCCCCATGACCAGCGAGAGTGAGCCAGAGTCATTTACGACCCCGGTCAACCCAGCTCCAACCTTTGTGCCAATCGTGGCAAAGCAACGCGGTCTGGGCATTGGTGGCACTGTTCTGGTGGCGGCGATCACCGCTGCTGTAGTGGGCGCAGGTGCAGGCTTTGGCGGTTATCTCTTGGGTGAGCAAAACGGATCGTCAGCAGTGAGTGCACCCGCGTCAATCACCCAGACCACGAAGAATCAGGCCCCACTTGCAGAAGGCAGCATTGGTGCGATGGTGCAGCAAGTGCTCCCATCAGTCGTTTCGATTTTGGCTGAGGGTAAGAACGATCAGGGAAGTGGCTCGGGATTTGTGCTTCGTTCCGATGGCTACGTACTGACAAACAATCATGTGATTGATCTTGTGAAGGATGAAGGCAAGCTCAGTGTGGTGCTCACTGATGGCACGAAACTTCAGGGTGAAATTGTGGGTACCAATGCGGCGTATGACCTCGCCGTGGTGAAGGTTGACACTGGGTCGCTCCCAGCAGTGACCTTAGGTAATTCAGATGCGCTGAATGTTGGCGATGCAGTTGTGGCAATCGGTGCACCGCTTGGCCTAGCAGGAACAGTGACCTCAGGAATTATCAGCGCGCTGAATCGACCTGTCACTACTGGTGACACGAATAGCACCTCATTTATTGATGCGATTCAAACTGATGCTGCGATTAATCCAGGCAACTCAGGTGGTCCTCTCCTGAACTCAGCAGGTCAAGTGATCGGGATTAACTCTGCAATTGCAACGATGGCGAACGGCAGTGAGGCTGGAAGTATCGGGCTTGGTTTTGCAATTCCGGTAAATTCAGCCAAGCGCATTGCTGAAGAAATCATCGCGACGGGTACATCACAAACGCCAGTCATTGGTGTTTCTCTCGATATGAACTTCGCTGGTCCTGGTGCAAAAGTCATCAAAATCACGGGTAATGGTCCTGCAGATAAAGCAGGCTTCAAACTCAATGACATCATCACCAAAATTGACGACCGAGTTATCGATGACTCAACAGAGCTCGTAGTTGCTATTCGCGAACGCGCACCTGGTGATCAGATCAGGGTCACCTTCACTCGCGGTGGATCTGCTCAAACTGCAACCGTCACTCTTGGTGCTTCGCCAGCCAAACAGTAATCGGCATAGGGTTGAGACATGTTTGATATTGGGATCGGCGAGATCATGGCGCTTGCTGTGATTGGACTGCTCATTTTTGGGCCGGAAAAGTTGCCCAAGGCCGCAGCCGACGGTGCCCGTTTTATCAAGCAACTTCGCACGATGGCTGCTGGAGCAAAACAAGAACTTGCCGATTCGGCAGGCTTAGATGTAAGCGAAGCAATGGACGCGGTCAAAGGTTTAGCGGACCTTCATCCAAAACGCATTGCCACAAGCTTGCTCAAAGATGAGCCAGCATCACCGAAAAAGCCAGCTGCTGATGCGCCGCTGTTTGATCCTGACGCCACCTAAGAGCAGCGCACCCACTTCACCTCTTGTATTTCACTACTTACGCGTTGGTGAAATATTGAGTGACATGCCCGCGAGACCACGTGGGCGCTTGCCTAGGCGCTCCGCCATTGCGCGAATGGCCATAGAAGCCGGGGCATCCGGGTTGCTTATGACCAACGGCTTGCCGTCGTCTCCACCTTCGCGAAGCGCAACGTCGAATGGAATCTGACCGAGTAATGGTGCTTCGGTACCAAGCACCTTGGTAATTTCGTCAGCGACAAGCTTGCCGCCACCAGTGCCGAAGAGATCCATAGGTTCACCACAGTGAGGGCAAGGGAAACTGCTCATGTTCTCGATAACACCAGCAACCTTTTGGTGAGTCTGCTCAGCAAGAGTGCCGGCGCGAACTGCAACGTCCGCTGCAGCCATTTGAGGCGTTGTGACAATCACAAGTTCAGCAGATGGAAGAAGCTGCGCTGCCGAGATCGCAATATCGCCAGTACCAGGTGGAAGGTCAAGGAGAAGTACGTCTAAGTCACCCCACCAGACGTCCGTGATGAATTGTTCAAGTGCTCGGTGCAGCATTGGCCCACGGAAAGCAACCGGTTGGGTAACACCACCTGGCTTGAAGGCAAGCATCGAAATCACGCGAACGCCATAACCTGTTGGCGGCATGATCATTCCTTCGACCATGGTCGGGGCATCAAGGGCGTCGAGCATGCGTGGAATTGAGTGGCCGTAAATATCAGCATCAATCAGGCCCACGCTTAAGCCCATGTCAGCCATTGCGGCTGCAAGGTTTGCTGTGACTGACGATTTGCCAACGCCACCCTTGCCAGAGGCGATGGCGTAGATGCGGGTGGTGTTACCAGGCTTATTGAATGGGTTTTCTTTTTCGTCTCCCCGCAAGCTTTTCTTCATCGCAGCGCGCTGCTCATCGCTCATCACATCAAGTTCAACTTCAACCTTGGTGACACCGGCAACAGTCGACACAGCCGCGGTCACTCGGTCGGTAATGGTGTCGCGCATTGGACAACCTGAAACCGTGAGGTAGACGCCAACCTTGACCACACCTTGATCGTCGGCCTCAACCGATTTGAGCATGCCGAGCTCGGTAATCGGGCGATGGATTTCTGGATCATTGACTGTCGCGAGGGCAGCGTTGAGAGCGTCAAGATTGGGTTGCATAGCCTTGATGTTAGGCGTACCTCACTACTGATCGTGCGTGTGGTCCCGTGCATCGGGCTCATCATCGAGATTTAACGAGTCAATGTGCTCTCGCAGATCTGAAACCATGTCTCGAAGTTCACCACGGATGTAGTCGCGTGTTGCAACTTCACCCAAGGCTAAGCGCAGGGCGGCAATCTCACGGGCAAGGTAATCACTGTCCGCGAGCAGTCGTTCGGTGCGTAGTCGGTCTTCTTGATACTGCACTCGGTCACGGTCAGATTGACGATTCTGAGCCAACAAAATCAACGGCGCAGCGTAAGAGGCCTGAAGCGATAGCAACAAGGTCAAGAAAATGAATGGGAAGGGATCAACATGCCAAGCTTCTGGCCCCACCGTGTTAATCAAGACCCAGGCACTCACCACCACGGTCATCCAGGCAATGAATGCCCAAGAGCCGATGTAGCGCGCTACTTTTTCCGAAATATGCCCAAAGCGTTCTGGGTCGTAACTTCCGCGCATTGAGCGGCTGCGCTCGTATGGCTGATCCAGACGCGTCTCCCGACGCGTTGGGCGGCTAGCCACGATCATCTCCATCGTTCTCGCGCCAGTCTTCAGGCAACATGTGGTCAATAACGTCGTCTACAGAAATCGCACCGAGCAAATGACCATGCTCGTCAACAACTGGAAGTGCGGCGAGGTTGTATGCAGCAAAAGTTCGGGTGACCTGGCTCAGTGGTGCTTCTGGACGAACGGGAACCAAGTCGGTGTCTACAAGAGCAGACACCAAGGTGGCAGGGGCTTCGCGCAAAAGGCGTTGGAAGTGACAGGTGCCGAGGTACTTGCCCGTAGGAGTTTCTGTCGGGCTACGAGTGACATACACCTGAGAGGCCAGCGCAGGTGAAAGTTCTGGATTGCGAATGCGAGCAAGCGCATCAGCAACCGTTGCATCCGTTGACATCACGATTGGTTCGGTTGTCATCATGCCGCCGGCGCTGAAGTCATCGTAAGAAAGCAAACGACGAATTTCTTCAGCCTCTTCAGGCTCCATGCGATCAAGCAAATCCGCAGCTCGCTCTGGTGGCAGCTCGGAGATCAAGTCCGCAGCATCGTCAGGGTCCATCTCTTCAATCACGTCTGCTGCACGCTCTACTTCAAGTAACTGAACGATTTCAACGCGGTCATCTTCTGGCAGCTCTTCGAGGACGTCGGCAAGACGATCATCGTTAAGTTGGCGTGCGATTTCCATCTGACGCTTGATAGGAAGTTCCTGAAGCAGGTGTGCAATGTCAGCTGCGCGCAAGTTGTCGATTGACTCGAGCATCGTGGTTGCAGCCTGATCAGTGGTGCTAGGAATCGCGAGCCCACGCACTTCATCCCAGTCAACGACAATACGTTCGCCTCGACGCCGGAAACCGCTATTACCTTTTTGAATAAAGAGTTGAGTAACGATCCAGTCTTGAGTGCGATCACGTTCAACACCGACGTCGATGACAGAAACCATTTCACCGGTTTCCACTAAATCAACGGTGCGATCAAGGAGTTCAGCGGTCAGCAAGGTTTCATTTGGTCGCTTAGCGAAGCGGCGAAGGTTGACGACGCCGGTCACGATGATCTGATTTGCATCAATAGATGTGACCTTGGACATCGGCACAAAGATGCGACGACGAGCCTGAACCTCCACCACGAGGCCCGTGAGGCGTGGGTTGGAAGCGCGCAGCACAATGATGCTGTCGCGCACCTTGCCGAGTTGCTCGCCATTGGGATCAAAGACGCGCACACCAGCAAGGCGGGCTAGGAATACCCGTGTGGCTGCTGTGGTCATTGTGAAAGGTTACCGGGGAGGGCCAAAACTGCCCAAACAACGAGCTGGCGGCCATTGAATGACCAGCCCCAGGCCTTGCTTAAGGCGCTCACAAGCAGGAGTCCGCGCCCTCGCTCGCCTCCTGGGCTGGCAAGTTGGGGCAATGTTCCTGTCATGGGGCAGCTCTGGGTGACCTGAATGCGTACGGAGTCTTGATAGGCCTGAAGTGAAACCTTGATTGGCGGGCTGCCATAGATCAGGGCGTTAGCGGCCAACTCATTGGTCACAATGAGGAGATCATCAATGACGCCAGTGGCGGGGTCAGCCCAGATCGCAAGCTCTGCTCGAAGATCGCGAAGTTGTCGCGCATCGCCATCCAAGAGGTAGGTGAACCGCATAAATCCAAGGGTAAGTCGATACCGGCACAATGTGCAGATGGCTCACGTTCTTGCTTTCGCTAACCAAAAGGGTGGGGTGGGCAAAACCACAACAGTGGTGAGCGTGGGTGCGGCCCTTGTTGAACTCGGGCAGCGAGTACTCGTTGTTGATCTGGATCCGCAAGGTTGTGCGACGTTCAGCCTCGGTGTTGATCCTGAAGACGTGCAACTGTGCACGCGCGAACTTCTCGTTGAGGGTAAAGCTGCGAGGCGCGCCATCATTCACACTGGTGAAGGTGTTGATCTTCTCCCGGCGACAATTCGGTTAGCCGACGCAGATGCAGCACTTGCCACATCAAAGGGCCGCGAGTTTGCGGTGCGTGATGCGTTGAAACCGTTACAGAGTTCTTATGACTGGATTTTGCTGGATTGTGCGCCTTCGCTAGGCATCGTCACCGTCGGTGCGTTAATCGCCGCGAACTCTGTCGCAATTCCGCTGCAATGTGAAACTCTTTCGCACCGCGGTGTTGGTCAGCTCCTGCAAACGATTAGTGATGTGCGCACTTTCGCAAATGCAGATCTCAAAGTTGCTGGGATTATTCCAACTCAATACGACGGTCGCACCACACATGCTCGTGCAGTGTTGGCTGACCTTCCGAGCACCTACGGCGTAAAAGTATTGCCCGCGATAGCGCGATCAATTCGTTTTGCTGAAGCACCGGCGGCTGGACGCACCGTATTAGCTACGGCGCCAACAAGTGTTGGCGCACGTAACTATCGCGATCTTGCGCAAGCGTTACTTGCGTTGTAGTTACTCAGCTGCAGGTGTTGCTGGCGTGCCACTGCCACTGCGAGTGCGACGACGCTGACGAGCACCTTCAGTTTTGAGTGCAGCGGCATCAGACTTTGCACCATCTGATTTCGGTGCATCAGACTTTGGCTTATCGGCACGAGGGCGATCATTGCGAGGCTTGTCGTTGCGTGACTTATCCCCGCGTGGTCGATCACCCTTTGGCTTATCTCCATGTGATTTGCCGTGGTGCTTGTCGTTGTTGCCAGCAGGCTTCTTCTTGCCGGTTTCGCCAAGATCCTCAACGCCTTCAGCGTTTAAGCCTTCGCGGGTTTGACCTGACTTAGGCAACGAACCTGTGGTGCCAGCAGGAATTTTCAAGCCGGTGTAGAGGTGATCACTGGTTGAGTAGGTTTCGATTGGATCCTTGAAGGGCAGCTTCAAGGCACGATCGATCATCTGCCAACGAGCAATGTCTTCCCAGTCAACGAGGGTGACTGCAACCCCTGAGTTACCAGCGCGACCTGTGCGACCGATGCGGTGAACGTAGGTCTTTTCGTCATCTGGGCACTCGTAGTTGATCACGTGAGTGACGTTGTCGACATCGATACCGCGGGCAGCAACGTCGGTGCACACAAGCACGTCGACTTTGCCGTTACGGAATGCGCGAAGTGCTTGTTCGCGTGCACCTTGGCCAAGGTCGCCGTGCACTGAACCAACGGCGAAGCCGCGCTCGGTGAGATCGTCAGCAATCTTTTGTGCCTTGCGCTTTGTGCGAGTGAAGATCATTGCTAGTTGACGACCTTCAGCCTGAAGTACTCGCGCAACCACTTCGATCTTGTCGAGAGGATGCGCGCGCCACACATGTTGCTCAATCGCATCAACAGTTTGGGTGTCGTTCCCTGGCTCGCTTGCGCGAATATGAGTTGGCGTCGTCATGTAGCGACGAGCCAAGTTCAAAATCTGACCCGGCATCGTTGCTGAGAACAACATGGTCTGACGCTTTGCTGGAACCGCAGAAACGATGCGCTCGACGTCAGGCAAGAAACCCATGTCGAGCATTTCGTCAGCCTCGTCGAGTACGAGCACGCGAATATTGCTGAGGTCGAGGTCTTTGCGGTTGGAGAGGTCGATGATGCGACCGGGTGTTCCAACAACGACGTCAATGCCATTTTGCAAGGCTTCGATTTGCGGTTCATAAGCACGACCGCCGTACACGGCGAGTACCTTCACGCCACGCAAGCGACCAGCGCGCTCGAGGTCAGTTGCCACCTGTAGGCCAAGCTCGCGGGTTGGGCAGATGACGATGGCCTGTGGCTTATCGCGGTCGCCTTCCAGGTCAATGCGCTGCAACAGTGGAATACCAAAGCCAAGGGTTTTGCCAGTGCCGGTCTTGGCCTGGCCAATGATGTCGCGGCCTTCGAGGGCCATCGAGAGGCACATTTCCTGGATTGGGAAAGCGCGCTCAATGCCATCTTCGAGCAGTGCGGCGGCAATGAGTGGGTCGGTGCCCAATTCAGCGAACGTAGGTGCGCTCGTTGGGTCAACGGTGCTTGAAGTGCTCAGGGTGACTCCCCAGTAACAGCTCGTGGGGCGGAAGGCCAAAGGCCGGTACCAACACGATGAGGGTTTCAGTGTACCCAGTGCACTACGTATGAGGCACCGCGTGAGGGTGCTTCAGGAATTAGTGACCGAAACCAACCTTGCGTGAGGATGCTGGGCCAAGTTCAACATAAGTGATTTTGTCGCCGGGAACGATCACGGTGCGACCGCGATCGTCGGTGAGCTTGAGGAGTGAGCCAGTTGAGACAGCAGCATCCACAGCTGAAGCGATCTTGTCTGGCTTCTCATCGCTTTCAAGGGAGATCTCGCGTGTTGAGTACTGGACGCCAATCTTGATTTCCATGTCGTTTCCCTTGCTCGTTGCGTAATACCCATAGTTGCAGTGCTCTAAATATAGGTAGCCTTGAGGGGTGTCAGAACAAATACGGCCGTGGCCACGTGAGGAAGTTTTCTTCCCTGCGCGAACGCTGGCCTATCGGCACGCTCAATCGAGCGCACCTGCGGCTGAACCCGCATTGATGTTGCATGGCCTTGGTGGATCGTCCCTCAATTGGACCGACCTCATGGGCGAGCTTCAGCCAGAGGT
>WLOE01000018.1 GCA_009699465.1 Actinomycetota bacterium | reverse complement strand
TTCTGGCAAACACCTGAAGAGCTAGCGGCGCAAATGAAAAAAATGGAAGCGCTTATGGGTAAGCGCGTGATGCAAGGCATCTGTGCTGGATTTGCACCTGGCTCAACTGCGCTCAACGAAGATGGCACAACTGGATCGATGGGTGACACCAAGCCTGTTCCTGATATCGATAATCAATCTGATTCATGGGCGTGGCATGAGCTGACTTCACCTAAGGAAGCTTCACATCGAAGGTCGCGTCGTATTGATGTGTGGTTGGAAGAAGGTGTCGTGCATATCGAAGCTTTCTTCCAAGACTCTTACACATCGCCTGAGGGTCAAAGACATGCGGTTCACGAATATGTCGTGTCGGCTACTGCAGATCCGACCACAGGAAATGTCATTTCTATTTCTGCGGATCCGCGAGTATTGCCGCATTACGAATGCCCGATGGCAACGCTGTCTGTTGGTCGTATGGTTGGTCAGCCGTTACGCAATTTCCGTGCGTCAGTGAATGAGAAATTGCCAGGCATTGATGGTTGCACGCATATGAATGACACATTGCGTTCGTTAGCAGAAGTGCCAGTGCTTGTTGCACAGCTCCCTGCGTAGTTGGCTACGATTTTTTACGCTGACCTCGGATAAGTGACTCCTGCACAACAGATGCAATAAGTGTTCCCTCTGGGTTGTAGAACAAACCGCGAGCTAGCCCATGTCCGCCGCGCGCAACAGGAGTGTCCTGTGCGAACAGCAACCATTGATCAGCCTGAATAGGCGCGTGAAACCACACTGCATGGTCAATAGATGCCATCTGCAGCTGTTCTCGCATCTGCACATTTGGGCTTAACGCTGTCGGCACCATGGTCAGATCAGAGAGATACGTCAACGCACAGGCCTGGATAAGGGGATCCTCTGGCAGTTCTTGCAGGATTCGCACCCACGCCATGCGTTCGTAGCGGCCGTCAATCATTTCGACCGGCTTTTCTGGATCAAAGAGGCGCAAGTCGATCCAACGTCGACGATTACGGGAAGCCGCACTTTCACCACCTGCATCGGGCTCTGGGTCCATAAACGGATCCCACACGCCTGCTTCCGGAGGAGGTGCAAACGGCTGGGTGAATTGGTGCTCAGGCCCCCAGTCTTCTACGGAGAACGAAGCCGTCATCATGAAGATCGTTTCGCCATTTTGAATGGCACGAACAATGCGCGATGAAAAAGAACCGCCATCGCGAGGGCGCTCAACTAGATATGTAATGGGTTCTTCAGTGCGACCTGGGCGCAGGAAGTAACCGTGGAGCGAATGTACATACCGACCTGGATCATCAACCGTCATGCCAGCAGCCATCAGCGATTGAGCTGCTACCTGACCACCGTAGGTGCGAATCGGGCCACCGCCATTAGCAAGGCCGGTAAATATGTCGCGATCAACCTTGCGTAACAATAACTGTTGAGTGAAGTCTTCAGCGGGAGTCAGCAGTTCCTGCTTGCTTTGCTCGCCGACCTTTTCGCTACTCACACTTCAATCATAGCTTCGTGCACTGAAGGGTGAAGAGCGATGAGTCGTTACTCAGATCTCTGAAGCTGCTGTTAACGATGCGAGTTCTGCATCACTGAGTTGCAGGGTCGCCATCGGAAGCAACTCATTGAGTTGTTCAAGAGTTCTGGCACTGGCAATTGGTGCACCGATTGTTGGCTGGGCGTAAAGCCACGCCAACGCCACGGAAGCAACGGGCACCTGATGGCGTTCTGCAACTTCATCGAGAGCAGCTAGCACTGCGAGGCCACGAGCGTCCAGCATCTTGGCCGCACCTCGAGCGCGTTGGCTGTCTACCTCAACACCGGGGCGGTATTTACCGGTGAGGAATCCACTAGCCAGTCCGTAGTAAGGCGCATGCGCGATACCCGCCTTCGCCACAATTGCGCGAACATCGGCCTCGTATTCTTTGCGATTCATCAGGTTGTAGTTGTTTTGCAAAACTGAATACTTCGCAAGATTGTGTTCAGCACACACGTCAAGTGATTCCTGAAGACGCTCTGCGGTGAAGTTCGATGCTCCGAGGTAGCGAACCTTGCCTGAAGTGACGAGTTCGTTGAATGCCGTCATCGTCTCCAGCATTGGTGTTTCAAGATCATCGCGATGTGCGTAGAGCACATCGATGTAATCAGTCTGAAGACGATCAAGACAATCCTGCGTAGCGGCAGCGATATTTGCAGCTGAAAGGCCCTTCCGACTTGGCAGGCTGCTGATTTTTGTCGCGAGCACGATTGTGTCTCGATTACCACGGGCCTTCATCCAGTTACCGATCATGATTTCTGATTCACCGATTGGGTGATCAGGTAGCCATGAGTTGTACATGTCTGCGGTATCGATGAAATTGCCACCGGCAGCCGCATAGGCATCAAGAATTTCAAACGCGGTGGGTTCGTCGACTGTCCAGCCGAACACATTGCCGCCGAAGCAGAGGGGGAATACGTCAAGTGTGGTGTTACCAAGAATCGCCATGGTCTGATCGTGCCGTATTTTAGATGTGCGTGTGGGGGGTTTCGGTTCGTTGGTATTGGAAATCATTGATCACTCGATCATGTGAAAGGCCGATGGATTCGTAATGTGTTACTGGGCGCCAACTTGGGCGATCGATCTTTCCGCCAACCCATTGTGCTTGCGTTGCCATCATTTCCTCGATGTGTTCTGCATATGGTTCCCAGTCCGTGGCGATATTCCAGCTTCCACCAGTTCGCACTCGGCTTGCCATGAGTTGAATGCGCTCGGGCTGCACGAGGCGCCGTTTGTGATGGCGGGCTTTTGGCCACGGATCCGGGAAGAAACTGCGGATGCCGGAAAGCGATGCAGGTGCGATCTGATGCTCGAGTAACTCGATGGCATCACCTTCAATCACATAGAGGTTCGTGAGGCCTTCTTCATGAATACGAGCAATGAGGTCACCTACACCTGGGGTGTGAACATCGATAGCCAGAAACCCATGGTCGGGTTGCGCGGCAGCCATTGCAGCAGTGGTCACCCCGGTTCCGAACCCAATTTCCAGAATTACCTCTTTGGCACCGAAAATTTTGGGTAGTTCAAGGGGATTACTTGTCGTGATGAGGAAAGGGCTGTGCTCCTCCAGCGCCCGAGCTTGGCGCTCAGTGATGCGTCCGCGCCTTGGTTTAAAGGTACGGATTCGCGGATGTTCGCTTTCGGCTGGCACGCAAGAATTCCTTCAGTCGTAGGAGTGAAAGTATGCTGAAGAGGTTAGGTGCGCAGCCAGTCGCCACGAAAGTAAGCAGGATTCGATGAGCAAGGTTTCGGAAATTGACCTTCCGGTCATTGGAATGACCTGCACCGCTTGCGCTCGACATATTGAAAACCGACTCAACACCCTGCCCGGAGTTACCGCATCAGTGAACTATGCAACTGAATCCGCGCACGTGGAGGTTTCAGGGGAAGTGTCAGTTAAGGAGTTGGTTCAAGCAGTTCGCGAGGCTGGTTACGACGCAGTTTCCCCTGGTTCGGGCGTGAGTTTCGAAGAAGCGATCGTGCGAGAGGCCAACAGCACAAAACTGCATTTCTGGGTTTCGTTTGCGTGTGCGATCCCCGTAGTGCTGCTATCGATGGTTCCCACCTTTCAATTCAACGGCTGGCAGTGGGTTGTTTTTGCACTCACTGTGCCGATTGTGGTGTGGGGCGCCTGGCCCTTCCACCGCGCAACCTTCCTGAACTTGCGCCACGGAACAGCGACGATGGACACACTCATCACATTAGGGATCGCAGCAGCCTTCGGTTGGAGTTGCTGGGCACTGTTTTGGGGTGGTGCCGGAGCCTTGGGCTATTCAGATACTCATGGCATGGGTGAAATGAGTGACGGCATAAGCGCGCCGGCGCTCTACTTCGAAGTAGCTGCGGCAGTTCCGGTGTTTGTATTGGCTGGCCGTTGGTTCGAATCGCGCGCGAAACGACGATCAAGTGCAGCGATTCGTTCACTCGTCTCATTGCAACTGGCTGAAGCAACGGTGCTGCGCGAAGGAGTGGAATTACAAATAGCACTTGACACACTTCTCGTAGGCGAGCACTTCATTGTTCGCCCGGGAGAACGCATTGCAACCGATGGGGTTGTTGTTTCCGGCATGAGTTCAGTTGATGAAGCTTTGCTCACAGGCGAATCTGTTCCGGTACAAGTGAAGCCGGGGTCAACGGTTGTCGGAGCAACGGTGAACCTCGATGGTCGTCTGGAAGTCCGCGCGACAGGTGTAGGGGCACAAACCAAACTGGCTCAAATCGCAGAGCTCGTCGTGGCAGCACAATCCGGTAAAGCACCGATCCAACGGTTAGCTGATCGGGTCTCCGCTGTTTTTGTACCCACAGTGCTCGGTATTGCAATTATCACGTGGATTGCCTGGTTCATCTCAACCCAGGATTCACAGAAGGCTTTTACCTCGGCAGTGGCGGTATTGATCATCGCTTGTCCATGCGCTCTTGGCTTAGCGACGCCCATCGCGCTTCTTGTGGGTACTGGGCGTGGTGCCCGCATGGGCATTGTGATTCGTGGCCCAGAAACCCTCGAGTTAAGTCGGCATGTGAATGTGATGCTGCTTGATAAAACGGGGACCATCACCACCGGCAAGGTCAATGTTCGTCAAGTTTCTTGCGCACCGAATGTTTCGGAAGCTGAAGTCCTATCGATAGCCGGTTGTGTTGAACGTTTCAGTGAACATCCATTAGCCCGAGCAATAGCGGCGATGGACTATGAAGTGTGCACAGTTGATGAATTCTCGAATTTCCCAGGGTTAGGTGCGCAGGCAACAGTGGCTGGTCAACGCATCAGTGTTGGTCGACCAAGTTGGGTACTTGCACGCACTGTCGCTGCAGTTCCACCTTGGTTTAGCGTTGCAACTCAATCGGCGGGAGAAGGTGGCCTTGCCCAAGTTGCTATTGCGCGCGGTGATCAGATGATCGGACTCATCGCACTTGCGGACACTTTGCGAGACACAAGCGCAGGAGCAATCAAGGCCCTTCGCTCGCTCAACGTTACCCCTGTGCTGTTGAGCGGAGACAACGCCAAAGTTGCAGAGCTAGTTGCTTCTCAGGTGGGAATCGATGAAGTGATTGCTGACGTTCGCCCTGAAGGCAAAGTTGCAGCAGTGCGTGAGCGTCAAGCTCAAGGATTAGTCGTGGCGATGGTGGGTGATGGCATCAATGATGCTGCCGCATTAGCTCAGGCAGACCTTGGTTTAGCGATGAGCGCAGGTTCAGATGTCGCTATTGAAGCAAGTGATATCACGTTGGTTCGCAATGATCTGGTCGCGGCAGTCGACGCATTACGCCTCTCAAGAAGCACCCTGCGGGTTATCAAGGGCAATCTATTTTGGGCTTTTGCCTACAACGTTGCCATGATTCCGCTCGCTGCATTTGGATTACTCAGCCCAATGCTGGCTGGGGCAGCGATGGCATTTTCGTCGGTATTCGTGGTGGCTAACTCACTTCGATTGCGTCGGTTCACGTCGCTTTCCCGTGTGACATCCTGATCCAGTGAGCCATTTTTCATACGAGTCACACGACCAGCTTCGCCAGCGTCAAAGTGCGAAATGGCGAGCCTATGAAAGTGATGTGATCCCGGCCTGGATAGCTGAAATGGATTTCGCACTGGCGGAACCAATTGCACGGGTACTCACTGATGCAATCACTCGATCTGACACAGGCTATGCCTGGACAAGTGATTTAGGAGTAGCGCTTTGCTCATTTGCGCGTCAACGCTGGCAGTGGGAAATTGATCCTGAGTGTGTAATGCCTGTTGCTGATGTGTTAACGGGGGTTGGGCAAGTATTACTGGCATTGACGCAACCTGGTGAAGCAGTTGTGATCACAAGTCCGGTGTATCCACCGTTTTTCAGCACAGTTATGAAAGTGGCTCATCGTGATCTGGTAGACGTGCCACTTCTCTATCTCGATGGTCGCTACACCTTTGATCGTGCAGCCATGCGCATGGCGTTTAGTCGACCTGAAGTCACGGCATTCCTAGCCTGTAGTCCGCACAACCCAACAGGGCGTGTATTTGATCGTGACGAGATGACATTCATTTCAACACTTGCTCAAGAATTTTCAGTGCTCGTTGTCTCTGATGAAATCCATGGACCGCTCACTCATCATGGCTATGAATTCATTCCGTATTTAACTTTGGCGGGTGACGAATCCGCAGTCAGCGTGATCTCCGCATCAAAGGCGTGGAATATCGCTGGTTTGAAATGCGCCCAAGTGGTTTCTAGCACCCGGGAACTCCACGCAAAACTGCACGAGCGCATTCCACTGGAAGTGCAACAAGGCGCCGGGCATCTTGGAGTACTTGCTGCGCAAGCGGCCTACTTTGATGGTGTGACATGGCTCGATGAAATGTTGACGCATCTTGGTCGGCAAAAGGAATTGTTACGCGCACTTTTGGCAGAGCACATGCCGCTGATTGAGTTAGTGCAGCCGCAGGCCTCCTACCTTGCCTGGCTTGACTGTCGAGCCTTGAATCTTGATCGGGACCCGGCAGCTTTCTTTATGGATAGGGCTCGAGTTGGCCTGAATTCAGGGCCCACATTTGGCCCCACTGGCCATGGATTTGCTCGGTTGAATTTCGCTACTTCGCCTGAAATTTTGACTCAAGTCATTGAGCGAATGGCTGCGGCTGTCCGGTAGGTCCGAATGGTGGGTCACTGAACGTGAGCCGCACCACGTTTTTGTGGCAAAAACCTGTGCACTTAGTCACAAGAGAACGTTTGCATGGTGTTCACGGGCATGTCCCTTCAAAAAAGGGAGCATCCTTGCCTTTGTTCAGTAACTCAACGAGGAGTGTTCATGTCGGTTCCCGGTCTCGAGAATCCCCCAACCCGCAATAAGAAATTGATTCAGTGGGTCGCAGAAGTGGCAGCGCTGACGCAGCCGGCGCGGGTGGAATGGTGCGATGGTTCGCAAGAAGAATGGGATCGCCTGACCCAGCTGATGGTCGACGCTGGCACGTTCATTCGTTTGAACCCAGAGATTCGCCCAAACTCCTTCTTGGCGCGCTCAAGCCCAAGTGACGTTGCTCGAGTTGAAGACCGCACCTTCATCTGTTCAGAAAATGAAGTTGATGCCGGTCCAACGAACAACTGGGCAGCACCTGCTGAGATGCGCGAAAAGATGAACGGCTTATTTGCTGGCTCAATGCGCGGACGCACGATGTACGTCATCCCATTCTCAATGGGACCTCTTGGATCACCAATTGCTCAGCTCGGTGTTGAAATCTCTGATTCACCATACGTAGTAGCCAGCATGCGCATCATGACCCGCATGGGCAAGGGTGCCCTCGACATCATTGGTGAGAACGGTGAATTCGTTCCAGCAATCCACACAGTTGGTTACCCACTGATTGATGAGGCTGGCAACAAGCGCGACGACATTGCCTGGCCATGCAATGACACCAAGTACATCGTTCACTACCCAGAGACACATGAGATCTGGTCGTACGGATCCGGTTACGGCGGTAACGCACTTTTGGGCAAGAAGTGCTTCGCACTTCGTATTGCTTCAGCAATGGCACGTGACGAAGGCTGGCTTGCTGAGCACATGCTCATCTTGAAGCTCACTTCGCCAAAGGGCAGCGTCCGCTATGTCACTGCTGCATTCCCATCAGCTTGCGGCAAGACAAACCTCGCAATGCTTCAACCAACCATCCCCGGTTGGAAGGTTGAAACCGTTGGTGATGACATCGCTTGGATGCGTTTTGGCGCTGACGGTCGTTTATACGCGATTAACCCAGAAGCTGGATTCTTTGGTGTTGCTCCAGGTACGGGTATGGACACCAATGCCAACGCGGTTGCAAGCCTTGATGCCAACTGCATCTTCACCAACGTTGCATTGACAGACGATGGTGACATCTGGTGGGAAGGGCTCACCCCTGAAGCACCGGCTCACCTCATCGACTGGAAGGGCAATGACTGGACTCCAGCATCTGATGAACCTTCAAGCCATCCAAACTCACGATTTGCAGCACCTGCGAACCAGTGCCCATCAATCGCACCTAACTGGGAAGACCCAGCAGGCGTGCCAATTGATGCAATGTTGTTCGGTGGCCGTCGTGAAACCACCGTTCCACTGGTAACCGAATCATTTGACTGGAACAACGGCGTATTCGTTGGTTCAGCCGTGTCATCAGAAATGACGGCAGCAGCCGTGGGCGGCATGGGTCAGCTTCGCCGCGACCCATTCGCAATGCTTCCGTTCTGTGGCTACAACATGGCTGACTACTGGGGTCACTGGTTGAAGGTTGGCGCAGCCACTACACCTGAGAAGTTGCCTCGCATCTACTCCGTCAACTGGTTCCGCAAGGATGCCAATGGCAAATTCATGTGGCCTGGCTACGGCGAGAACTCACGTGTACTCGAGTGGATCGTTCGTCGCCTTGATGGTGAAGCAGATGCGGTTGAAACCGCTATCGGCCGCGTCCCTGTTGCTGGTGATCTGAACGTTGAAGGTCTGGATATTTCAGCTGAGAACCTTGCTGATCTGTTTGCAATCGATCCAACAACGTGGCTTGCAGAAGCAGACCTCACTGAGGAGTACTACAACCAGTTCGGCGACCATGTTCCTGCAGAACTTCGTTCGCAGCTTGCAGGTTTGCGCGATCGTCTCGCAAAGGCATAATTTTTAGAGCAATAAGTAAGGGCCCAGAGCGTAAGCTCTGGGCCCTTACTTGTGTTCGAAGCGTTAACTCAAGGTTGCAACGAGAAGTGCCTTGATGGTGTGCATTCGATTCTCGGCTTGATCAAACACGATGCTTGCTGGTGATTCGAAGACATCATCTGTGACTTCTACGCCATCAAGTAAACCAAATTGGTCAGCGATCTGACGACCTACAGCAGTGTTCTGATCGTGATATGCAGGCAAGCAGTGCATGAATTTCGCATTGTTTGCGTGAGACATCAGTTCTGCATCAATTCGATATGGACGTAGGAGTGCTACGCGCTCGTTCCAGACTTCTTTGGGTTCTCCCATGGAGACCCACACGTCAGTGTGGACAAAATCAACGCCTGCAAGGCCCTCGGCAGTATTTTCAGTGAGCGTAAGCATTGCTCCACTGATGTCAGCGCGAGCCTGCGCGAGTTCTTGGATTTCCTGATCTGGCCAAAGACTCTTCGGTGCAACGATACGAACATCCGAGCCCATGATTGCGCCCATCATCAGCAAAGAGTTGCCCATGTTGTAACGAGCATCGCCCACGTATGCATAACGCAACGAGCCAGTAGCTGGCGCATGCTCTTGCATGGTCAGGAAGTCAGCCAGCATTTGGGTTGGATGCCAGCGATCGGTAAGTCCATTGAAAACCGGAACGGTTGAGTTTTCGGCAAGTGCAAGTACCGTCGCGTGGTCAGCACCACGGTATTCAATTGCATCAAACCAACGATCTAACACTCGAGCAGTGTCAGCAATTGATTCCTTATGACCAATCTGCGAGCTAGCGGGATCCAACAACGTGGTATGTCCGCCCTGGTCTTTCATAGCGATCTCAAAAGCAATCCGCGTGCGAGTGGAAGTCTTTTCAAAGATAAGGGCAAGGTGCTTGCCGACCAGCTGCTGGCGCTCGTTTCCGGCTTTGTTCTCTGCTTTTAACTGCGCCGCGAGGTCAAGGAGACCCTGGAGTTCTTCGGCACTGAAGTCAGATTCCTGGAGGAAGTCGCGATTGTGGAGTTTCACCCCACGAACGCTAGTGCCTTCGTGGGGGGTAAGAGTCAATTGGGTTAGGCGATCCCAAGAGCGCGAGGGGAGACTGCCGCAGCGATTTCCTTTGCTGCTGCCTTGGAGCCTTCACCGGGGCGATGTGGATAGCAGTGAGCAGTCAGGCGGGCATAAATTTGCTCGCGTTCATCTTCTGACAGGCCACCCCATACGCCATAAGGCTCACGGGCACGCACCGCGTAGTCGGCGCAGTCCAAGCGCACGGTACAGCTGGCGCACACAACTTTGGCCGCTCGGTCACGCTTAATACGTGAACTTCCTCGCTCGTTTTGCGGGTGAAAGAACAGCAACGGATCAGCGGTGCGACAGGAGCCATGATCCTGCCAGAACCACGTGGAATCAGTCGGGACCTGGGCGAGAGATTGCTGTGGCATAGCCCAAACGTAGAAGTGAGTCCATTGGAGATCCAAGGTCCTAAGTCCCGTTTCTTCTAGTCCTAGGGCCCGCAGTTAGCCAAACAATTATCATTGGCGCCATGACCACACCGTTGGATACGCCAAGCCTGTCAGGTGGCACCCTGCTTGAAGAGGACACACGTCTGAGTAATGACGACGGCGACCATGAGCGGTTTGCGCATTATGTGGAAAAGGCAAAAATCGTTGAAAGTGCAGTAACAGGAACACCAGTGAAGGCCCTGTGTGGCAAAACTTGGATCCCCGGCCGCGATCCTTCGAAGTTTCCGATCTGCCCTGATTGTCAAAAGATTCATCAAGGTCTCCCACCAGGTGGCGGTTCCGATTCGTAATCATGTGAACATGCGTGTGCTTGTCGGCACGGTTGCATTGTTGAGTACAGCGCTTCTCCTTGAGGGCTGCGGGTCTACTGCTCAGACGGTAGACAACACAGAGGTGTCGGCCACCACTGAAACAAGTGGCGCGTTGTTCACCACAGGTGATTGCGCACCAGTGAATCTGACTACACGGGATTCGGGTCAACTCAATGTTGGATATTCACGAGCGCAAGCGCCGTATTTTGTCGATCGCACTCCCGCAGACCCCGTTGGTTTTGAAGTAGCTGTGGTGAATGCAATAGCCCGTTCCCTGGGATTTGAATCAAATCAAGTGCGATGGGAAAAAGTTACAACGAAGCAATTGTCATCTCCTACACGCCAAGATCTTGACTTTGGGATCGGTCGTATCCCTTCATCAACTGTTGCTGCTGGTGTCTTACAAAGTGAGCCGTATCTCAAAGACCAACAAGTGTTGCTTGCTAGACCTGATTCATCTTTGGCGAAAGTGACATCGTCACGTGAGCTGCGCGGAACCAAACTCGGGGTAGTGAAAGGAAGTTCCAGCGACGAGTACGTTACCGATGTGTTAGGTCTTGGATCCACTGCCTACCCGTCAAATAACGTACTGAAAACTGCGATGCGTGATTACTACATCAATGGAATGATCGTTCCTCTTGATCAAGTGATGCAGGTCCTCAACACCTTCAACGGTGAACTCGTGGTCGTTGGCCAATTTCCTGCGACATCTCGCGGACCGAACTATGTGCTCACGATGATCGCCGGAGACCCGTTGATCACATGCGTGAATGCTGTATTGGAAAACATGGACAAAACAGGCCAGCTAGCGAACTTGCAGGCTAATTGGTTCACCACCGGGGTAAACCGCACGATTTCTGTCAAAGAGTAGGGAATTTTCACCGCCTGTTTGGCGTGGGAAGGCCTTGGGTTCGTTGAGCGACCCTACGATCGAAGTCACGTGCGCGAACCGCGTACCTTTTACAAATCAATGGAGGACGAATGTCTACAGTGGATTCAGTTACCGCTGAAGAAAATGAAGTGTTGTCAGCAATCGGACGTAACTGGTGGGTGCTGCTGTTTATCGGCATCGTCAGCCTTGCAGTTGGTATCTGGGCAGTCGCAGCTCCTGAAAAGGCGTTCAGCACGCTTTCCATCATCTTCGCAATTTGGCTTCTCGTCACTGGCGTATGGCAGGTTGTGCGCGCCTTTGCATCAGGCCTGAGTGGTGGCGCTCGTGCGCTTTACCTCATCACCGGCATCCTGTCGCTGATTATTGGTTTTGTTTCATTGCGCTACTTCTTCAACCAAGACAGCGTGTTGCTTGCTGACTGGGTCTTCTCAATCTTCATCGGCGTTGGCTTCCTGATGCGCGGTTTCGCAGATCTCTTTGCCGGAATTGCAGCCAAAGGTATGCCTGGTCGTGGTTGGACCATCTTTTCTGGCATCGTGATTCTTATCGGTGGCATCATCATTCTGACCGCACCTTTGTCTGTGCTTGCACTTGCTTGGGTTGTGGGTATCTGGTTGATCGTGATCGGTATCTTCGAAATCATCGCTTCATTTGCAGTTCGTAAGGCTGCTGCGTAAGCATCACCGCTTGTAATGGCCCACGGCGATGCCGTGGGCCATTACATTTATCCCATGGCTGCTGAAACCTCACAAACACTTGGTCGTGGCCTGCATGTCCTCGAAGTCGTTGCCGAGGCCCCTGACGGATTGACCGTCACCGAAATTTCACATGCCCTTGGCATCGGTCGTACCGTTGTCTATCGCCTAGTAGTCACCCTAGAACAGCATGCGTTCCTCCGTCGCTCAGCAGACGGAAAATGTCGTTTGGGTTTGGCACTACTTTCGATGGGGCGACAAGTTCAGCCAGTTGTACGCGATGTGGCCTTGCCTGCACTTCGTTTACTCGCGGACGCGGTGGGGGCCACTGCGCACCTGACCATCGTTGATGGCCTGGAAGCCGTAGCCGCTGTTGTTGTCGAGCCAAGTCGATCAGATGTTCATGTTGCTTATCGCGTTGGTTCACGTCATCCCCTTGAAGCCGGGGCTGCGGGGCGAGCAATTCTTGCGGCCCGAACCGCCGCGGGTCGTCCTCTTGACCCTCCTTGGATTTTGGCAACAAATGATGGACCGCAAGGTGCTTTCGGGATAGCTGCTCCGATCATCGCGGTACCAGGACTCGAAGCGAGTGTCGGTGTTGTTTCGTTACGCGAACTTCCCGAACTTGAAGTCGGTCCTCGTGTTGCGCGAGCAGCTGGTGAAATTAGTCGCGCTCTTCGCTAGTTGATTTCTACCAGCACCCGGTGATTGTGGCGGCTAGTCCATCAATGGCTTGCCTAGTGCGCAACGGAATCACTTGCGTTGGTCGGTTATTGACCAAGAAGGAAAACACTTTGAGTTGGCCATCGGCATCATGCGTGGTTCCGGAAAGAGTGATGGTGTCATGCAGGGTTCCTGTTTTTGCTCGAATATTGCCCTTTGCGCATGAACTCGGCGCAGATGTATAGCGATGAAATTTTGCCTTTAACGTTCCATCCACTCCTGAAGTAGGCATAGAACCGGGTTCAAACATCACACTAAAACGGGTGGGATCAGTAGTGCTCACAAGCCGAAGAACATTTGCCAAAAAAATGGCTGTGAGGCGATCAGCACGTGACAGTCCGCTGCCATCGGCCAGACGAAGATTTGCGGTGTTGAGACCAAGTGCATTGAGGTTCGCAAGAGCAGCTTCAGCAGCACCTTGCCAAGTCGCAGGATGCAAAGTCGCAATGGCTACATGTCGAAACAGAATTTCAGCGACGTTATTTTCTGAATCCAACAACATTATGTGCACTGCATCAGCAACTGTATGCGGAGATATTGAAGCCAATGGAATCGAATCTGCTGCAACGTCAAGTTCAATGCCACGAGAGGTCTGAATACCCAAGCGATTGAGTTCGGTGATAAAAGTATTGATGGCGTAATCCGTTGGGTTACGTGAATAGTCACCATAGATGCCAAGTGGTGTTACCGGAGAAACCACGGAAGGTATGTAGCGTTTTGTCCAACCAGGGCCATTGGTTGGCTCGGGAAACATATTGAGATCGGTGTCAACTATGAGTGGTTGAGAATGATCGACCAGTGCCGCAACTTTTGTTGCGAGCGCCTTGAGATTCCTCTTGGTCAAGAGAGGGTCGCCACCACCCTGCAGCACAACTCGACCTGACGTTGATTCAGGAAATACAGCCGTGGTGAATGTTTTCGTTGGTGCCATAGTCGATAACACGTTCGTGGCTGTAATGATTTTCATGTTTGAGGCAGGGAGCATTGGCTTGTCGCCATTTTTCGAGGCGACGATTCTTTGGGACAGCGCGTCCATCACCACGTAGGCAAGGTCGTTTCCGATGGCCTTGTTTTTCAGACGCGTGGTGAGTTTGGTTCCCATAGACATCTCACTCGAAGGCACGCTAGGTGTGTCTTCCGCCTGGGCGGGGACCGTGGTGAAAACCGCACCCAAGGCGAACACTGCAGCTGTAGTCAGCACTCGGGTGCTCAGCCATGTGCCCGACTCATACATACAGACATCATGCGACACGACGGTGGCGATCACTTGATTCGGGTCTCATCGATTCATGCCGCACAATGGGAGTTCGTCGGAAATGTTGGGATATACCTGTGCGCATGCGTGGAATGAAGCTTCGAGTGGCCCTCATGGCCTTGGCTATTGCGGGTGCTTCTTTCACCATGCCAGCGGCACATGCTGAAGGTGGCCCCAAAATCATCACTGGGTGGATGCCGTACTGGATGACGAGCCAAACCAAGCCAGCCGGAATCACCAACGCGGTAGCAAATGCTGACATCCTCAAAGACGTTTCACCCTTTTGGTTCTCCGCAGTGGCAGGTGGCCCTGCAGGTGTCACAGTGAAGTTCAATCCCAACTTTGGTAGCGCCGAGGCAAACTCGGCGTGGGCGGTCGGACAGTTGCGGGGCGCGGGCTTGGCAATTTTGCCAAGCATTGCTGATGGTTCAGGTAAAGGCCGAATGGCAGCAACATTGGCTGATCCACCCAAGCGCGGGCTCCACATTGCGGAAATTGTCAACCTGGTTACTAGCCGTGGATACGACGGAATCGATCTTGATTATGAAACTTTTGCATTCACTGACGGACGAGCATCTTGGCCAGCGACGCAACCGAACTGGACTGCATTTGTGACTGAACTGAGTGCTGCACTTCATGCACAGGGAAAATTGCTATCAGTAACAATTCCGAGTCCATGTGACGTGGCAAATAAATGCGGCGGAACAAATGGGTATTGGGTATACAACCTTGCTGGGATTGCGGGTCCATCTGATCGCATTCGGATAATGACGTATGACTTCCATGTAGGTTCACCCGGTCCAATTGCGCCGATAGGTTGGGTGACCGCATCAATGCTCTATGCAACGACGCAGGCGCCAGCAAACAAACTGACCGTTGGTGTGCCGGCCTATGGTCGAACTTGGACGAAAAAAAACGGGAGCTCATACGCGC
This sequence comes from Actinomycetota bacterium, assembly GCA_009699465.1. GTDB lineage: Bacteria > Actinomycetota > Actinomycetes > S36-B12 > S36-B12 > UBA11398. Next base: position 10,681 of record WLOE01000018.1, on the reverse strand, counting down.
TCAGCGGCGTATGTCCTCCTGCTGCCAGTAGCGGATCGATTCGCACCGCGTACACCTCACTGACATCTTCAGCTTCGCTCACTGCAGCAGAAATTCCTGCATTCCTGACATCGATTGGCAAAACGCCTGCAGATATTCAGTGGGATCCGGTGAGTCAAGAAAACTGGATTGAATACAACAAGAACGTCAACTGGACCGATGGCAGTGGCGCTGCGCAAACCTGTGTTGCTCAGCGAATTATGTGGTGGATCGGGCCGCAAGCAGCGCTGGTGCGTACTCAACTGGTCGGCCAGCTCGGTTTGAATTCAGCTGGTTTTTGGACGATCGGTGGTGACGATCCAGCGATGTGGCCGCTTCTTCGCGGCTACTCAGCATCCATGGCTCCTGCAGTTACTGCTGTCGCGATCACTGCCCCGACAACAGCGACCTTCAATACGATCGGAACTATTGCGGCGGTGGCAACCTCTCAAGGCGCACCCGTGACTGGAGTCGATGCAGCTCTGCAATTTCAAAGTGGAGGCAAAGGCGCTTGGGCTCCCATTGCGACTGCACCACTTGCCGTGGATGGAACAGTGACCTTTGCTCCGACCTTTACAGCTGGTGGAAAGTGGCGCATTTTTATTCCTGCAGCTGCGGGTCGTGGTGAACAAGTCAGTGACGCCAAGCAAATAGATGTGTCAAGTCTTGTCAAAGCCAATGCGAAGAAGCCAGTGGTGAAAGCCAAATCGAAGCTGGTGATTCGCGTAGTTGCCTTGCCTGCGCAAGCTGGCCAAGCGGTAATCATCCAAGAGCAGCGGGCTGGAACGTGGGTGCGTGTTGCCAAATCTTCAACTCTGTCCACCGGTGTTGCTCGAGTTGCGTTCGTTGCCCCTAAGGCCAAAGGGGCGCATACATATCGAGCCACAGCAAGTTCAATGGGGTCCTTGAGTTTTGGGGTCTCAGAAGAGTTCACCGTCACAGTGCAATGACACCGCGCAATGAGGCTGAGTGATTTGGCAATTGCACGGTAAGCGAGACTGGTCTCATGTCCATCGCGCCTGCTGAAATTACGGAGTCTGCGCTCGATGTTGATTCAGATCGACCATGGGTCACGATTGTCTGGAATGACCCGGTGAATCTGATGTCGTATGTGACCTATGTGTTCATGTCTTATTTCAAATATGACCAAGCAAAAGCAGAACTCTTGATGATGGATGTCCATGAGCGGGGTCGAGCCGTGGTTTCAAGCGGTACCCGCGAAGCCATGGAGCGCGATGTCACAGCCATGCACGGCTATGGGCTGTGGGCCACCCTGCAGAAGGACGATTAATGTCCTCAGGTTTTTATCGCGAGGCAGACGCCCGCATCGTTCTACGTGTCGAAGAGGTAGAACGCTTGCTGCTTGTCTCAATGGCAGAACAAGTATTGGAAATTGTTGCTCCACGCAAAGCAGATCCCGACGCTGATCCGCTATTTGCTTTGGTCGGCATTGATCCCAGTACAGAGCGCCCCACGAGTGAAGTGCTGCTTCGACTATTCCCGGATGCGTATGGGGATGACGAGGAAGCATCATCTGAATTCCGTAGATTCACCGAACATGATCTTCGCCAGATGAAGACCGCTCACGCGAATTCCGTTCTTGAAACCCTCCAGCGCTCTGGCGACAAAGTAATGCTGACCTATGCAATGGTGCCTAGCTGGATGGGTTTCCTTAACGATGTTCGCCTGGCTTTGGGTGTGCGTATCGGCATTGATGATGATTTCCATGATGAGGTTGAAAACTTCGATCGTGATGATCCGCGACTGCCGTTGCTCGGCGTGTATGACTGGCTCACGTATTTACAAGAGTCACTTGTTCAACTCATGCTGCCGTAGGATCACCCCGTGCTGCGGATTTCACAGGAACTCGTTGATCAAATAGTCAGGCACGCCAAGGCTGATCATCCAGATGAAGCGTGTGGCGTGATTGCTGGTGCCGCTGGCACCGACACCCCAAAGCGCTTCATTCCTATGATCAACGCCGCTCGCTCAACAACGTTTTACGAGTTTGACTCAAGTGACCTGCTTAAGCTTTACCGCGAGATGGACGATCTCGACGAGGAGCCGGTGGTCATCTACCACTCGCACACTGCAACTGAGGCATATCCATCACGCACTGATGTGACCCTGGCCGGTGAGCCGGGAGCGCATTATGTGCTCGTTTCTACCCGGGAGCATGGGCAAGAGGCTGGCCCAGTGGAATTTCGGTCCTACCGAATCGTGGATGGCGAGGTCACTGAAGAGCCGGTAGACGTGCACTAGCTGCAAAGCCTTGGCAACTAGGATTTTTGTAGTAGTCAGTATCTATACCCACCTCTATCGTGTGGTCCCAGAGGAAACCGGTTCCTACTGAGTGGAGGCGTCATGGCGATTGAAGTGCGAGTGCCAACGATCCTTCGGGAATACACCGGTGGCGCAAAGGTAGTGTCGGCAGAAGGCGCGACCTTACAAAGCGCTTTCGATAATCTTGAAGCCAATTACCCCGGCATCGGTGGGCGACTCATTGATGACAGTGGATTACGACGCTTCATCAACGTGTATTTGAATGATGAAGACGTGCGGTTTCTTGATGGCCTGAACACCGTTATCGCTGATCAAGACACGATCACGATCTTGCCTGCTGTTGCCGGCGGCTGAAAACTCGCATCGTGCGCTTTGATTCACTCCTTGCTTCCGTAGGGCATACCCCGCTCGTTGGATTGCCACGTCTTTCGCCGTCAAGCGATGTTCGTATCTGGGCAAAGTTGGAAGACCGTAATCCAACTGGTTCAGTGAAGGATCGAGCAGCGCTCAATATGATTCTGGATGCTGAAGCACAAGGGTTACTTACCCCTGGTTGCACTCTGCTGGAACCTACTTCAGGTAATACCGGAATTTCATTGGCGATGGTTGCCAAACAGCGCGGTTACAAACTGATCTGTGTCATGCCAGAAAACACATCGGCGGAACGTACGCAATTGCTCACTATGTGGGGCGCGACGATCATTACCTCACCTGCAGCTGGTGGATCAAATGAAGCGGTGCGGGTGGCCAAAGGCTTGGCTGCCGAAAACCCAGACTGGGTCATGCTCTACCAATACGGCAACGCCGCAAACGCTCAAGCACATTACGACTCAACAGGCCCTGAGTTGCTTGCAGATCTGCCAGAGATCACACATTTTGTGGCGGGCCTTGGAACGACAGGAACACTGATGGGTGTTGGTCGTTACTTCCGTGATCACAAGCCCGATGTACAAATCGTCGCTGCAGAGCCACGTTACGGCGAACTTGTGTATGGCCTACGAAACTTGGATGAAGGATTCATCCCCGAGCTATACGACGCATCTTTATTGTCGAGTCGCTTTTCAGTTGGACCCCTAGATGCTCTGAAGCGCACCCGTGAGCTGCTTGAAGTTGAGGGTATCTTCGCCGGAATTTCAACTGGGGCAATTTTGCACGCAGCTCTTGGTGAAGCGCGTAAAGCAGTTCAGGCGGGTATTTCTGCAGACATTGCATTTATCGTGTGCGATGGCGGCTGGAAGTATTTATCAACGGGTGCGTATGAAGGCACATTGGAAGAGGCTGAAGCGCGCATTGAAGGCCAACTCTGGGCTTGATCACACGAGACAAGAAATGAAACTGGGCAGTCGCATCGCGACTGCCCAGTTTCATTGAGAAAATTTATGCGGTTTGCTTGAACCATTCCACTGCACTCTTGGTGTTCACCATGAGCAGCACGAGAAGGCTGATGATGATTGAACCCCAGCCGAATGGAAGGCGGAAGAAGCCGAACACGATGTTGATCACCATGAACATGCTGATGATGGTGTGAGCAGTTGCTGAACCGATCATGGTCATCTTCATCAACCAGAAGTAAATGAGGCCAAGGAAGATTGAGAGCAGGCCGAACATCCAAAGCTGGAATGTTCCAACCGTATGTGAAGCGCCGTAGATGTCTTCCCAAGCTGGGTTTTCGCCAAAGCTGGAGAAAATCGCGAGGAAACCCATCCATAGATTGAAGACCGCGGCAATAACCAGAAGAACGGCGACGATCATGACGCCGATTGGGCGGGAAGGGCTGGTTGGTGTTGACATGTATTTCCTTTGTGGTTGGCGCCCAACACTGTGAGGTGAGCGACTGCTTGGGCATCAGCGTAGGGATCGGTGACATATTTTCCTGCAACCGCGCCGTAGGCTTAGCGGGTTATGGCAGACGCACCGATAGGCATTGTCGACTCAGGAGTCGGGGGGTTAACTGTTGCCCGAGCCATTCTTGATCAACTCCCTCATGAACCTGTCATGTATGTAGGAGACACGGCCCGTGGACCATATGGCCCACGTCCCATCGCTGAAGTGCGTCAGTTCGCCCTGGAAATTATGGATCGTCTCGTTGAAGATGGCGTGAAGATTTTAGTGATTGCCTGCAACTCGGCTAGTGCCGCGACCTTGCGTGATGCACGTGAGCGTTATGACGTTCCTGTGATTGAAGTGGTGCACCCGGCAGCTCGTAGGGCAGCCGCTGCAACTCGTAACGGTCGTATCGGTGTCATCGGAACTGAAATGACGATTACTTCGCGCGCGTACGACGATGCATTCGCAGCAGCACCAAACCTGGAGATCGTCTCTGCAGCTTGCCCGCGGTTCGTTGAATTTGTTGAAGCGGGGAGAACGTCAGGAACTTCGCTGCTCGAAGTGGCACATGAATACCTTGATCCCTTGCAAGCGGCAGATATCGACACGTTGGTCCTGGGTTGCACGCACTACCCGCTACTTACTGGTGTGCTCTCGTACGTGATGGGTGAAAACGTGACGCTCGTGTCTAGCGCTGAAGAAACCGCGAAAGATGTTTATCGCACCTTGGTCGCTCATGACCTCCTTCGTGACCCTGACCTTGCAGATCCCGTGCACCAATTCATCGCAACAGGTGACCCAGCAAGTTTCGAGCGTCTCGGACGCCGCTTCTTAGGGCCGGAGATCGGCTCGGTAGGACAATTCGGCTGACGGGTCGGGCGCAATTACGCTGCCTATTAGGCTTGCGTCCCATGACTTCTGTGACCCCTCGCTCTGATGGCCGTACCGACCAAGAACTTCGCCCCGTTACCTTCCAACGCGGTTGGCTTGAGCAGGCCGAGGGTTCAACTCTGGTTTCCTTCGGACGCACTCGCGTGCTGTGTACAGCCTCGTTCACCCCTGGTGTTCCGCGCTGGCTTAAGGGCAGCGGCAAGGGCTGGGTCACTGCTGAATACGCGATGCTTCCACGCGCGACCAATGAGAGAAATGATCGTGAGTCCATCAAAGGCAAGGTTGGTGGACGTACGCATGAGATCTCTCGGTTAATCGGACGCAGCCTGCGCGCTGTTGTTGATATGTCGACGTTAGGTGAAAACACCATCGTTATTGACTGCGATGTGTTGCAAGCTGATGGTGGTACGCGCACGGCGGCGATCACGGGTGCATATGTCGCCCTTGCTGATGCGGTGACTTGGGGCTTGGAAAAGAAGTACCTCTCGAGTAATCCATTTACGGATTCTGTTGCCGCAGTAAGTGTGGGAATTATCGATGGTGTGCCACGATTGGATCTGCATTACGACGATGATGTTCGCGCTGAAACTGACATGAACATTGTGATGACTGGCGACGGCCGCTTCATTGAAGTTCAGGGCACTGCTGAGGGCGCGCCTTTTGATCGTGCTGAACTTGATCTGCTCTTGAACCTTGGTGCCCAAGGCTGCGCGGATTTGACCCGCATGCAGCGTGAAGCACTAGCGCTCTAGGAATTCGCAGTTATGTCCGTTCGCATGATCTTGGCGAGTAAGAATGCCCACAAGCTCGTTGAACTTCGGCGCATTCTTGAGCAGGTCGGGCTCGATATTGATCTTGTGGGAATTTCGGAATTTCCTGATCTTCCTGATGTTGACGAAACAGGCACCTCTTTTGCTGCCAACGCATTATTGAAAGCTCGCGCGATTTCTGCCTTCACTGGCTTGCCAGCTATTGCAGATGATTCGGGTATATCCGTTGATGCTTTGAATGGGATGCCTGGTATTTATTCAGCACGCTGGGCTGGCACCCATGGAGATGACGAAGCAAATTTGAATCTTCTGATTGCACAGCTTGATCACGTACCGGCAAAGCGCCGCGGCGCCGCATTTCATTGCGCAGCAGCAATCGTTACTCCCGAAGGCGATGAGCGAGTAGTAGAGGGCACGTTAGATGGCGTGCTGATCACCGAGCGGCGCGGATCCAACGGCTTTGGGTACGACCCGATTTTCATGCCTTTGGGTCACCAAGTAACAACTGCGGAAATGTCAGATGCCCAGAAGGATGCCATCAGTCATCGAGGTCGCGCACTGCAGGCGTTGGCTCCAGTAATTGAGCAATTGATTCCCAAAGCCAAAAAGCACTAGCGCAGTAGCGCTAGTGCTGTGGTGCGGGAGAGGGGACTTGAACCCCTACGTCCGAAGACACAGGTTCCTAAGACCTGCGTGTCTGCCAATTCCACCACTCCCGCGAGGAGTGCAGATGAATCTTACGGCGTACTAACCAAGCTTGAGATCGCGGATCAGCTTTGCCACATGTCCAGTGGCTTTGACGTTATACAGAGCCTCTTGGATCTTGCCCGTTGGGCTGATCACGAAAGTCGACCGAATTACGCCAACAACGGTTTTGCCATACAGCTTCTTCTCACCAAAAGCACCGTACTTGGTCAGTACTTCTTTCTCTGGATCTGAAAGCAGCACGATCTTGAGGTTGTCGCGTTCACGGAACTTTGCCAACTTTTCTGGCTTGTCTGGCGAGATGCCGATCACCACGTAGTCGAGCTTGTTGAAGAGCTTGAGATTGTCAGTGAAGTCACAGGCCTGCTTCGTGCACCCAGGAGTCATCGCTGCTGGATAGAAATACAAGATGACGGTCTTGCCTTTGAATTGAGATAGGCGAACAATTTCGCCTGCATCGTTTTTCAGTGCGAATGCTGGAGCGGTGTCTTTGGGTGCAAGTGACATGAGAGCACTCTAAACCTATGAGCTAGCGGGTGATGGGTGCCAGCGCTGATGCATCTGTATGTGAATCAAGACCGGCAGATCGACGAAGTCCGCGAGTTCCAGTGACTGCCAGAACGATCAAGAAGAGAGCCGCGCCAACGAGAACGATCATCGTGCCCGATGGCACGCCTGCGTAGTAGCTCAAATACATGCCGACCAAACCACTGAATGCACCAATGATCGTGCTGTACACCAGCATGCGACCAAATGAATCAGTGAGCATGCGTGCAATTACTGCGGGAATTACCAGCATCGCTGCGACTAGGGTCACGCCAATCACGGTAAGTGTGGCAAGAATTGAAAGTGATAACACGATCATCAGCATTGCTTCTATACGGGACACCTTCACACCGGAAACATCGGCTACGTCAGGATCAAACGTGCTGAACAGCAAGGCGCGGTAGCGCAAGAATACGAAGGCCCCGGTGAGGACTGACACTGCAATCAAACCAATGATCTGCTCTGTGCTAATCCCAAGGATGCTGCCAAAGAGTGCATTTTCAAAGGATGGTCCACTTGTTCCGAACTTGGCGAATAAGGCAACACCAAGGGCAAACGATGCAGTAGTGATCACACCGATTGCTGCATCGGCACCGAGTCGGCTGCGCTTGGTTACGGAAGTAATGGCAAGTGCGGAAGCGATGCCCCAGATGCCTGCACCAATGATGTAAAAGCTTGAGGCGAAGAGTTGAGCGGCGGCAAATCCACCGAAGATTGAGTGCGAAAGCCCGTGACCGATGTAGCTCATACCTCGCAACACGATGAACACACCAATAAATCCAAGGAGTGCACCTGAAAGTGTGGCAACGAATAGGCCTTTTTGAAAGAAGGCGTACTGCAGGGGTTCAATCAGCGTTTCCATGTCAGCTTCCACTTCGCACTGAGCCACTGTGTGGCGCTTCATCAACAACGATGCGCATCCCTAAGTGTTCAAGCACTTCCATACGTGCACCGAAGGTTTGCTCCAATACATCTGGATTCATCACATCTGCTGGTGCACCTGAGGCAACGATTCGCTGATTCACGCATACGAGGTGAGGTAGGTGTGCGGCGATGCCATTGAGGTCGTGCGTGGTGAGCACGATGGCGATGCCTTCTTCATGCAAGTCTGCCAGGAGGTGCAAGACATCGTGACGGGTTGCAACGTCTACTCCGCTGGTTGGTTCGTCGAGCAGCATGATCTGTGGTTGACGCAGTAGGGCACGGGCTAAGAACATCCGCTGCTGCTGACCGCCAGAGAGTTCGCGAATGTGTCGTTTGGTCAGATCGGCAATACTGAGCCGATCAAGAACCGAGTACACGCTTTGTTTTTCAGATTTACTTGCCCACGGCAAGCGGTTAGCCGATTTGCGTGACATGAGTACGCACTCTTCGACGGTTATTGGGAAGTTCCAGCTCACCGTTTCAAGTTGAGGAACATAAGCGATTCGAAGGTCCGAATTTTTCTCAATAGTTCCGCTCATCGGCTTAAGGGTGCCAAGCAGCAGTCGGAGCAAGGTGGTTTTACCTGCTCCGGAAGGCCCAACGATGCCGGTGAACTGATCTTCGTGAACATGAAAGTTGACGTTGCTCAGCACCGGATGATGGGTGTATCCAGCGGTAACGTCATTTAATTCAATCAGTTCTGGCCCCACGCCAATTCCGGTCATTGTGGGTACTTCGCTGAATCTTTCACGCCACTAGACGTGTTCACCGCTTCCAAATTTTTCGTAGTGCCACCAAGCCCTTGGATCATGGTGATGTAGTCATATTTCATCAGACCAAGCCACGAATGATCGCTGTCGCCGGGGCTGCCTGGTAGGTCATCGTCGCGAAGGGATGCTTCGTACTTCGCACCTGTTGCTCGCCCAATTTCCTCAAGCACTTTCGAAGGAAACACTTCAGAGCCGAAAATTGTCGGAACTTTCTGGCTCTTCACTTGTTCAATGAGAGCGGCCACTTCAGCAGCAGTCGGGTCGGAAAAATTCTTCGGTTGCACTGCACCAATAACTGTCCAGCCGAAGTTCTTTGCAAAGTAGGCGTATGCATCGTGGTAGGTGAGCAGCTTCAAGTTACCTACCGGCACGGTTGCTTGATCCTTACGAAGTGCGTTTGCAAGCTCTGTTGCTTTCTTGTCAAAGCGCACGAAGTTTTCGGAGTAGTAGTCGGCATTCTTTGGATCGCGCTTAATAAAGGTGTCACGAATAACGGTGGCGTACTTAGCCGCGTAAATCGGATCAGTCCACAGGTGTGGGTTTGGTTTACCTTCACTCTTAGGAAATGAAAAGTCGTAGATATATTCACCTTCGGGAAGCACTGTCGTGCCGATTTCGATCAGGTTCGCGCCAGATTTCATATTGGCTTGGGCAAGTTCGGCCGTTGGATCTTCGAGTTTGAGCCCGTTGATGAACACAATGTCTGCTTTGCTCAGGAGTGCGGCTACCTGTGGGGCAGGTTCATAGGTGTGGCTATTCGTACCTTCAGGAACAATTCCTTCAACATCGACCTTGTTTCCGCCAATACTTGAAGCAATTGAGGTGATCGGCGAAACAGTGGTCGCAACAAGCAACCTGTCGCCAGCGGGGGGATTGGCTGCGCTGGCTGCAGAACCAAAATCTGAGCTACAGGCGCTTACGACAAGTGCTAGCGATCCGAGGCTTAGAGCCAGGGTTAATGAACGAATTTTCACATCTGAACCTTAATGACCATCTGTTGTAATTGCAAAAGACTTGCAATAGTGGCCTGTTGAGATCGTCGATATTTGCCAGCCCCCCAAGGGGCCCGTCTAGGCTGACGACGTGGCACCTCATTCAGAGCATGGATATCAAGCCAAGATTGACTCTCTCGTTGCTGACATCACTGCAGCGCGTGCGGAACTCTTGGCCGATGTTGATGACCTCAAGAACCAGCTGACTCTGCCTTCACTTGGCAAGCGTGGGCTGACGGCGGCAGCCGGGATTTTCACCGATGAATTCGGCGGGATCAAGCCCAAGCGCGCGGCAGTCACTGCTGGCGTTCTGGCAAGCGTGGTCGGCCTGAAGTTCATGACCCGGCGCCACAAATAATTCACTGACCTGAATTTGAAGCCTGCATAGCCTGCAGGTAAGGTTCTCCTCATAACTGAATACCTCATCCAGAGGGGCAGAGGGATACGGCCCGTTGAAGCCCCGGCAACCTATTTGATTACTCGCTTGCGAGGCCCATCAAAGTTCGGTGCCAACTCCGACCTGTAATACCAGGACAGATGAGCGAGAAGGAAGGCCTCGTACATATGACTGCAACGTTGGGTACCAACCCTGAACTTGGTGCTGCCCATGCCCTGAAGTGCCGCGAATGTGCTGCGCTGTATCCACTTGATGCCAGCTACGCCTGCTTCGAATGCTTTGGTCCGCTTGAAGTTGCCTATGAGCCTCGTGGGCTCACTCGTGAAGCAATTGAAGCCGGCCCACTCTCGATGTGGCGATATGAAGCATTGCTTCCAGTAACTCCTGGAGCAGGTCACCGCCCAGGATTGCAACCAGGGCTGACCAAGTTAGTGAAAGCCGACAACCTCGCGCGTGCTCTCGGTGCAAAAAGTGTCTGGGTGAAAGACGATTCAGGTAATCCGACGCACTCATTCAAGGATCGAGTTGTTGCGGTTGCGCTTGAAAATGCCCGACGGC
>WLOE01000017.1 GCA_009699465.1 Actinomycetota bacterium | reverse complement strand
TGCCAATGTGCTACCGGGAGTTAACGCGAGTGCATCAAGCGCCAAGCGAGCAGTCATGGCGTTCATGATGAGCGTCGATGCAGCAGCAAAATCAGCAGACTTTGGAGCGTGCACAACTGAAGTTGCTGGCAGCACAATTTGTTCTGCATATGCACCACCGAATTCACTGCTTGGCAACACCATCGCGACTACTCGGTCGCCAACTTTGAGGCGTTCATCGTTTTCTGGACCAACTGCATCAATAACTCCTGACGCGTCCATTCCCGGGATAAAAGGCGGTTCTTTTCGCACCATGCGTTGGATTTGCCCGCCTGCACGAAAGATCGTATCCGTCGGATTCACTGTTACTGCATGAACTTTGATGCGGACCTGACCTGCACCTGGCACCGGGGTTGGTAATTCAACAACCTGTAACTTTTCTGGACCACCGAATTCAAGGACACCCACAGCTCTCATGCCGTGGACGATACCTTCTTTTCACCTACAGGGGGTGGAGTTGAACCAGGCTCACGCACTACCCATCTTGGAGCCTCAAAGAGGAATCGTCCGCGATTATTCTGAGTCACACGGTACAAGGCGAGCGCAATCACCACCATGATTACTGTCGCAACGATTGGAAAGAACACTTGAACGAACTCGTTCTGAAGATACTCGGGGCGATGATTTCTTAGATACGACGACAAAGCCATAAGTAACGGGAACTGCACCACAAAAATGGGAAGTGTTCGGGCACCGAAGAAGGTACCGAATTTGCGAGGTGCCTCATGCTTGACCAGTAGCTCGGCAGCCATGACGCCTGCAACGATCCATCCCAGCGAAACCGGAAGGTATGTCACTTCGGCGTACTCGGGAGCTGAATTACGCCACAGCCCGTAAGCAGAAACCAAGATAAGTATCCCAACAACCCACCACCACGTAGCTCGTTGCGATATCCAAGTAATCACTTCTTTGTAGTAAGCACCCAAGAGATAGAACACAAGGTTTACTGCTATGGCCGTCATCGACGAGGCTCCGTCAATGTTGACTGCGTAATCTCGATTCCACTGCGCTACTGGTGCCCGCAACAGGTTCAGTGCAACCGCAATGCCAAAAATAATCCATAGCGGCCAACGTCGCGCAGCTTTGGCGATGATGAAATACAAAAGCAGGGCATAGAGGTACCAGTACCCACTACTACCCACGAGCAAGCGCCGAGGAAAATCGAGTAGTGCTTCAACTGGAGTTTCTTTTACGTAGAAGGCAACGACGGTGAAAAAAATTGCACTCCACAGAATGTAGAGATACGTCATCCCATAAGTACGTCGTCGTGATTTTGTCCAAGGTCGGGATAAAGCACTCGCAGCCAACATGCCTGAAACCAGAAAAAAGATTGGCATCCGCAATGGTTCAGTGACATTCATGACTGTGTGCCAGATATTTGCGGCAACACCATCTGATTGCACTTTGTACATGTGAATCTCAGCATGGAAAAGAACGACAAGTAAAACCGAGGACCCCTTGACGAGGTCCATCCATTCGATACGCGGACGTTGTTGCGAAGTCACAGTTCAGAATCAGCCGCTCTTGCGGCGATGCTCCCGCTTTGCGACAGCACCCTTTGACGAGTCCTTACCTGCGCTGGCAGATCCGCCCTTTGCCTGGTTTCCCGGCTGACCCTTGTTCTTCTTTGCCTCAAGTGCTGCTTTGAATTTCTCACGTTGCGCATCAAGCTGTTCGTCGGCCATGGGCACAGTCTGACACCTCAGCAGTTCGGAATTACTCAGGCCCACGGCATACGATCAGAAAAGGAAAGTTTAAGAGGAGGCAATTGTGAAGATCGGTGTTCCACGAGAAATCAAGAGCCAGGAATCACGAGTGGCGATCACTCCGGCCGGGGTCAATGAATTCATTCGCCACGGTCATTCTGTTGTCATTGAAAGTGGAGCTGGCATTGGCTCCTCCATCCCTGATCATGAATACCTGGCAGCGGGTGCCGAAATCTTGAAAAGCTCTGCTGATGTATGGGCCCAAGCAGAACTGCTGTTGAAGGTAAAGGAGCCAGTCGCTGCTGAGTACCAATTCATGCGTAAAGACCAGATCCTTTTTACGTATCTGCATTTAGCCGCTTCTCGAGAATGCACCGATGCACTCATGCGTTCAGGTGTGACAGCTGTCGCATACGAAACAGTTGAACTGCCTAATCAGACTTTGCCACTTCTCGCGCCAATGTCTGAAGTGGCCGGGCGGCTCGCACCGCAAGTGGGAGCTCAAGCACTGATGGCGGTAAACGGTGGTCGAGGCGTGCTGCTTGGAGGAGTTTCTGGAACTTATGCCGCAAAGGTCGTTGTTCTTGGAGCAGGTGTTGCAGGCATGAATGCTGCTGCTATTGCACTTGGTATGCATGCAGAAGTGCTTCTTCTTGATCGAAACATCGCGCGGTTGCGTGAAGTCGATGCGATCTACCAAGGGCACATGCAAACCATTTCTTCGAATAACTTCGAAGTTGAAAGAGCCGTTCGAGATGCTGACCTAGTTATCGGTGCAGTGCTTATTCATGGAGCGAAAGCACCAAAACTCATTAGTAATGAACTTGTTGCTCAAATGAAGCCTGGCTCGGTGCTGGTTGATATCGCTATTGATCAAGGCGGGTGCTTTGCTGATTCACGGGCTACCACGCACGCAGAACCAACATACAAAGTTCATGACTCGCTGTTCTATTGCGTTGCCAATATGCCGGCCGCAGTACCTCACACTTCAACGTTTGCGTTAACAAATGTCACGCTTCCCTACGCACTTGAACTCGCAGATAAAGGTTGGCGGCGTGCGATGGTTGACGATCATGCGTTAGCGCTTGGGCTCAACGTTCATGACGGACAAGTGGTGTATCCAGCCGTAGCAGAAGCTTTCGACTTGCCGGCCACCCTCCTTGAGGATGTCTTGAAATGATTCACAAGTACACCCAAGGTCTTTCACAGGAGCCTCACAGAAATTCTCCTGATGCTTATTTCACGGCCCACAAGGGAATGATCTAAGGAGAAAGCTCATGAAGAACAAGAAGATGATCGCTGTTGCAACTGCTGGGCTTGGCTCACTTTTGCTCATTGGCACAACAGGAAGTGCTTTTGCTGCCGAAGTAACCCCAACGCCATCAAGCTCCGCAACAGCACAGGCTACGACACAGGCAACACCGCGTCCTTCGGCAACTCGTACGCCAGACCCAGCAAAGCAAGCGTTGCGCGAGGCAAATGCCACTGCACGTCAAGCGATACACGCGACCTTTAAATCTGCTGTTGAAAAGGCAAAGGCTGACTACCAGGCAGTCCTTGCTACGAATCCGACAGACGAAGCCAAGGCCGCTGCGAAGGCTGCACGTAAGGCTGCGGTTGAGTCAGCTCGCGCTACGCAACTCACCGCCATGCAGGCAATTAATCCAAACTGGATGCCACACGCAAAGGGCGAACACAAGGCCCCAAAGGCAACGCCAAGTAGTTAACACGCACCCGAATCCGAAAAGTGCCCCTCGAATATTCGAGGGGCACTTTTCATGTTTGACTAAAATTAGCCAAGAATGGAATCTAGATCTGTAGCAATTTCTTCGGGTGTCGTGCCTGGCTCGTAACGGCGAATGACATTGCCATCACGACCGACAAGAAACTTAGTGAAGTTCCACTTCACTTCATCGGTGCCAATCGCTTCTGGGCGAGTGTTGCTGATGTGTTCGAAGATGCGACCACTATGCGGACCAAAGTCACCAGGATCCTGTGCACGAAGGTACGTGAACAACGGATCTGCATTTTCTCCGTTGACATCAATCTTCGCCAAGACTGGGAAGGTGACGTTGTACGTGAGTGAACAAAATTCTGCGATTTCTTCGGCGGTACCTGGCTCCTGGCCACCGAACTGATTGCATGGGAAACCCAAAATCTGGAGACCACGATCGGCGTGCGACTGATTGAGAGCCTCAAGGCCTTCGTACTGTGGCGTGAGTCCGCACTTGCTTGCAACATTCACAATCAAAAGTGCTTTGCCCTGATATGCATCAAGGGTGACATTGCTGCCATCTGCAGCTGCTACTGAAAAGTCATACACATTGCTCATTAGATTCCTCGCTTGCGTCGATTGGGCAGGTGGTGATGGTTGTGGGCATTAACGCTGAAGGCGCTCATGATCTTTCTTGAATTGTAAAATCTTTCCATAGCGGCAAGTTCAAATACAAGGGTAGGGAGCTGCCGCATAATTTAGTGCGCACGCTCCAAAATGAATACGGGGATCACTCGTTCAGTGCGTTTTTGGTAATCGCTATACGGAGGGAACGTTGCCACTGCACGCTCCCACCATTCATTACGCTCAACGCCTGCGAGCTCACGAGCGACATAGTCATGGCGCTCTGGCCCATCTTGTAATTCAACAAGCGGATTAGCTTGCAGGTTGAAGTACCAAACTGGGTTCTTGCGTGACCCGCCCTGCGACGCAACGACAACGTACGCGCCTTCGTGTTCAACGCGCATCAGTGGAGACTTACGGATTTTTCCTGACTTTGCACCAAGCGTGGTGAGCACAATGACTCCACGACCTTCTGGGTCTGTTATGCCCTCTAAACCGCCGGAGGATTCGATCAACTCAACTTGATCGCGCACGAACGCAACAGGACTTGGCTCATATTCACCTTGAAGTGGCATGGGCACACTCTATTGAAAGTGACATTGACTATTCGAAGAAGCCTTTGAGATTTTCCAACTGCGTGGGTACCAGGGTGAACCACGCCCATGATCCCCGACGCTCTCGGGTAACAAGCCCTGCGTCAGTGAGCACCTTGAGGTGGTGGCTTACGGTCGGCTGACTCAATCCAAGTGGAGCAGTGAGGTCACACACGCACGCTTCTTGGTTTGCAGCTTGCTTCAACATCGACAGCAGTTGGAGTCGAGCAGGGTCAGCGACAGCCTTCAACAAGCTGGCCATGGACTCAGCTGCAGTGCGATCAATTGGCGAGCCTGCTGGATTTGGGCCGCAGGCACTGATGTCTTCAAGTACCAGCATCGCTGCGTTTGCGCTCATCGATGTTCATCCAATCTTCACTCGTGTCCATGCGGATTCAGTTGACCAAGTCGTGTGCGTCTGATTGTATATCGATATTCATCAATATAGATACTTATCGATATAGGAGTCACATGTCTGTCGAAATTGATTCACGAGTGCAACTTGCCCTGAACGTTGCCGACCTCCAGGCCTCAATCGACTTCTACTCACAGCTCTTCAACACCACCCCACACAAATTGCGCCCGGGCTACGCAAATTTTGAGATCGCCAATCCACCCTTGAAGCTCGTGCTGATGGAGACCACCGAAGAAGTGCGGGGCACCGGACCGCAGGGTGCACTCAATCATCTGGGCGTAGAACTGATGGATATCGATGCAGTAACCACTCACGGTGAACGTCTACGTGAAGTTGGGTTCACCCTTGACGACGAGATGGGCACCACCTGCTGCTTCGCCCTTCAAGACAAGTTTTGGGCGCATGACCCAGCCGGCACCCCTTGGGAGTTTTACGCGATCAAGGATGACAACCCAGCTGGACTGCAGATGATGAGTTTGGCGCAAACGGCATCAGGTGCTTGCTGCGCACCAGGGGAAGCGTGCAGCTAAATGTCAACGAAACCATCCGTGCTCTTTGTCTGTGTGCATAATGCTGGCCGCTCTCAAATGGCCGCTGCTTACCTCACAGCTCTTTCACAAGGTGCGATCGAAGTGCGTTCAGCTGGTTCGGCTCCCGCTGATTCGGTGAACCCAGCAGTAGTTGAAGTCTTGAAAGAAGACGGCATCGATATCACTGCTGAAGTTCCAAAGGTTCTCACAGTCGAGGCAGTTCAATCCTCTGACGTAGTGATCACCATGGGTTGTGGCGATGTCTGTCCAATTTTTCCGGGAAAGCGTTATGAAGACTGGGTTCTTGCAGACCCTGCTGGCCAAGGACCGGCTTCCGTGCGACCAATTCGCGACGAAATTCGTGCACGAATTGAACAGCTCATCTCTGAATTGTTACCCGCATGATGACAACAGCAACTGCTGACGACCATGTGATCGAGAAGCTTTCATTTCTTGATCGATTTCTCCCCGTGTGGATTGTGGCTGCAATGGTGGGTGGCTTGGCCATTGGCAAGTTCATTCCAGATGCGCAAACTTGGCTCGATGCAGTAAAAATCGGCCAAACCTCTTTGCCTATCGCCTTTGGCCTGCTCTTGATGATGTATCCGGTGCTAGCAAAAGTGCATTACGAAGACATGGGACATGTCACTGGTGATCGCAAACTGCTCGGCTTAAGCCTTGTACTCAACTGGCTTTTTGGCCCTCTACTTATGTTTGCCTTGGCTTGGATTTTTCTTCCGGATCAACCAGCGTTTCGCACTGGACTCATTGTTATCGGCCTTGCTCGATGCATCGCGATGGTGTTGATCTGGAATAACCTTGCCTGCGGGGATTCCGAAGCCGGGGCACTACTCGTAGCCATTAACTCTGTGTTCCAAATTTTGGCCTACGCAATTCTTGGCTGGTTTTATCTTGCAATTCTTCCGGGTTGGCTGGGCCTGAGTACCCAAGATGTTGTGTTCTCCACTTGGGAAATCAGTAAAGCCGTACTCATCTTTTTGGGAATACCCCTTGCCTTAGGTTTCTTCACCCGCAGAATTGGGATCAAGGTAAAAGGTAAGGATTGGTACGACAATGTTTTCGCTCCACGCATTGGACCTTTCGCACTTTATGGATTGCTCTTTACCATCGTTGTGATGTTTGCCTTGCAGGGAGAAGCAGTTGTTTCAAACTTTGGTTCCGTCGTGCGCATCGCTATTCCATTGCTCGTCTACTTCGCAATCATGTGGAGCGTTGCTTTTGCCCTCGGAGTGAAGAGCCGACTTGGATATCCAAAAACGGCAACCCTCGCGTTCACAGCGGCCGGCAATAACTTCGAACTCGCCATTGCGGTGAGTATTGGAGTGTGGGGAATTACTAGCGGTCAAGCACTCGCAGGAGTTGTTGGCCCACTTATTGAAGTGCCCGCTCTTGTCGCCTTGGTGTACGTCTCACTGTGGTTGCGTCGTCGGATGCAGGCAAAAAGCGCATAATCGGCACATGGAATTCACCTTTAGCGGCGAAGTGTGGATCTACTCAGGTGAAGGTGCTTGGTATTTCGTCACCATGCCCAATGATTTAGCTGACGAAATTCAAGCTCGAACTGCTGGAATCCGCCGCGGCTTTGGCTCCCTTCGAGTACAGGTGACTATCGGTGAATCTAATTGGGCAACGTCGCTTTTTCGTGAATCAAAATCTGGCTCCTACATTCTTCCTTTAAAGAAGGAGATTCGAAGCAAAGAAAAGATCACCGAAGGTGACCTTGTGAGCGTCTGCTTTACTCTCGCCGATCTCTAGGACGAGGTGGAAGCCTTCGACCGTTCATCACGCGCTACCCAATGGGGTACTTCAAAGAGATAACGCCCAAAATTTCTTTGAGTCAAGCGATGCAATGTCAGTGCGAATGCAATATCGAAGGCTAGGAACGCAATAGGAAATATCGCGATGAACCACTGATTTTGGTAAAGCGTGGATTCATTCTTAAACCACTGCTGCAAAATCAGCATGAATGGAAACTGCACAACGAAAATCGGCAATGTTTGGCGCCCAATTCGTGTGCCGTAGGCCCTCACTTTCGGATACACCACCAACGTGGAAGCAAGCATTACTGCTAGCACTATGTAAAGCAGATTCGCTGGTAATAACGACTGCTCCCATGTCCATGGAGTGTTAAATCGCCAAATTCCAATTACCGAGAGAACTGCCACGAGTCCAATGATGCGCGGCCACGAGGCATACGTGGCAATGCGCTCGATAATGGTCTTGAAGTGCACGCCGATCAGGTAAAAAACAAAGTTGATAAGAATCTTGACGAACATCGAACTGGAACCTGGTCCCAAAAGGTGCTCACGATTGAAATCGAGCAGCGGTTCTTTAGCAAGGTTGAAAACTATTGCAATAGCGAACAGTATCCAGATTGGCCACCGATGCGTCAGCTTGACGATACAGAAGTACAGCACCATCGCATAGAGGTACCAATAGCCATCACCGGCAATGAGCATGAGTCGTATGTACTCAAGAATGTGTTCAATCCAGGGCGAACGCTCGTACCAGGCAACAACTGCAAAAAAGATGACACTCCACACCACGTAGAGATAGGCCATTCCCCAGGTTCGGCGGCGAATTTTGTTCCACGGTCGTTTGAGTGCGGATACCGCCAACATGCCCGAAATCATGAAGAAGAGCGGCATGCGCATTGGCTCAACAATCGTCATCAGGATTTGCCACACGGTTTGCGCAGGACCACCGTGTGCAACAGGTGCGGTCAGATCTACTGCGTGTGACAGCACGATGACGACAACCGCAGTCGCCTTAATGACGTCCATCCACTCAATACGTGGACGGGTGCTCGGCATGGCACTGATCATGCCTCACGCCCATGATGGGTATGAACCCAGATGTCCCGCGGTGTACCGTGAAATTCATGTCCCGTCTTGCGCGCCTTCAGGAAGCTGAACGCATGGCATCCGAACTTTTCAATCTGGCGATCGCTCAAGACCTTCTCCGCCCAGGCAATTCTGAGTTGACGGCCAGCGACGGGATCAAGGCGCTTGCCGAACAACATTTCGGTGTTGAAAGTTTTTGGCATAAGCGCATCGTGAGGTCTGGTCCGAACACAGTTCATCCTTATCGTGAGAATCCAGAAGTCCGTATCTTCACCGACGACGACATCGTGTTTCTGGATTTTGGTCCAGTTTTCGCGCAGTGGGAAGCAGACCTTGGTCGCACATATGTCATCGGAAACGATCCCGCGAAACTCCAATTACGGGATGAAGCCGAGCGCATATGGCACATGGGCAGAAATTTCGCGATGGCAAATCCAGAAATCGCTGCGAATGCTCTGTATTCGTTCGTTACAAACGAAGTGCATGAAGCTGGTTACCAGCTCGGCGAGCAGCGCCATGTGGGTCACCTCATCGGTGAATTTCCGCATGAGCGAGTAGAGGACGACAAAACAACGTCGTATTTGACGCCAGACAACACACTTCCGCTTCAACGTATGGATGCAGATGGCAATCCATGGCATTGGATTTTGGAATGCCATCTTGTTGACCCAGAGCTCAACATTGGCAGTTTCTTCGAGCAGTTACTTGTCTAGGGCCACGCATATGAATGAATTCATGGGATTCGGTAAAGATTTAGTCAAGTACTACTTAACTCTCGAAGAAAACAATAATCGCGACTGGTTTCATGCCAATCGATCGATGTATGACACTAACGTGGCCTTTCCATTGAAAGCACTGGCTGCTGAACTCGAAGCTAATTACTCCCCTGTCAAAGTTTTTCGCCCGTATCGAAACGTTCGGTTTTGGCCAGATCTACCGCCACTTAATGAACATGCATCACTGATTGCCAACACAGAAGGTAATGCTGCCTACTACTTACGTGTCGATGCCGATGGCGTTCTTTTAGGTTGCGGAACCTGGCAACCAACCAAATTCCAATTGACAACCTTTCGTAATCTCGCGATAACAGATTCAGGCGCCAAAGAAATTCGAAAAGTTCTCGCGAAAGTAAGCGCGGACGGCTTTGCGTTAACAACTGACAATGCATTGAAATCTGCACCAAGAGGCTTCGATAAAGACCACCCGAACATCGATCTTCTTCGACTCAAAAGCTTGGCACTTTCACAACATTGGGCACCGCCCACCTGGCTTTACAGTCGCGATTGCCTCACTCAGGTCACCTCTGCCTGGAAGGCCGCAAGCCCATGGGTTGATTGGATCCGCACAAACCTGCCGGAGTAATGAAGGGCCCCTTCACACCCACCCCGAGATATGGCATATTCCTGATTGGAAAATCGACTTTTGCCGCTCAAAGAGGATCAATCATGACCAATCCCGCCCTGCCACAGGTTCATTTGCGCATTGGTGACCAGCACCTCACCACCGGTTCGGGCGGCGTGCATCAGCATGTGAATCCATCAACTGGCCAGGTGCAAGCAGAGGTTCCGCTTGCTGGGCCCGCAGAAGTTGAAGCTGCCTGCCAAGCAGCCCAGGCTGCATTCCAAGTCTGGCGCCGTACGCCACCTGCGGTACGCCGCGATGCACTGCTGAAGTTGGCAGAGCTGATGGGTGAAGCGCGTAAGGAGATCGCAGCTGCCGCTGCCCTAGAAAATGGGGTCGCTATTGGTTTGGCCACAACGCAGGTGTGGCTCACTCGTCAGTGGCTTTCTTACTACGCCGGTTGGGCAGACAAACTTGAAGGAACTGTCAGCAACTCAATGATTCACGGTGGCGATCTCACCTACACGTTGCCAGAGCCTTATGGCGTTATTGCAGTCATCACCACTTGGAACGTTCCGCTGCTGTCTGTTGCGATGAAAATCGGACCAGCACTGGCTGCGGGCAACACTGTGGTGATCAAGCCATCTGAAATGACACCGTTCACACCGGAAATTTTTGCTCGTCTCGCAGATGAAGCAGGAATCCCAGCAGGAGTAATCAACATGGTGCCTGGAACTGCAGAAGCAGGAGCAGCTCTTGTTGCCCACCCACTCACACAAAAAGTTAGCTTCACCGGTGGTCCAGCAACTGCTCGCATCATCATGGCGTCATGCGCACAACACTTGAAACCTTCAGTGATGGAACTCGGTGGGAAGAGTGCGAACATTATTTTCCCCGATGCAAATCTCGATGTTGCTGTTCATGAGGTTGTGACTGGCGGGCTAGCCAATCTGAGCGGACAGGCCTGCATCATGGGTTCGCGCGTTCTATTGCATGAAGATATTTACGACGAAGTTGTTCCTCGACTCAAAGCCGGTGCAGAAGCATTAGCTATTGGCGATCCTTCAATACGAGGCAACGTGATGGGCCCTGTCGTGAATGCGGCAGCGACCCAACGAATTCTCGGACTCATTGACGAAGCAAAAGCTAATGGCGATGGAACGTTGCTCACTGGTGGAACAAAATTGGGTGGCGAGTTAGCAGGCGGAAACTTCATTGCGCCGACACTGTTTGTTGATGTCGATCCAAATTCTTCACTTGCAATGAATGAAGTGTTTGGGCCCGTCTGCGCGGTAATTAAGTTTAAGACCGAGGAAGAAGCAATCGCTATTGCTAACTCAACTCAGTTTGGTTTGGCTGCTTACATTCACAGCAATGACCTCAACTTGGTGCACCGAGTGTCTGAAGAACTCCGCGCGGGATCGGTTTATGTCAATGGCGCCTACCCAGTCGTGCCGAACACGCCGTTTGGTGGATTAGGCGAGAGTGGCTTTGGTCGAGAAGGTGGCAAGCCAGGCATTGAAGAATTCATTCGTCCTAAGTCCGTCATCATCGCCGGTCCACGCCCAGGAGTGAAGAAGTGAGTAACCAAACAACCGATCGAATTGCTGATCGAGTCATCGTTCTGACTGGAGCAGCAAATGGCTTCGGCAAGCTCGTGGCAGAGCAAGCCGCAGAGCGGGGCGCAAGCGTTGTCGGGCTAGACATCAATGAAGAAGCGCTCGAAACGGTATTCGCCCCACTCGCAGCACAGGGATACAAAGTCGCTT
This sequence comes from Actinomycetota bacterium, assembly GCA_009699465.1. Taxonomy (GTDB): domain Bacteria; phylum Actinomycetota; class Actinomycetes; order S36-B12; family S36-B12; genus UBA11398. The sequence goes on along the minus strand of WLOE01000017.1, from coordinate 14,275 downwards.
GGAAGAAAGCTGACGTATCAATTCTCGAAGATATGCAGGCTGGCGCGGCACTTGCGATCGAAAAATTTGGTCGTATTGACGTGATGATCAACAACGCCGGCATCATGCCTTTGGCATTTTTTTCAGATCACGAAAAAGCCGCAGGTGCCTGGGATCGGGCTATCGACATCAACATCAAAGGCGTCGTACATGGCATCTCAGCTGTGTACGAGCAGATGATCAAGCAAGGTCGCGGTCATGTCATAAACGTGTCATCGACTTACGGCAACTCACCAACTGAAGGGTCAGCCGTGTACGGCGCAACAAAGAGTGCCGTAAACATGATTTCTGATTCCTTGCGTATGGAAACCCAAGGCAAGATCAAGGTTTCGGTTGTTCGCCCAACGGGAGTTGCTGCGACAGGGCTTGTGAAATCAATCATTAACTTCAAAGCGGTGATTGGCATGCTCGGTCACCACAACGATGCATCACAAGAAAAAATGAAGATGATGATGAGTGGCACGCTACCTGAGGAACTTGCTAGCCCAGAATCAGTTGGCTACTTCTCACTCGCGCCCGAATACATTTCCGATGCGATTCTTTATGTGATTGATCAGCCATGGGGGGTGCTCATCAGTGACATTACTGTTCGAGCATCAGGTGAAGCAACACTCTTCTAGGAGCGCTTGCCACCTTCATTGATCGCCCAACGCACAAACATGATGACGCCAAAGATGACGAGCCCGACAACTGCAACTGATTCAATGACTCCAAGCAACATAGTTCAGTAAGTAGAACACGACCTCAAACGAAATCGCAAAAGGAGTCCCTGATGCCTTACCCGAGCAGCATTGCCCGCACGATGTGGTCAACCTCTGAGCCCTTTGTCGCCACCGGTCTCATCTGTAAGGAAAGTCTTTTTTCGATTACTGAACTTGGCGTTCCCAAGGGCGCGGCTTTCTTTGCGGTGCGTGGAGCCCCAATGGGTGCCGCCAACCCCGCAATCTTCGCAGCCGCATTTCATGGATTTGCCCTTGAGCGACTTCGCGAAGGGCTCATCGCTGCTTGGGAAGCAACGACACCTACGTCTGTTATTGAATCAACGCACGCGGCTATACCGGCGATGGCTGATCGGGTTTTTGGTGATTCACAGAATCTCCACGAGATCGACCGCGCTGGCTCACTTCTTGCCCAACTCGTCGCTCAATTAGATGTATCCGGTCGTCCGCTAGCCGCGGGAAACAAGGCTGTGCCTTCACCTGCAGAACCGTGGGCGAAATTATGGCGAGCTTGGAACACACTTCGCGAATATCGCGGTGACGCACATGTGGCTAGCTTGGTAGCAAACAACCTCACGGCAGACGAAGCACAAGTGCTTTCGGCTACCTGGGGGGCGGCCAAATATGACGTTGAATTACTACGAACAACACGCGGACTTGACGATGCGCGTTGGGAGGCGGCACAGATGCAACTCGCCGCACGAGGGTTGCTCGAATCTCAAGGAAATATCAGCGCATCAGGATCACGGATGCGTGACGATATTGAATTGCGCACAGATGAGGCTTGCATGCACGCATGGAATCAATTGAGTACTGGCGATCTTGAATTTGTTCGTGACTGTACTTACCGTCTTAGCTCACACATCATTGAGGCAGGACTATTTCCGGTGCGAAGCGCGGTTGGCGCGCCATGGCCGCCTTCGATCTAGGTCATCAGAAAACGTAAAAAGCCCACGATAAATCACTGTCAGTACTAGCGTTCGATGAAGTCAATAGGAGGAGTACGGACATGACTCGAGCTCTCATCTGTGGTGGAGGCGGTTCCGTTGGTACCGCATGGGAAACAGGCTGGTTTGCAGGACTCCAGCAGCAGGGACTTTGGCTCAATGATGCTGATTTGATCCTGGGTACTTCCGCCGGAGCTGGCGTAGGCGTTCAAGTTGCTTGTGGTCACGACATGATGGCTCAAGTCGAGCGATATCGCGCAGCCGGTAAGCGGGCCGCCGCAGGCGGAACTACTGCGGTGCTCAATATCGATACTGAGGGCACCACTGGTTTTCGTGGGCTCTTTGAACGGGGGCAAGCCTCAGGTCGCAATGGCGATATTGCAGTGAGAAAAGAAATTAGTGAGGCCTCGCGAAATTCAATTCCAATGATTGAACTTGATGCGTTCTTAAAGACGTTCAAGTACCTCGCTAACGAGCCTTGGCCACCGTCATATCGCGCCGCTTGCGTGAACATTGACACCTTTGAATTCGAAGCAATCGGACATGAACTTGGTGGATCTCTGCAACATGGTGTTGCAGCAGGTTGCGCTGTTCCAGGTGTGTATCCACCAATTCAGGTGGGCAAGCATTTCTATGTTGATGGTGGCTGCCTTTCCCCAACCAGTGTTGACCTGGGAATCGGTTTCGACAAAACCCTCGTACTTCTCGTCGCCGAGGCACCAAAGCAAGAAATAGATGCACTAGTTGCAAGTGGAACACCTCATTTGATTGTTAATGTTGATGCCGACGTGCGCGCGGCGTGGGGAGAGAATCTCATGGATGCCTCCCTTGCTTTTGAAGCAGCAGAGCTTGGATTGGCTCAAGGTTTGCGTGATGCCGAACGAGTAAAAGCGTTCTGGGCTAGCTAACCACCAGCATTTGCCAAACACTGAGCAGAAAGCGCGCACAGCATGAGTGAAGTACCAGTAATCATCGAAGCCGCCATATCGCCATTTCGTCCAGATGCGCCAGTTCTCGATCTTGACACCACAGGACTTGACGGCAAAGCCTGTGTTCAAGCTGGCGCCTCGATCATCCATCATCATCACGACACTCGGATGAATCTCGACGAGGCAATCACGAGTTGGGTGAAAGCCAGCGCGATCATGATGGAAGCTGATCCCAATGTGATCATGTACCCAGGCATCATGGGTGGGCGCACTGGTGAAGAACATATGTCGCATCTAGTTCCGCTTGCCGAAACGGGCGCTCTTGGTATGGCACCAGTCGATCCCGGTGCACCCCTCCCCTTTGACATGGGTGACGACGGATTCCCTCAAGGTCATGGCTATGTCTGGAATTCATTTAGCACCTCGCGCAAGGTCGCTATTTCCATGATGGAACGCAATGTTCCTCTGTCCATAGGCGTCTATGAACCCCTGCAGTTGCGCTGGGCATTGGCCTGTGAAGCGAACGGCAAGCTTCCAAAAGGTTCAATGGTCAAGTTGTACTTTGGCGGGAAATTCAGTATCTACAAAATTGGAGAACCAGCCCTGAACTTTGGTCTGCCACCAACAAAGCAAGCCCTTGATATGTATCTTGCGATGTTGGAAGGGTCTTCGTTGCAGTGGAGTGTTGGGCTTTTCGGCGATTCTTTACTTGATTCGCCTGTTGCGCGTTACGCAGTGGAAAAAGGCGGCCATTTGCGAGTTGGGATTGAGGACATTGCAAGCGTGACCGACGCAACCAATGTTGAAACTGTAGAAGCAGCGGTTGCGCTCGCCACCGAAGTTGGGCGACCTATCGCAACACCAACTCAGGCGCGTGCAATTCTCGCGGGAAATGCATAGCGGTCGTTAGGAAAGGATTCGACTCTCGAGCACTTCGAGATCTTGATTGCTTAATCCCAATCCGTCAACGAAATAGTTGGCAGTGTTCCCATAGGTTGACCGCAAGGTTTTGAAACCTTCAACGAGATAATCTCCATTTGAACTCACTACGGCCATAAACGCTTCTAAGTCACCGCCAGATTTCTTCACATCTTCAATTGCACTCGCATAGCGGTCATGTAGATTCTTATTTGTTTCCAGATACGAGTCGATGATGACTTGATCATCAACTCCAGCAAAACTTTGGAGTAACGCCGATCCCCAGCCAGTGCGATCTTTACCGGCGGCACAAAAAACTGCTACCGCCCCATCCGCACTAATGATCGACTGCAACAACTGTGCATAACCGCGCTTTGCTGAGTCCATGGTTACCAGACCCCGATACATGTTCATCATCATGTCGTAGCCACCGGAAAGATTCGCTGACGGTACATACGCGTTCTTATCAAGGCGGCGTGGCGCAGCTGCAGCGCCTGCTTCAGTGAGTCCGTTCTTTTTTGCAAAGTCTGAAGCCACATCTGCGATAACGACCTTCACGGAATCAGGAAGTTCAATCGGGAGCTCGGTACGTTCGTGATCCATTCTTAGGTCAACCACTGTTGAAAGCCCAAGCGCGATCAAGGCATCTCTCACTTCTGGAGCTGGATCAACAAGAGCCTGCGTTCTAAACACCACACCAGAGGTAAAGGTTCGACCATCGCTCGCTAACAGACCACCAACATCGCGGAAGTTTGAATATTCCGAACGCACTGTAGCGACAAGCTCGTCGTATGAATTCAATGTAGATTCAGACATCAATTGCGCCCGTATTTCTGTGTGAGTTGGCTTTGCGTAATGACACCTAGATACCCATGTTCGTCGGCCAAGTCGGTAACGGCTAGGCCTATACCGTGATCACTTACGGTGCCTTGTGTCGTGAGGTGAAACCACGGTCCACTCGGCGTTCCAGATAATGTCACATTCACATCAACGTTAATGAGTGCGACTCCTGCGTCAGTGGCGACTGCTTGCCCTAACGGTGAACCAAAATCAGCGATCGCGAGAAGTTCACATAGCGCTGGAGTTTCTTCCCCGAGAATCAATGGAACCGTGAGACGCATCCATGCATCGGCGGAACCAGGGATAGCCCAGTCACCTTTGGTGAATCGAGATTCAATCGCATCACGATGGAAAATCAATGCTGAACCATGAGGTGCATCTCCACCTCGTGATGCGCTTTCTGGTCCCATGAGTGCTGGTGCGATCGGTAATACGCGCTCAACAAGTGGCACCGGTTCATCCTCTTGAAGGAATAGTGCCCGGCACGTGGCCACCACAGCTGACTCCGTGTGCAACTCGATATACACATGCGTCACGCGCCTTGATACTTGACGACGATCAACTGTCGTATAAAGGGGCTCCAGCGGTACCGGTTTTTCCAGATCGATATTGATTCGTGCCACTCGCTGCCCTGACTCCAAGGCTGATTGGATCGCCAGCCCTATAAGTGCCGAAGGGGGTCCGCCATGCATGGCGTCAGGCCGCCATGGGCCAGTTGTGAATGCCGTGGGCACAAACCAGTCACCCTCGCGGACGAATAGTGCTTGATCAGTCATGATCGGCGAACGTATCAGTTCCCAATGTGGAGCGAATTAGAATTAGCCTCATGGCAGTGAAAAGCCCTGAGCGCGATACCTACTTCCCCGCAATTGAAAAGAAGTATGGGCAACCGATGACCTACTGGTTTGACCAAATGAGCGAACGCGCTGATTGGAAGTACGCAGAACAGATGGCCTTTCTCAAAGAAGAACATGGCTTCAGTCAGGCCCATGCGAATGCGCTGGTGATGTACTGCCGGGGATCTAAAACCACCCGGAGGTTCAACTCCCTCGAGGACTACCTTGCGCCATTCGATGACACTAAGCAAACGACTGTGCGCAATATTTTTAAGGCAATTACTTCTCAGTATCCAAAACTTGAACTCGTCATTGCCTGGAATCAACCAATGCTCAAATCAGGTGACCAATACGTCTTTGGTTTATCCGTTCACACAAAGCACATTCTTCTGGCCCCCACGAATCCAGAAATACTCGAGCAGTTTAAGACTCGACTTGCCAGCTATGAAGTTTTGAAGAAGACGTTCAAGGTTCCGGTCAACTGGAAAGTCGACAAGAAACTTCTTCAAGACATGGTCGCAGCTCAAATTGCGGAAATTCAGTAGTCCAGAACCATCACACGAAGTAGCATCGCAAGCATGTGCCACGACGATTCCAGCCGACCACCTGCTCCGCCCCGTTCAGAACCAGTGACCGATCACCATGGACTCACTCTGAAAAGTGCTGACGGAACGGACTTCTCTGCGTTTTACGCCACCTCCGCAGATCCAAGAGTTGGCGTTGTCATTCTCCCCGACGTGCGCGGTTTGCACCCTTTCTACGGAGCACTCGCCGAGCGCTTTGCGCAGGCTGGTCTCAGCGCCGTAGCCATTGATTACTTCGCACGCACTGCCGGTATTACCGAGAGCGGATGGCGTCCAGAGGATTTTGATTGGGAAACCCACATTAAGGACGCCTCTCCTAACCAGGTGAATGCGGAAACGCAAGCGGCAATGAGTTACTTGCGTGCCCAGCACGGGCAACAGTTGCCCATCATCACAGTTGGATTTTGTTTTGGTGGTGGACAAGCCTGGCGTCAGTCATCCAGCGATCTCGACTTATCTGCGGTTGTAGGTTTTTATGGAAAACCTGACACCGTTGGCAGAGCGGCGAAGCATTCCAAGAAACACACCATCATGTTCATTGCTGGTGCAGATTTCACGCCCGTTGAAGATCAATTGGCGTTAGCAGAACAGATGCGCCTTGGTGGTGCGGAAGTTGAGACAGTGGTCTACGACGGCGCGCCGCATTCATTCTTTGATCGGGCATTCGACGAGTGGAGCGATGTCTGTGCCGATGTATGGAAACGCATCCTGACTTTGACTGATCGTATTGCTGTGGAGAACACGCCGAATTAATCGACAGGTCTTGTCTGGCAAATGCTCACCGCGAGGCCGAATTACACCGACAGATGTACCAATATTGCAATATCGGTTGCTGAGAGCGCCGTAGGAATCTAAGTTCCATCAGGGACGCAATTGAATTTCACGATTCAGACCAGTGCCCTATACGGATGATCAACGGGAGCGCTCATGAACGATGGCATGCTAGAAGGAATTCGCGTACTTGACTTGACCATGTGGGCCTTTTGCCCCTCAGCTGCGCGCGTCCTCGCAGAATGGGGTGCAGATGTCATTCATATAGAAAACCCCAACTCGCCAGATCCCATGCGCTTATTCTCAGGCGGCACTCTCGAGCCTGGTGGTGCAGCTTGGATGTTCAAACACTACAACCGAGGTAAGCGATCTATTGCCTTGAATCTTGCAAGTGATGACGGCCGCGAGATGTTGTACGAACTCGTGAAAAAGTCAGATGTGTTTATCACAAGTTTCCTTCCAAAGACTCGCAGCAAGCTCGGTTTTGATGTCGATGACCTCAAGAAAATTAACCCAAACCTCATTTACGCAAAAGGCACCGGCGCTGGACCACTTGGTCCAGAAAATATGCGCGGTGGCTATGACGCCGCATCTTGGTGGTCCCGAGGCTCGCTTTCCCAAACCGCAATGCAGGTCACTCGTACCGACACTCCGCCAGGGATGGTGGGACATGGCGATGGTATGTCGGGGCTCGTATTCGCCGGCGGCATTTGTGCTGCGCTACTGAAGCGAGAGCGAACGGGCAAGGCTGCCGTTGTTGACTCATCGCTCATGGGAACTGCAGCATGGTTCAACGGACCAGCAATCATCGGTGCCCAACTTACTCCAGGAGCCAACATGCTCGGTCAGTTCCTTGACCGCACCACAAGCCAATGGTCGGGAACCAATTACAAGACAGGCGATAATCGTTACATCTATATGTCGTTCCTTGGCGATCATCAAGATGAATTTGAAGACCTTGCCCGCCTTATAGGTCAAGAAGAACTCATCTCCGACCCACGCTTTAATTCAACTGTGAACCGCGTTGAGCATTCACAAGCTCTCATGGCGATTCTTGACAAAGTCTTCGCCACAAAAAACCTTGAAGAGTGGAAGAAAATCTTGTTGCCTTCAAAAGGCGTGTGGGCTCCTGTGCAAAATGCTGAAGAGATGTTCCATGATCCAATGGCCCAAGCAAACGGCATGGTTCGGGTCCCAACCAACGAGCCAGGTACACCCGTTGTCGTGATGCCACCGGTGATGTTCGACGAAGATGCGGGGCCAGGCAACCCAGCACCCGATTTCGGTCAGCACACTGATGAAATCCTGACCGAAATTGTTGGTCTTGATGCAACGCGAATTCAAGAACTGCGTGCTTCTCGGGTAATCGCGTAATTCCAGACCGAGAGCAGACTGGTTTTTTATGACCGATGGTCACCTAGATTGGCGCCGCAATAATGCCGCTGCATCACTCGCAGTTTTTCTTTTGTGCGTGACTTTCGCGTTTACGAATCCTTTTCTTCCTCTCTACATCGCAAAAATTGACGGAATGAGCCTCGCAGATGCCGCGATGTGGGCGGGCATCGCTGCAGCTCTCCAAGGCATCGGCGCCTTTTGTTCCGGACCTCTTTGGGGTATGGCCGGTGACCGATGGGGTCGTAAGCCCATGCTGGTACGTGCATGTCTGGGCGGCGCAACCGGACTCTTGCTTTTGGGTTTTGTTACAACCGCTTGGCAGGTCGTGGCGATTCGTTTCATGATTGGCGTGATGGCTGGCGCGCCTGCAGCAGCCATGGCTTTGATTGCGGCTGGAACACCGAGCGAGCATCTCCCCAAGGCCCTCGGTCGAATTCAGGCATCAATTCTTGGCGGGTCAGCTATTGGGCCGCTCATTTCGATCGGTCTCGTTGCCATGTGGGGCTATCGCACCACGTTTATTACCGCGGGCGTCCTCATGTTCTCAGGCGCAGCAGTAGTGATGATCATGATTCGAGAACCCCGCGCTGCGCTTGCTCCCGTGCATTCAAAGGAAAAGCGTGGGATGGGATCAGTCCTGAGAACTCCTGTTGTTTGGGCGGCCTTGGGCCTGGTGATGTGCGTGAGCTTTGCGGGGCCACTTATCCAACCAATCCTTTCGCCATATGTCGTAACACTCCTTCCACCTGGCACAAATCCCACCTATGCAGTTGGCCTCATGTTCTTTGGTATCTCTGCGGCAAGTGCGGTCGCCGCGATTTATGCGGGACGACTCATTACTCGCGTAGGCGTCCAAGTGGTGCTTCCCATAGCAATCATCGGTGTTGCACTCTTTTTATTCCCTATGGGTTTGACCCAAGGCGTAGGAATCTTGGCGGTACTCGTCGTGCTGATGTCACTGTTCCAAGGCCTACTGCAAACAAGCTCAGTCACACTTTTGCCAGCGCTGGTCTCTGCTGCAGCTCTGAGTTCAATGTTTGGTCTTTACCAGAGCGTCATGTCCCTGTCTTCATCACTTGGACCGGCAATTGGCGGCATTGCGGCAGCTCACATTGGCTTTAATGCGGTTTTCCCAATCTCCGCACTTCTCTTATTGGCGACAGGACTGCCGATGTTCTACGTATTCAAGCGAGTCGCTAAAAAGGCGGCGGCGAACGACACAGAAACAGATTTAGCTATCGCCTAGAAAAAGCAGTTCAACATCATTACTGTGATGCGACAGAGCTGAGCAACACGATCACTTCGATCACAACACACACCATAATTGCGTTAAATGTTGCGGTTCTCTTCCGAGAAAAGCGGGCATAGGTTCCTGCACCTGTAATTATTAATACAAGTGCCGCTGGAAACCAGAAACTTGACTGGGCACTTTCTACTGCAAGCACCGCGGTTCCAGTTATTAAGAGTAACCAGCACAACCGGGTTGCACGTACCAAACCAAGGCTGATTACGAACCCTTGAACACCAGCCGCCTCGTCTGAATCAATATCAGGCAAGGCATTTGCGATGTGTGCACTCACTCCAACAATTGCGAATGAAAGAGTCAGCCACAATTGTGGCGCCTGGCCATCGAGGCCATAGGTGAGAAAGGCTGGCACCGCACCGAATGCCAGTGCATACGGTAACCATGACCACCATGTACGCGAGAGCAATGTGTTGTAGAGCCAAGCCATGGCCAAAGAAAACACGTGCCACGAGCCACCAATCACGCCTGCAACCGACCAACTCAAAACGCACGAGATTGATAGAGCAAAACCTGCTGCGATCCATAGGTGCTTTGCTGAGATTGCAGCCGAGACTGTCGGCTTATCTACGCGCCCTGAGCGTAAATCGAATGGCGCATCAAAAGCATCATTGCTCCACCCGACTGAGAACTGACCTATCAGAACAGCTAGAAATACCCCAACAAGGGACCACTCACGCCACCCAAGGCTCCAGGCAAGGAGTGTGATGACGATCGTGACTGCTGCGGTGGGAGCCGCATGTGTTGCCTTAATGAACCCCATGAATTTCGGCATGAGGGAATCACACCGCCCGACATGAATATCGCGTCATGAGGCCATTGGAACACAAAGATGAGAGTCGCCATGTGGAATCATTGGCATCTATTTGAAAAACCTTGATCAGGTTTAACTTCGTGATATTTGGTCGATGAGTTGTGCGACTCGTAGTGAATCCTCAATGGGAACGATCCAAGACTGTTCATTTTTGATCGCAGCACTGACTTGCTCAACCATGAGTTGATATGCATCGACTGCGGCAAACTTTTCATCTCGTCCAAGTACCGAGAATACACTTTCTGATTTCCATGAGGTAAATGCATCATTGCCATTCATAAATGCAAGTCCATGATTTCCAGAAATTTCGAGTCTTTGAAGTTCAGGCTGCACAAAAGAACTCAATGATTGAACATTGCACCCTTGGGAAAACTCACCGTGCACTCCAGTGGTCAAATCAATGCCCGTGTCTCCCACTACCCGCTCAATCCCCGCAACCGTAAATTCCTGACTACACCCAACAAGGGCCACCCATGAATGTATTTCGTAGACACCGACGTCAAGAAGTGCACCACCACCCATTTGGGGATTCGCTCGGTAGTTACCTTCAATTTTTGCTTCAAATGTGAAGGCTGACGTGATTTTTTCTAGGCTTCCAACATCACCAGAGTTAACCGCAGCCACAAGGCGTTGGAACCGTGGATGCCATCGCGTCCAAACTGCTTCAACCAATAAACGTTGTTTTTCTTGAGCCTTCGCCATCATGCGTTCGACTTCATCAGGGTTCAACCCCAATGGCTTTTCGCACAGCACATGCTTTCCCGCTTCAAGGCTTCGAGTTACCCACTCAAGGTGCTGATGATTTGCCAGTGAGATATACACCGCGTCAATCAACGGATCCTGAAGCAACTCCGCGTAAGAGTCATAAATAGTTTCAGCACGAAGAGAAGCTGACCTTGCGCGATCACGACTTGCAACGGCGTAGAGGTCCGCGTTTCTTGCTTGGTGAACAGCCCCAGCAAGAGCGGACTGGGCTATCGCTCCTGCGCCAATGAAACCCCAGCGAACATTCGTCATCGCAAGAGTTCTGGGACTACCGGAAACCCGTTGATTTTTGCGGACTCTTCGGCTGCTTCCATCACCGCGACAACGTCGCGCGACTGCTGGGAGGTAACAGACATCACCGAACTACTACGGAGGTGTTCAACAATTGAGGCGTGGAAGGCAAAATCCGGAACAGTCAGAAGTTCAACTGGCTCACTGGTTCCGTCGGGATGATGCAAGGTGAGAATTGCGGGTAAGTCAGCAACCTTTGGCTCCGCGCGCAAATCCCACTCTCCGATGATTGCACCTTGTGTTCCAAGCGCATAGAACTTCGGTTTTCTTGCTGCCGCAAGATCTGAATGAATAAATGTTGCTTGGGTTCCATCAATAAACGTGACGGTTACATGCGCGTGATCGGCATTGGTAACAAAATCCCAATGTCGTTTGTGGTTTACACCTGACACATACGCAACCTGCGACGGAAAGAGAGTCAGAATCTGATCCAGGAAGTGACTTCCCCAGTCAAAGATTGCCCCACCGGAGATTTCGACATCTGTGTGCCAATGCCTACATGGTTCGGTGTACCCACCCACAAAGGATTCATAGTGGAATACGTCACCGATCGCACCCGAGCGAATCAGAGCTGCCATAGTTATGTAATCAGCATCGAAGCGTCTGTTTTGGTACACGACCATTAGAAGGTTTGCGGCATTGGCTTGAGCCATCAGCTCATCACACTCGCGAGCCGTGAGCGCCATTGGCTTTTCTACTACAACATGCAATCCACGGCTCAGTGCAGTCATCGCCCACTCAAAATGACTATTTGGCGGCGTAGAAATGATCACGAGATCTAACAAGCCCGAATCAAGCATTTCTCGCGCATCAGTAAATACCGAAATCCCTGGAGCGAGCTCCTGTGCTGCACACAGCCGCTCAGGATTTTGATCGCATACCGCTACGAGCTGAAGACCTTCGGTGCCCTGTACAGCGAGATTATGTTCGTGCCCAATTTGGCCATATGCCAATAGACCGACACGCACATCAGCGTGACTCACGCTGGCCTTCCCTTCATGACTCACACAAGAAGGCATATGCCTCGAACTAGGCTTGTGCAAGCTCAGAGCATTCTGCCAGACGGGGGTCTGTCCGCAGTAATCGCCGCGTAAGAAGGTTTCTCACAGAGCATTTCCTGCTGAAATAGCTTTTTTCGTCACGTGATCGGCATTAACATCTCGCATTACTCTGGTGCCTAAAGTTGTACGCAAACGAGCTAAATCTGCACCACAAGGAACTCTTCAGTTTGGCGCTCAATGCGAGACTGATGCCGATTACAACATGTTCACCGTAAGTGAATCGAAGTTCCCTGAATCATTCGCACACCTTTGGGATCAGGCAAGCGACGACGAGCGCGCTGCTCAACGAATTCGTCGATGGGCCGTACTCACTCCAATTACTGACCCAGCAACTAAGCGTGTTGCTGATCTTCCAGCTTCTATTGACGGTCTTCGCGTGCCTTTTTTGCGGCAGCCGCATCTCTAACATTTCTGGCGCAACGCATCGAGCGCGAAAATGTAGAAACCCTTGAAGTGCCCGCTCTTGTTGAGTGGGGTCCGGCTAGACCAACCGTGTTACTCATTGTTGATATTGATTCGGCAAGCACTTCTCCCTCTGCTTCGAATTAGTTGGTTTCGAGTCAGGAATATTCAGTGGTACCAACATTGCAGTAACCGCTCACCAGTGCCAGAGTGGGTGAATGAAGTTCGATTCTGCCACCCATTCTGACTACGTGGTGGCAAGCCGTCGGGTTGGAGCCGTCTCGGCTACCTTCAATATTGGTCTCTGCGCAGTCGTTGTGGCCGTGTTGCTGTCATTGGCTTTCCAGTCGACGGCGCTCACTCCCCAAGTATCGAGTTGGCTTCTTCCCATCGCGATCGTCGCGCTGGCTTTGGGTGTACCCCACGGAGCAATGGATCACCTGACACTGCGCCGCACCCTCACGTCTGGTCAATTCAGCGTCCTGGCTCTGGTCTACATCCTCATCGCTGGTCTTGGAACTGCAGCCATCATCGTGGCGCCTATCCCCGCCTTTCTTGTCGTGCTCGCCGCAACCGTCTGGCACTTTGGTACTGGAGATATCGAAGCCAGCTGTTCGCTCCGGGGCACACCACCCCAGACGGGTCTATCCCGCGTCGTACTCGCCCTAGCTCTGGGCTCTGCACCTGTTCTGCTTCCCCTGACATCACCAGCTTCTGCTGCAACGCTCACACTCATCGAGCCACAGCTGGGTCAGTTAGTCACACCCGTAAGGATCCTCATCGTGCGAACTGCGGTGTTTATCGTCATCGCTGTCGCGCTCGCGATTCTGGTGCGGCGAAAAAATTATCGCGCAACATTCGAACTTGTCGCGCTCACGGCCTTGGGCTGCCTCGCAAGTCCTCTACTGGCCTTCGCCATTTACTTCGGCTTGTGGCACGCGCTGCGCCACACGGCAAGACTCGCGCAGCACCTCTATGGAGAGGTATCAGCGCAGACGCTTGGCTTGACCTTTCGACGAGGCCTTCCATCGCTCATCGGATTCATCGTTGTCGCGGGAATCTTGGCAACTCGAATGACTTCGCTCGAGTCTGCTGGTGCGTGGCTGTGGTTTGGTTTGGCGATCGTCTGGGGACTCACCCTCCCCCACATGGTCTTCGTCTATGCCTTCGACCGCCGCAGGTCCTGACTCAACAACACATTGAAAACCTATGCGTGTGATGCAAGGAGTTATTCGCTCATGCATACACGAACTTCTCAAACATAGATGGAGCCGCCTCGGGGATTTGAACCCCGGACCTACGCATTACGAGAACTTGGCTTTCCCGTTAACTTGCTTAACTTCCACCTTGATTCTTTGGATACCTTTGAGGAATTTTGAATATGTTTGGAGGCGTCCACGGTAAAACCACGGTACGAGCTGGCGATTGCAGCGAACCCTAGGCCGAGAACCGAGAATCCTTGACACGGATCAGGGAGTTCTAACTACTTGAACTTGCTCGCGGTGATTCTTCACGCGTGCTTGGTTTTTTGGAATCCACCGCAGGGCTTGCCAAAAGATGCTTGGTAAGTGGAGTTAATGCGAGCATCACCAACAAGGTAAATATCACTCCGATCAGGGTTGCACCTAGGCGTTGGTCTGCCACCTCATCCACTGTAGAAC
>WLOE01000016.1 GCA_009699465.1 Actinomycetota bacterium | reverse complement strand
TGCTGTCAAGGTGACGGTGATGGGCGAATTACTTCAGCCGTTACCCTGAGCCCTGTGTTTGGCAACCTTTCTGACCGACTCTCGGCTACCTTCAAAGGTCTGCGGGGTAAGGGACGGCTCACTGAAGCAGACGTGGATGCAACCGTTCGCGAAATTCGCATTGCCTTACTTGAAGCTGACGTTGCCCTTCCGGTTGTTCGTGAATTCTGTGCAGTAGTAAAAACCCGCGCTTTGGATGCCTCAGCTTCAGGAGCGCTGAATCCAGCTCAAGAAGTTGTCAAGATTGTTCACGAAGAGCTTGTCGCGATCCTTGGCGGCGAAACGCGAACAATTCGCTACGCGAAAAATCCACCAACGGTCATTTTGCTTGCAGGTCTTCAAGGTGCTGGTAAAACCACGCTGGCCGGCAAGTTGGCAGTGCAGCTCAAGCGCGAAGGTCACACACCGATCTTGGTTGCAGCAGATCTGCAGCGTCCAAATGCGGTAGATCAACTCAAAGTCATTGGTGAGCGTGCCGGCGTTCCCGTGTTTGCGCCTGAACCTGGTAGTGGTGTCGGTGACCCAGTCAAGGTAACGCGTGATGCGCGTGTATTCGCTGAACAAAAGCTTCATGACGTTGTCATTGTTGATACCGCGGGCCGTTTGGCAATTGACGCCGAGTTGATGGATCAACTTCGGCAAGTTAAGGCCGCAGCGAATCCTGATGAAGTCTTGTTCGTCGTTGACGCGATGATCGGTCAAGACGCCGTTCGGGTTGCGCAAGAGTTCATGAACAGCGTTGGCTTTGATGGCGTAGTGCTGACCAAACTCGACGGTGATGCTCGCGGTGGTGCAGCACTGTCGGTAAAAAACGTGACCGGTGCGCCCATCATGTTTGCTTCAACGGGTGAAAAACTTGAAGACTTTGAAACCTTCCACCCAGAGCGCATGGCTAGTCGCATTCTGGACATGGGCGATGTGCTCACGCTCATCGAACAAGCCGAACGCGCCTTTGATGCTGAGCAAACCGAGCGCATGGCGGCCAAGGTTGCTAAGGGCGAGAGTTTCACTCTGGATGACTTCCTGGAGCAGATGCAGGCCGTCAAGAAGATGGGTTCGCTTGGCAAAGTGCTCGGCATGTTGCCTGGCATGGGCGATATGAAGGCTCAGCTCGATCAGGTGAATGACAAGGATCTTGACCGCGTGGCGGCGATTATCCAGTCGATGACCCCTGCTGAGCGTCAGGATCCAAAACTGCTCAACGGTTCCCGACGTGCTCGTATTGCCAAGGGTTCTGGCACACAGGTGCAAGAGGTCAATTCGCTGATGGAGCGGTTTGCCCAGGCGCAGGTGATGATGAAGCAAATGGGCAAGGGCGGCATGCCCGCCATGCCAGGAATGCCTGGATTTGGCATGGGTGGCGGCAAGAAATCCAAAGGGAAAATGCCCAAGCAGCAAAAGGTTGCCAAGGGGGCCAAAGGCCGCAGCGGTAACCCGGCCAAGCGTGCAGTTGGCGGCCCCATTGACACTGCGGCAGGCGACATGACACCACCAGATTTGGGCTCATTGCCACCGGAATTGAAGAAGCTCCTTGGCCAATAGGCTGTTTTGAGGTGCCGTGGTCGTGGCTGCTCTGCGGATCTGGCAGACTAAGTGGGCACTTGTTGCACCGAGGGACCCTCTCAACCCAAGGCGCAGCAGTCCGCAAGGTTTTCGTTCGCTGACGTGTCCCCACGCAGATGTGAACTTGCACCGCCTTACACAACAGGAGATAAGCCCGCCGTGGCCGTAAAGATCAAGTTGAAGCGCTTGGGCAAGACCCATGCACCGCAGTACCGAATTGTTGTTGCTGACTCAC
Organism: Actinomycetota bacterium; assembly: GCA_009699465.1. Taxonomy (GTDB): domain Bacteria; phylum Actinomycetota; class Actinomycetes; order S36-B12; family S36-B12; genus UBA11398. Next base: position 25,868 of record WLOE01000016.1, on the reverse strand, counting down.
GCACCGCTCGTAATGGTCGCGCGATTGAAGAGATCGGCATCTACCAGCCATTGCAGAACCCAAGCATCATTCAGGTGAAGAGTGAGCGGGTGCTCTATTGGCTCGGAGTTGGTGCACTTCCAACCCCAGCAGTTGAAGCCATCCTCAAGGTCACTGGTGATTGGCAGAAGTTCAAGGGCCTTCCAGGCACCGAAGGAACCCTCCAGGTTGCACCTCCAAAGGTCAACAAGCTCACGGTCTACGAAGCAGCAGTTGCAGAAGCAGCGAACGAGCCAAAGCTCGTGAAGAAGCCAAAGCTTGAGACACCAGTTGAAGTTGTCGCTGATGTCGTTGCAGCAGAAGTTGTCGCAGAAGTCGCAGTTGCTGAAGCCGAAGTCGTTGCTGAAGCCGTAGTTGAGGCAGAAGTTGCCGAAACCACCGTTGAAGTAGTGGCAGAAGAAGTAGCAGCAGAAGAGACCACGGCCTGATGCTCGAAGAGGCCTTAGGTCACCTCGTGCGTGGCATCGTTGACCATCCAGAAGATGTCAACGTTTCAGAAAAGTCTCAGCGTCGCGGTACCACGCTTAATGTGAGCGTGAATCCAGAAGACATGGGCCGTGTTATCGGTCGTGGTGGTCGCACGGCGACTGCGCTTCGCAATGTCTTGGCTGCCCTCAATGGCGGTCGTGGCGTGCGAATCGACTTCCTCGACGTAGCTGAGCGCTAACTGACCATGCGCGTCGTTGTCGGACGCATCGGTAAGCCACACGGGATTCGCGGTCAAGTCACCGTTGAACCACGTACGGATGAACCCGATTTGCGATTTGCCCCTGGCGCACAGTTTGTTATTGATGGACCGCTTCAACTCTTAACAGTTGAAGCGGTCCATTGGCATTCTGGCCGGTTGTTAATCAAGTTCGAAGGTATTCATGACCGTTCCTGGGCGGAGACCTTGCGCAATACCTTGTTGGAGATTGATCGCGATCCCAGCGAGTTGCCTGACGATCCAGATGAGTTCTATGACGATCAGCTTGAGGGCTGCGCTGTTGAGCTGATCGACGGCACTCGAGTTGGGGTTGTTACTGAGGTTATTCACTTACCAAGTCAGGACATGCTCAGCGTTACTCGAGCAGACACCTCAGAGGTACTCATCCCGTTCATTGGCCAATTTGTGCCAACAGTTGATGTCGTTGCCAAGCGCATCGTGATCAACCCGCCTGCTGGTTTACTTGAAGATCTCGATTCAGTCGAGTCGGAGTAATCATGCGTATCGACATTGTTTCCATTTTTCCGAACTATCTCGCGCCGTTGCAGCTCTCGCTCATTGGAAAAGCTGTTGAAAGTGGACTCATAGATCTGCGACTACATGACTTGCGTACGTGGACAAATGATCGCCACAACACCGTTGATGACACGCCTTATGGCGGAGGACCAGGCATGGTGATGCTGCCTGAGCCTTGGGGGAGCGCACTTGACGAGATTCGAGAGTCGGGTCAAGGCAAACCAACACTGGTTGTACCAACGCCGTCAGGTGAGCGATTCACCCAGTCGCTCGCCCAAACTTGGAGCACAGAGTCATGGCTGGTGTTTGCATGTGGACGTTATGAAGGTATTGATACGCGCGTGATGCAGCACTACGCCACGCGTGATGATTGGAATGGCGTTGCAGAAGTAACGATTGGCGATTATGTGCTGGCCGGTGGTGAAGTCGCAGCGATGGTCATTGTTGAAGCTGTTGGTCGCCTGATCCCAGGTGTGTTGGGCAACCAGACAAGTGCAATCGATGATTCGTTTTCACTGACTGAAGATGGCGCGCTGGTTGAGGGTCCCGTGTATACCAAGCCACAAGAATGGCGTGGCATTGCTGTGCCTGAAGTATTAATGAGTGGCCATCATGGAAACATCGCCCAATGGCGACGTGACCAGGCACAGCTACGTACAGATGAGATGCGCCCAGATCTTTAGTTTTGGCATTCCTGCGCCCGAGAACAATGAGCCCCAGCCGATCAGGGGGGGGGCTAGTCGTGAGGCGAGTTGGGGTCTAGAGCCAGCTTGTGGCACACTTCTGGGGCCCACCGCGCCGGTGCTCTGCCACAGGGGACTCGGATGCATGGGTAGCAATTTCCTCTAACCCCACCGTGGGAGACCTGTGGCTCCTGCAGGAAGTGAATGATCATGAAGACGCTCGACATTGTTGACGTAGCCAGCCTACGTACCGACATCCCAGAATTTCGCGCTGGCGACACCCTCAAGGTGCACGTCAAGGTCGTCGAAGGCAACAAGACTCGTGTACAGCTCTTTCAGGGCGTAGTCATTGGCATTTCCGGTTCAGGTATTGGCGAAACTTTCACAGTTCGCAAGATCTCTTATGGCACCGGTGTTGAACGTAAATTCCCACTGCACACTCCAATCATTGAGAAGATTGAAGTTGTCAGCCGTGGCGATGTGCGTCGCGCAAAGCTTTACTACCTCCGCGATCTCCGTGGCAAGAAAGCCAAGATCCGCGAGAAGCGCGACAACGCACCTACCAAGTCAGAGGACTAGTCCTTTCGCTGTGCCCAAACATTCTCGGTGGGATCTGCCACTGACCCTGTTGGGTGCAGTCGTATTGGTGTTGCTCGTATCGGCTTTCGTTGTTAAGCCATTCTCCATTCCTTCGGGATCAATGGAGAGCACGCTGAATGTCGGCGATCGCGTGTTAGTCAACCGTTTGGTCTACCACTCACGTCCAATAGAACGTGGCGACGTCGTGGTCTTCGACGGAACGGACTCCTTCGTTCCAGCCAATTCCGCTACTACCCGTGATCCCATTTCTGGTTTGCTCGTCAGCCTTGGTCAGTCCTTAGGTGTGGTTTCTCCCGATGGCAGTGACTTTGTGAAGCGTGTCGTTGGTGTTGCAGGTGACCACGTGCAGTGTTGCGATGCGCAAGGCAGACTGCTGATCAATGGTGTGCCACTTGATGAGAGGTATCTCTATCCGGGTGACGCGCCCAGTGTGATGGCCTTCGATGCAGTAGTGCCCGAGGGCAAGTTGTGGGTGATGGGTGACCACAGGTCTGCAAGTGCTGACTCCAGAGCGCACCTTGGTGATCCTGGTGGCGGGATGGTTCCCACTTCAAAGGTGGTCGGGAGAGTGATGGCAGTTGTGTGGCCTCCGTCGCGTTGGGGCAGTGTTGCCATTCCTGATTCGTATGCAAAGGTGGCGCAGTGAGCACCGAAGAGCAGGTCGAAGACGAAGCGGCACCGAGTGGCGCAAAGAAGACTGGCTTCCTTGCTGGATTACGTGAATTCGGTGTGATCGTCGTCAGTGCCCTTGTGTTGTCGGCAATTGTGCGTGCTTTCTTGGTTCAAGCTTTTTATGTACCGAGTGAATCAATGGAAAACACTCTGATGCCGAACGACCGAATAGTTGCTTCCAAGATCACCACGCACTTTGGTGGTGTCTCGCGAGGTGAAGTAGTTGTTTTCCGTGATCCAGGTGGATGGCTCGGCGCACCAGAGCCAGGACCAACTGGTGTGCGTGGAGCAATCAATACTTTCATGATTTTTATTGGGTTAGTGCCAAGCGACAGCGGTAGCGATTTGGTGAAGCGTGCAATTGGTGTTGCTGGCGATCATGTGGTGTGCTGCGATACGCAACAACGGATTGTCCTCAACGGCGTTGCTCTTGATGAGCCGTACGTTGTACAACCCACAAATCAGATTCAGTTTGATATCACTGTGCCAAAGGATTCGATCTTTGTTATGGGTGACAATCGCGGAAACTCACGAGATTCGCGCTATCACCTTGAAGACAACAGCGGCGGTGTGCCCGTGGATAATGTGGTTGGCAGAGCATTTGTCGTACTGTGGCCGATTAAGAGATTGAGTACACTACCTATTCCAGAAACCTTCGCGAACCCCGCGCTGAATAACGCAACAACTATTGCAACTCAGTAAGGCGCACTTTCCATGACTGGTCCCAACTTGAGTGTTGAGCGAGGCCTACTGAAAGATGGTTACGTCAGTCTCGCAGCAGTCGACGAAGTAGGTCGAGGCTCACTCGCGGGTCCAGTAAGCGTTGGCATCGTGGTGATCGATGCAACCGTACGTAATTCCCTTCAAGGAGTGCGCGACAGTAAAGAACTTTCCCCTGCCGTCCGAAATGCACTTGTTCCAAAAATTCGAGAATGGGCATGTGACTTCGCAGTTGGTCACGCCAGTCCTGCGGAAATTGATGACTTCGGAATAATCGGAGCGCTACGACTTGCAGGGCATCGAGCCCTCGTTCAATTGCACACTGAACCGGCAGTCGTTCTCCTGGACGGTAGTCATGATTGGTTCACTCCACCCGAGCAAGCGTCTTTTCTCGAATTGGGTAGCGATGTACTGAGTTCAGTGCCGCCAGTGATCACTCAGGTGAAAGCAGACCGCACATGTGTCTCGGTTGCTGCTGCCAGTGTGCTGGCAAAGGTTGAGCGCGACGCGATGATGGTAAAGCTTTCGAGCGTTCATCCAGCCTATGGCTGGGAAGACAACAAGGGTTATGCGTCTCCTGGACACATCGCAGCGTTAGCTGCGCACGGTGCGTCAATAGAACATCGACGCAGTTGGAAGCTACCTGGGTTGACTTAGGAGTTTGATCCTTCCAAGGGGTATCGATGTCTTCTGTGGTTAAAATGTCGATAAATATTTGGAGTCCACGGCAAAACGAGGGTGGTCGAATTGAAACTCTTGCGAAGGTTCATCATCGCGGTACCAATGTTGCTATTTGTAAGTGCGTGCTCGGGTAGCACGTCTGAACAAACTGTGGCACCGCAACCTTCAGCGACACCTGAAGTTTCAGATCTGCTTACCCAGGAAGCTCCATGGTTCCCCAAAGGATTTTTCGAAATGACCGACGAAGTCGCAGGCAAGTGGATTAAAGGTGCTAAAGATCCTTGCGGGTCAGGGCCCTCATGTTGGTACTGGACTCTTGACATCGTGAGTAAGGAAGGTTGTCCAGATGGGGCATATGTCAATGTCAATTTCCTCAATGGCAGCACCGTCGTGGATGACTCGATTGACTCCGTAAATTCAATCAGATCCGGCCAAAAAGCCAGAATGCAGTTTTGGACGTATGACCGTTCTGTAGACGAGATAGAACCGACCTCGGTGAGTTGTTACTAAAAGTTATCCCCAACCTTTGATGTTCGTGGATCCTGTCCACAGATTGACCTGACACGTTGGTGTTGCTGGTCTTGATATCCCACATTGGTTTCGGGAGGTCGAGATGCGACGTAATCAGGCATTAGGAAAGTACGGGGAAGACATCGCAGAGCAGTTTTTGCTTCAAGCCGGAATGCATATTTTGGAACGCAACTGGCGCTGCAATGTAGGTGAGATCGACATAGTTGCTAGGGATTCAGGCACGCTAGTGATTTGCGAAGTCAAAACCCGCAGCTCACATCAAGTAGGTACACCTGCCGAGGCAATAACGGCACGAAAACTTCGGCGTCTACGAGGGTTGGCCTATCGGTGGCTTGAAGCGCACCAGGTCTATATCCCTGATGTACGCATCGACCTCGTGAGTGTGACCCAACCTGCCTGGGGCGGGCCGGTCGTCGAGCACCTGCGCGACTTGTCATGACGTTGGCGCAAGCGTGGGGGGTAGTTCCTTCGGGGCTAAGCGGCCTCATGGTCAAAGTGGAAGTTGACGTCGCGCAAGGTCTACCAACTGTTGGTGTCGTTGGTCTTGCACAGGCCTCAGTCTCAGAATCACGCTGGCGGGCACGTTCTGCACTCGTTAACTCTGGTTTTACCTGGCCTAATTCACGTATCACCATCGGATTGAGTCCAGCTGATTTACCAAAGACAGGTACGTCGTTGGACTTACCTATAGCGCTGGCCCTTCTGGTGGCATCGAATCAACTACCCCAACTTGCTACCGAATGCGTGTACATCGGTGAACTCGGACTCGATGGTGCAATCAAACCGGTACCTGGGGCATTGGCAGTTGGGATTGCCGCGCATCGCCATGGCGTACGTCGCATCGTGGCAAGTGTTGAAAATGCTGGTGAGTTATCCGAAATCCACGGGGTTGAAGTAGTTGCCGTACAAAATCTGCGTCATGTCGTGGAAGTGTTGCGTGGTGAAGGAGTTGGTGCGCCGGTAAGGAGTGCACGGGTTGAGGTGTCAATAGACGACTTTGGCGACTTCAGTGATGTTCGAGGGCATGAACAATCTCGATTCGCGTTAGAGGTAGCGGCGGCGGGTGGTCACCACATCGCAATGGTAGGTGAGCCAGGTGTTGGTAAAACAATGTTGGCGCAACGCTTCATCACAATTCTTCCGGATCTCACACATCAGCAAGCCCTTGATGTTACGTCGCTGCACACATTGGCTGGGCGAATCGCCTCAGGGCAAGGTTTAATCCACCGACCTCCTTTGATCGCCCCACATCATTCAATTTCAACTGGTGCAATGTTGGGTACGGTGCGCGCTGGTGTATTAATTCCAGGTGCTCTGAGTTTGGCCAACCACGGGGTGCTCTTTCTTGATGAAGCACCCGAGTTTGCGCGGCCGGCGCTCGAAGGAATGCGGCAACCATTAGAGCAAGGAACCCTAGCTCTCATGCGCGTTGGTCATGTGGTGAATGCACCTGCGCGATTTCAGCTAGTTCTTGCTGCAAATCCATGTCCATGTGGCAATGCAACGGGTGCGGCTAGCCTTTGCGCCTGTGATTCTGCGGCGAAGCGTAGATATAGCCATAAACTTTCAGGCCCGTTAATGGATCGAATTGATATTCGTTTGACGTTGACCAAACCAACAAATGCGCATCTTCGGATGCCATCAGCTGAAAGCAGCGCCGTCATAGCTGAACGAGTTAGTCAGGCGCGCAAGAAAGCATCGCATCGTTGGCGCGATGAATCTTGGGACCTTAATGCGCAGGCAGTAGGGAATATCTTGCGCACCAAGTATTCCCCGACAGGCAAAGCAATGGCCCTTCTCACGCTTGCGGAAAACGCAGGGCTTAACCCACGAGGGAGTGATCGTGTGCTTCGTTTGGCTTGGTCCATTGCCGATTTAGAAGATGCTGATGTGGTGAGCGCAGAACATATGGCACTTGCCTTGACAATGCGAGGCGAGAGTTTCGACTGATGGACACCAACGAAGCATTACTGTTACTGGCGCACGTCATAGAACCCAATGATGAGCGCATGCAATTCTTCATTGAAGAAGTTGGCCCGATTGAAGCAATCGAAGCGATTCGACGAGGATTAATTCCTAAAAGAGAGTCGGAAGGCTTGCAAGCCAGGTTGCGTGCATTCTCATTCACCACAGCAGTTCGAGAGCTTGACCGTTGCTCAACGCGGCTCGTGTTTCGAGATTCCCCTGAATGGCCCAGTCAACTCAATGACTTAGGGCATGAACGCCCGTTTGTGCTCTGGGTCGTGGGTACTCCTGATGTACGGCTGGCGGCAGTGCGCTCCCTTTCGATAGTTGGTGCTCGCGATTGCTCGCCATATGGGCGCTTCGTTGCTCGTGACTGGAGTGCACGCTTGTCAGATAGAGGCTGGGTGGTTATTTCTGGTGGAGCGTTGGGAATCGATGGGGCAGCGCATCAAGGAGTGCTCAGTGTCGGTGGAGTCACCGTGTGTGTACTCGCTTGCGGAGTGGATGTGTCATACCCGCGTGCCCATGAATCCTTACTCGCAAACATTGCGGACACTGGACTATTGATTTCTGAATCACCACCTGGATCACCTGCAATGCGGCAGAGATTCTTGTCGCGTAATCGGATTATTGCTGCCCTGAGTCGGGGTACGGTAGTTGTCGAAGCTGGTTCACGATCGGGCACCACATCGACGGCTAATTTTGTAAACAGATTAAATCGCCCACTTTTTGCTGTCCCTGGGGCGGTGACATCTCCCGCATCAATTGGATGCCATCAACTCATCAATGAAGGCAAAGCGATTCTTGCCACGCAATGGCAAGACGTTGCGGCGATGCTTGGTGACCAGCAACTCACCTCAAATCTTGAGTCCGTTCAATCTCGCCCGACTGATGTGCTCACGCCAATACAAAAAAAGGTGCTCGATGCTGTGCCATTGCGACGTGGAAAACCTGCAGAAGTCTTGATGTTGACGACTGGCTTGTCACTGCGAGAGGTGCTGATTGCACTTGGTGTTTTGGAAGTCGAGGGCTTCATTCGGCAAGAGGATCATCTTTGGCGACTTGTGCGCGCCTGAACGTGCGAAGGGCAGATCGTTTGCGACCATGGGGGAGTGAAAACCAACGAAATGCCAATCGCGCCAGCACTTGCTGCTGCATTAGATGGCTTCGTTCGATTTCTCACTTTGGAACGTGACCGAAGTGAACATACGGTTCGTGCCTATTCATCTGATGTCTGCGAGATGTTGACTTACGCAACCTCGCATCAATGCGAGGAAGTCATACAGATTGATCTGTCTTTGTTGCGTAGTTGGCTAGGTGAACAACATGCAGCTGGTCATGCGCGTAGCACAATCGCCCGAAGAGCAGCGTCAGTGCGTGCTTTCACTTCGTGGTGTGAGCGCCGTGGATTGGTTGACATAGATCCAGGGCGTAGATTGAAGAGTCCACAAGTTCAGCAAAAGCTGCCGACAATTTTGGATGTATCCCAAGCTGCGCGGGTGATGGATCTCGCGGCAGAACAAAGCCTCGAGGGTGATCCTGTTGCTATTCGTGATCGCGCCATCATCGAAGTGCTCTATGGCACTGGCATTCGTGTATCTGAACTGTGCGCGCTTGACCGCAATGATGTGCAGTGGAGGAGTCGCACACTCCGAGTGATGGGTAAGGGTCGCAAAGAGCGCGTTGTGCCATTTGGCGTTCCATCGCAGACGGCACTCGAGGTCTGGGTGGCAGCGCGTGAGCATTTGGCACACGAGCAGTCGGGGTCAGCGTTATTCCTAGGAGTTCGGGGTGCCCGACTAGATCCACGAACCGCGCGCATGGTGGTCGTTCGCCTCACTGGGGCAGCAGATGTCCCAACGCTCGCACCGCATGGTTTGCGCCATTCGGCAGCCACGCATGTTTTAGAAGGCGGTGCGGATCTGCGGGCTGTTCAAGAACTTCTTGGGCATGCTTCGTTGGCAACCACCCAGCGTTATACGCATGTGTCAGTTGAGCGTCTTCGTTCGGCGTTTGACCAAGCGCACCCGAGGGCAGCTGACAATTAGGAGTTGGGCGCTTTCAGTACGGCGAAACCGTCGTTGATGAACCGCATGGGATTTCGGTAGTCATGCTTGCCCGGTCCTTTGAGTCCTAGATGTAAGCAGTGGCCAGCGCAGTGCCCGCCCTCTTGCGCTGTTTCGCCAATCGGGTCGCCCGTAGTAACCACCTGTCCAACCTCAACGATTGCGACCACGGGCTCGTAGGTCGATCGCAGTCCAAGGCTTGGGTGTTCAATAACAACCACCGGTTTGCCCCCGATATCACCAACGAACCGCACCGTGCCCGGGCCGATTGCCAGCACCTCGGTTCCCGGCTCAGCCTCAAAATCCACCCCTCGATGACCGGCACCCCACGCCTTGGTGGGCGGATTGAAATCCTGATCAACCAAGGCGCCAGGGATGGGTGCCAGCCAAGTGGCAGTCGCCAGAGCCACAACCTGTAGAAACATTTGGCCATCTTGGGGTGAAAAAGCACCTGAATCCATCCAGATTTCCCGCCTGTGGATGGCAGCCCAGTGCTGGTTTGGCCTGTGGATAGAGCACAGGTCGCTAGGCCCTAGAATGAATCCACCTCAGCAATGGGGAATTCGCACGATCCCGTGCTGCACCCAGTGGTGCAGACGAGCTGCTCGGTCCTACTTCGGTAGGTGCAGCTCGGTGGATCGTCAGGGGCTCAAGCCAACCGGTGAGAGCCAAGAACCGATGCGTAAGCGCAAGCTTGCGCGCTAAAGGAGTGCCGTCATGGCAGTTGTAACCATGCGCCAGCTACTCGATAGCGGCGTTCACTTCGGGCATCAGACCCGTCGCTGGAATCCAAAGATGAAGCGTTTCATTCTGACGGAACGCAATGGCATCTACATCATTGACTTGCAGCAGTCACTGGGCTTCATTGATGCTGCCTACGAATATGTGAAGGAAACCGTTGCTCACGGTGGCACCATCATGTTCGTTGGCACCAAGAAGCAGGGTCACGATGCAATTGCTGAACAAGCAACTCGCGTTGGCATGCCGTATGTCAATGAGCGTTGGTTGGGCGGCATGCTCACCAACTTCCAGACTGTGTCAAAGCGAATTCAACGCTTGAAGGAACTTGAGGTCATGGACCTGCACAAGGTTGCTGGCTCAGGTTTCACCAAGAAGGAACTCCTGATGATGCGTCGTGAGAAGGACAAGCTTTCGAAGACCCTTGGTGGTATCCGCGAAATGGGGAAAACCCCATCAGCACTTTGGGTAGTTGATACCAAGAAGGAGCACATCGCAGTTGGTGAGGCTCACAAGCTTGGTATCCCAGTTATCGCAATGCTCGACACCAACTGTGATCCAGACGAAGTTGACTACCCAATCCCAGGGAACGACGACGCAATCCGCTCAGTTGCATTGCTGACTCGCGTCATTGCGGATGCTGTTGCAGAAGGCTTGTTGGCTCGCGCAAACCGCGCAAGCGGCAACACCGATGCAGCTGCAGAACCACTCGCTGAGTGGGAGCGTGAGCTTCTCGCTGGCGCAGAAGCAGCAGCTACTGAAGCTGCAGCAGCCGTCGTCGCAGCTGACGCTGCTACAGAGGCACCAACCGCATAACTCATTTCAGTGGCTGCTCGATACGTCGGGCGGCCACTGAAACATGAACTGACCACACAACATAAGGACTCACATCACCATGGCGAATATCACTGCCGCTGAAGTAAAGAAGCTTCGCGACCACACGGCCGCTGGCATGATGGAATGCAAGAAGGCTTTGGAAGAATCAAACGGCGACTTCGACGCAGCCGTTGAAATCCTGCGCGTTTCAGGTGCCGCAAAGGCAGCAAAGCGTGGCGCAGAGCGCGAAGCTTCAAACGGACTTGTCGTAAATATCGACAACGTGCTTGTTGAATTACTTTGTGAAACTGACTTCGTCGCAAAGAACGAAGACTTCCTGACTCTTGCTAACGCAATTGCACAGGCTGTTGTTGCGAACAATGTGACGGATGCTGAAGGCGCAAAGGCAGTCAAGCTTGCCGACGGCCGCGTAGCTGAAGAAGCGATCGGCGAAATGGCCGGCGTCATTGGCGAAAAGTTGGAAATCGGCCGTGTTGCTGTTCTTCCAACTCCTGTCAGCGTCTACATGCACCGGCGCTCAGCTGACCTTCCAGCCCAGGTAGGCGTGCTAGTTGCGTACACCGGTAGCGAAGAAGCAGCTCGTGCGACTGCCATGCAGATTGCTGCCATGCGTCCTTCGTACTTGACCCGCGAAGAAGTGCCAGCTGAAACTGTTGAAACTGAGCGCCGCATCGCCGAGGCAACTGCCAAGGAAGAAGGCAAGCCAGAAGCAGCAATGCCAAAAATCATCGAAGGCCGAGTGAACAGCTTCTTCAAGGACAACGTCCTGTTGGAGCAGGCAAGCGTGGTTGAGCAGAAGAAGACAGTGGCTGCAGTCCTCAAGGAAGCAAATACCGAAGTAACAGGTTTCGCTCGAATCGAGATCGGTCAATAAAAGCCCGGTAAGGTCAGGTCGAGACAGGGAAGGGATTACAGCGATGGCTCAATCTTCAAGTTCAGGAGCCGTCCAGCCGTCCCTTGATGGAACTATCTCGACCTGGCCTTCGGTTCCCGAAGGTGGTTGGAGTCGCGTACTCCTCAAACTTTCCGGTGAAGCCTTCGCAGGTGGTGGAGGCCTTGGTGTTGATCCTGATGTGGTCGCATCGATAGCACGCCAGATAGCAGATGTCGTCAACGGTGGCACTGAAGTTGCCGTGGTCATTGGCGGCGGAAACTATTTCCGCGGAGCCCAACTCTCTGAGCGCGGTATGGATCGTGCGCGTGCCGATTACATGGGAATGCTTGGCACGGTGATGAACTGCCTTGCACTTCAAGATTTCTGTGAAAAAGCTGGGATTGAAACCCGTGTACAAACGGCAATCACGATGGGACAGGTTGCTGAGCCGTACATTCCGCGCAAGGCCATGCGACACCTGTCAAAGGGACGGGTAGTGATCTTTGGTGCTGGACTTGGTCAGCCGTATTTCTCTACCGATACAACTGCAGCACAACGTGCACTTGAGGTTGGTGCAGAAGTGGTCCTTATGGCCAAGGGTGTAGATGGCGTCTATGACGATGATCCACGCACCAACGCGAATGCAAAGCGTTACGACCGCCTCACTCATGACGATGTGTTGACCCAAAACCTCAAAGTTGCGGATGCAACAGCAATAAGTCTTTGTCGCGATAACGATCTTCCACTCGTGGTGTTCAACTTGCTTGTTGAGGGCAATATCGCTCGAGCTGTACGCGGTGAAACTATCGGCACTTTGGTGTCGACCCAGTAATTTCATGTCTACCCACGTTTGAATCTAGGAGCACTACATGAGCGAGCAAATCGACGAGATCTTAATGGATGCTGAAGAGCGGATGGACAAAGCCATCGCTGCTGCACGTGAGGATTTCGCAACCGTTCGCACAGGCCGTGCAAATGCTTCGATGTTCAACAAGGTTGTCGTTGACTATTACGGTGCCTACACGCCCGTAGCTCAGCTTGCATCCATTGCCATCCCGGAAGCTCGCATGATCATCATTACGCCATACGACAAAAGCGCGTTTAACGAAATCGAAAAAGCATTGCGAGACAGCGATCTTGGCATCAACCCAACCTCTGACGGCAACATAATTCGAGTTTCATTGCCGCAACTGAGCGAAGAGCGCCGCAAGGAGTTCATCAAGGTTGCAAAGAACAAGGCTGAAGATGCACGAATCTCGGTGAGAAATGTACGCCGATCAGCCAAAGACCAACTCGACAAACTACAAAAAGATGGACATGTCGGCGAAGATGATGTGCGTCGGGGCGAAAAGCATCTCGATGAGATCACTCACAAGCATGTTGAACACATTGACGAAATCTTGAAGCACAAAGAAGCAGAACTGCTCGAGGTGTAGTGGTGTCTGATCCGGTCGGCTCGTCGGCTCCAGCCCGCAAGCCGCGGGCTGGGCGGAACTTGCCTGCTGCAATCGCGACCGGTGTGGGGCTCATTGCTCTGATCTGTCTTACGTTGTTTACCTATCGGTGGACGTTTGGTGTGCTGGTCTCCGTGGCGATGGTTATTGCTGTTTTGGAATTCAGCAATGCCTTCAAGCAGTCGGGGATTCATCTCGAGCGCATCACAGTTGCTTTAGCCGCCGCAGTCATGCCGCTTGCTGCATTTTGGTATGGGCTGACAGGCCAAACAGTAGTTATGGGTATCACAGTTCTCGCCGTCATCTTCGTGCGCATTCCTCGCGGGAGCGACGGCTACGTGAAAGATGTAACGGCGAGTTTGTTTGTAGTTGCATATCTACCGTTTATGGCAAGTTTCTTAATGTTGACACTGTCTGCTGACAACGGCCCGTTGCGCGTTCTGGTATTCGTTGCACTGACAGTAGGCAATGACGTGGGCGGCTATGCCGTAGGTGTGTTTTTTGGTAAGCATCCAATTGCTCCCTCGATCAGCCCAAAGAAATCATGGGAAGGCTTGGTTGGCTCGTTCATCTTGCAAATTGCTCTGGGCATGGCAGGGTTCGTCTGGTTGCTTGACGCACCCTGGTGGCAGGGAGCGATTGCGGGCATTGTGCTGACGATTACCGCAACTGCGGGTGACTTTGCTGAGTCGGCTGTGAAGCGCGACATGGGTGTCAAAGACATGGGTCGGTTACTTCCAGGCCATGGTGGCATCATGGACCGACTTGATTCACTTATTCCAAACGCCTTCACCTCGTGGGCGTTATTTACGTTGTTCTTAGGATCGGTATGACAACCCCACCTCTGCCAGGCGAACTTGTTTTCGAAGCACCTCGCCGTGGTAAGCCAGCTAAGCATCTGATGGATCTTGATCTGGCGGCGCGCAAAGAAGCCTTCAAGGAATTGGGCCTACCGGGTTTTCGTGCAGATCAGGTCTCACGGCAGTGGCTTAATCGTCTGTCTGACAACCCAGAGGAGTGGACTGATCTTCCAGCAGATGCCCGTGGCACAGTGAAAGAAGCGTTGCTTCCAACATTGTTAACACCTGTTCGCACAATTGCATGCGATGAAGGCCAGACAGTGAAGACTCTGTGGCGGCTACATGATGGTGCTCTCATTGAGAGTGTTTTGATGCGATACCCAGACCGCGTAACGATGTGTATATCAAGCCAAGCAGGTTGTGGCATGAACTGCCCTTTCTGTGCCACAGGTCAAGGTGGTCTACAACGTAATCTTTCGACCGCGGAAATTGTTGAGCAAGTTCTTGCAGGTGCACGCGCATTAGAGCGCGATGAAATTGCCGGCGGACCTGGTCGGGTCTCGAACATTGTATTCATGGGTATGGGAGAGCCACTGGCCAATTACAACGCAGTAATTGACTCCTTGCATCGCATAAATGACCCAGCACCAGCCGGTATGGGCATTGGCGCGCGCGGGATAACTGTTTCCACTGTTGGCTTGGTTCCTCGCATCCGCGATCTGGCTAATGAAGGTATGGCTGTAACTCTGGCACTTTCGCTACACGCACCTGATGACGAACTCCGTGACACCTTGGTTCCGATTAATACTCGTTATCCGATTGCTGAAGTTCTTGATGCTTGTTGGGAATATGTCGATAAAACGCATCGACGCTTGAGTATTGAATACGCATTGATTAAAGGTATAAACGACCAGGCGTTCCGCGCTGAAAAACTTGCACGCCTTCTTGAAGGTGAGCTTGTGCATGTCAATCTCATTCCACTTAATCCAACCCCGGGTTCCCAGTGGACGGCATCATTGCCTCGAGATGAAGCAGCATTTGTGCGCATTCTTCGAAACCGAGGTGTGCGGGTCACGGTGCGCGATACTCGTGGGCGTGAAATCGATGGTGCCTGCGGTCAACTTGCTGCAGCCACAGTCGAATAATTCTGCCTGAGAGGCAAGGACGATGACTCAAACACCAGCGTTTGCTCACTATTCAACATGGCAACTGGCTGGAATCATTTTCGGCTCGGTCATGCGGGGTGCCTTTGGGATAGCGGTGATCCTGTGGGCACTGTCCCTCGTGCCTGAACAAGTGGATGGTTCTATAGCTTTACCCATAGGTGTCTTATGCATTGGGGTCGTCGTATACATCTATATTTTTCGGCGTCAGATTCACAAAATTCAACATGCACGATTCCCAAGCTTGCGCGCGATTGAGGCGATGGTGCTCATCGCTGCTGCCTTTTTGGCGATATTTGCTGCTGTATACGTCATGCAGTCCGCATCAAATCCAGCTTCCTTCACCGAGCCACTTGATCACTTCACCGCCTTCTATTTCGCGCTCACAGTTTTGGCCACGGTCGGTTTCGGGGATATCACTCCTGTGAGTGATGGCGCGCGCATGGCCTGCATGCTCCAAATGGCGATTGATATTGGTTTCATAGCTGTGATGCTCAAAGTCGTGTCTTCGACGGCTCAAAAATCCATTCTTGCTCGTAAATCTTCGAAGCCTGATTCAGAAAGTGCAGAGTCGTAGACTTCGTATATGGGTTCATATGAAGCTGCATACCGTTTGGCCGAGACCGATCCTGAATACTTTTGGCTGGTCGCTGCACGAGGCATAACTTGGAATGCGTTTCCAAAGCAGGCACTCGATGCTTCTGAGGCACCAATCTTTCGTTGGTTTCCCGACGGTGCACTCAACACGTGTTTCAACGCTGTTGATCGCCATGTGCTGGCTGGTCATGGTGAACGCAACGCCATCATCTACGACAGTCCGGTGACAGACAGTAAACGCACTGTGAGTTACACGGAATTATTAGATCAAGTCAGCCGATTCGCTGGTGTGTTATCAAACCTCGGCATAGGCAAGGGTGACAGAGTTGTTATTTACATGCCGATGATTCCTGAGGCCGTTGTGGCAATGCTTGCAACTGCGCGCTTAGGAGCTGTCCATTCGGTGGTGTTTGGAGGTTTTGCACCCGCGGAGTTGGCCGCGCGCATAGATGATGCAGCACCAAAAGTTATCGTGGCTGCTTCTTGTGGTGTGGAGCCAAGTCGCACCATTGCTTATCTGCCGTTGGTTGATGAGGCTATCTCGTTAAGTCAACACAAGCCTGCTGCCACTGTTGTATTCCAGCGACCTGAGTTAGTGGCCCAACTACATGATGGCGTTCACGACTGGGCTGATTTGCTGGCTGTTGCTGAACCCCATGATTGTGTGAGTGTCCAAGCCACAGATCCGCTTTACATTCTGTACACATCAGGAACCACAGGAAAACCAAAAGGCGTTGTCCGCGATAACGGTGGTCATGCCGTTGCCATGCAATGGTCACTTGGCAATGTGTATGACATCGGTCCAGGGGATGTGTTTTGGGCTGCCTCAGACGTTGGTTGGGTGGTCGGTCATTCCTACATTGTTTACGCACCGCTTATTGCGGGTGCAACCACTGTCATGTACGAGGGAAAACCAGTAGGAACTCCGGATGCCGGAGCATTCTGGCGAATGATTGATGAATACAAGATCAATGCACTTTTCTGTGCGCCAACAGCAATTCGTGCGATCAAGAAAGAAGATCACGAAGGTGCCTTGATCGCAAATTATGACTTGAGTTCATTGAAGGCGCTATTTCAAGCAGGGGAGCGACTTGACCCCGATACCTATCACTGGGCTACAAAGCACCTCAAGGTTCCCGTGATCGATAACTGGTGGCAGACCGAAACAGGGTGGCCCATTGCCGCGAATTTGCGCGGCTTAGAGCCAATGACAATAAAGCCGGGATCTCCAACCGTGGCGGTTCCGGGATTCTTCGTTCACGTAGTGGACGGTGAAGGAAAACAGGTTGCGCCGGGTGTCGAAGGCTCAATTGTGATCAAACTGCCGATGCCGCCTGGAACATTGCCCACGCTCTGGGGTAACGATCAACGCTACATCGATTCATACTTGTCGACGTTTGATGGTTACTACACCACTGGTGATGGCGGCATGATCGACAACGAGGGCTATGTATACGTGCTTGGTCGAACCGACGATGTCATTAACGTTGCGGGTCACCGTCTTTCTACTGGGTCAATGGAAGCAGTCGTTGCCTCTCACCCGCTCGTGGCTGAGTGTGCTGTGATCGGTGTGCAGGACCAGCTCAAGGGTCAGATCCCGCGTGCCTTTGTTGTACTGAAATCAGGATCAGAAATAGACCCTGTTCAGTTAGAAAAAGAGATTGTTCAGTCAATTCGTAATGAGATTGGTGCGGTTGCGTCGCTTAAGGAAGTAGTGATAGTTCCAGCGCTGCCGAAAACTCGCTCCGGAAAGATCCTTCGCCGCACGATGCGGGGCATTGCCGATGGTCGACCTGAAGCAGTGCCAGGCACCATTGAGGATGTTCGTGTTCTGGATGCGATCACGCCGCTTCTCAAAAGCACCAAGGCGTAATAATTTAAATAATGTTCCAGGCTTCAGTAAGCACACTGCGAAGAATCTGTGTCATCTCTTCGAATTGCTCTTCTCCAGCGATCAGCGCAGGCGCTACCTGAACCACTGGGTCACCGCGATCATCCGATCGACAGTAGAGCCCGTTTGCGAACATGGCCTTGGACACAAAGCCACGCAAGAGTCGCTCAGACTCTTCCTCGCTGAAGGTTTCTTTGGTGGCCTTGTCTTTCACAAGTTCAATGCCATAGAAGTAGCCCATGCCTCGCACATCGCCCACAATTGGTAAATCGCGCAGGGTGTTGAGATGTTGCAAGAACAGCGCTTCGTTGTCTTTCACACGCTGGTTGAGGCCTTCTCGTTCAAAGATATCGAGGTTGGCGAGAGCCACCGCTGCAGAAGTTGGATGACCACCCCAGGTAAAACCATGCAAGAAGGTGTTGGTGCCGTGCTTGAAGGGCTCGAAGAGGCGCTCATGCGCGATCATTGCGCCCAATGGTGAGTAGCCAGAGGTGAGGCCCTTTGCGCACGTGATGATGTCAGGAGTCACGCCAAAACGACTCATGGCGAAGTAGTCACCAATACGTCCGAATGAAGTGATCGTTTCATCTGCAATAAGTAAGACGTCATACTGATCGCAAATCTCACGGACTCGCTCTAAGTAACCAGGTGGTGGAGCGAAACATCCACCGGAGTTCTGTACAGGTTCGAGGATTACCGCACAGACACTGTCTGGCCCTTCATATTCGATAGCTTCCGCGATTCGATTAGCCGCGTACTGGCCGAAAGCGAATAGGTCGTCCGCGACATGTTCTGGTGCGCGATAGAAGTTAGTGTTCGGCACGCGAATTGAACTAGGAACGAGCGGTTCGAATGGGATCTTCGCAGCTGATATTCCGGTCAGCGACAAAGCGCCATGTGGAGTACCGTGATAAGCCACATCGCGACTAATCACTTTGTGTTTCGTTGGCTTTCCAGTGAGTTTGTAGTACTGCTTTGCTAATTTCCAAGCTGATTCAACTGCTTCACCGCCACTACCTGTGAAGAAAATGCGGTTGAGATCACCGGGTGCAAGGGATGCAACGCGTTCGGCTAATTCGATCGCACGTGGATGCGCAACACCCCAGACCGGGAAGTAGGCAAGTTCGCGTGCTTGAGTTGCTGCGGCTTGTGCTAGTTCTTCGCGACCATGGCCAACTTGCACGTTGAACAAACTCGCAATGCCATCGAGATAGCGCTTGCCGTTTTCATCCCAGAAGTAGCAGCCGTCTCCTTTGACAATGATGGGTAACTCTTCACCGTCGAAATATGGCGAGTGACGAGTGAAATGCATCCAGAGGTGGTCGCGAGCTCGGTCGGCATAACTGCGTTCGCCTGCTGTATTCATCGGGTTCCCCAGGTGTAGATCTGTTTGCGTAACTTGAGATAGACAAAGGTTTCGGTGGATCGAACGCCTGGCACTGCACGAATGCGTCCATTGATGAGATCAAGGAGTTCAGCGTCATCAGTCACCACGAGTTCAGCGAGCAGATCGAATGAGCCGGCAGAAATAATCAGGTAATCAATCTCGGGAATCTCTTCGAGATGATCGGCGACCTCTTCGATGTCACCATCCACAGTGATGCCGACCATGGCTGACCGAGAAAAACCAAGGGATGCAGGATCGGTGACCGCAACGATCTGCATAACTCCGGCTTCCGTGAGTTTTTGCACCCGTTGTCGAACCGCTGCTTCAGATAGGCCTACAGCTTTGCCGATCGTTGCGTAAGGGCGGCGCCCGTCTTCTTGAAGTTGCTCGATGATTGAACGAGACACCTCGTCCACCACAACTGCCGCGTCCTTGCGAGCCATGCCCTAATGGTGTGGGTCTTAACGCCCTTTTGCAAGTGAATTCGAAGGAAAATTAGCGATTCACTACGGATTTCGAAGGATTTTGAGCCTTGGGGCGGTGATTTAGGAATTGGTATCTATGATCAGTCTCGGATTGGAGCAACCATGACTCAGCGGGTTTTGCGCAATGTAATCAACGGTGAATCAGTTCAGGCTGCCTCAAGCGAGGCCTCCGAATTAGTCAACCCCACGACGGGCGAGGTGTTTGCCCTCGCTCCTGCGTCAAGCGCTGCCGATATCGATCAGGCTTATCGAGCTGCAAGCGAGGCCTTTGCCGGGTGGCGCGATGCCACACCAAGTGCCCGTCAGGCAGCGATGCTAAAAATCGCCGATGTTCTTGAAGCACATGCTGATGAACTCAATGCACTAGAGAGTGAAAATACCGGCAAGCCAATTGCCGTCACCGCCACGGAAGAAATTCCGCCGATGCTTGATCAAATCAGATTCTTTGCCGGTGCAGCCCGCATGTTGGAAGGCAAATCTGCGGGTGAATATATGCAGGGATTCACGTCGTTCATCCGTCGCGAACCTGTGGGAGTAATTGGTCAGGTCACGCCGTGGAATTACCCAATGATGATGGCCGTATGGAAATTTGCGCCGGCCATCGCGGCAGGAAACACGGTTGTGCTGAAGCCAAGCGATACCACTCCAGTCACCACAATTCGCATGGCTGAACTCATTGCTGAATCGGGCGCTTTGCCGCCTGGTGTATTCAATGTGGTCTGTGGCAATCGTGAAACAGGGCGCGCGCTCGTTGAACATCCAACGCCGAGCATGGTCTCGATCACAGGGTCGGTCAGGGCGGGAATGAATGTTGCTGAGTCAGCGGCACGTGATCTCAAGCGCAGTCACCTAGAACTTGGAGGTAAGGCTCCGGTCGTGGTGTTTGAAGATGCGGACATCGCCGCTGCCGCGCAATGGTTAGCAGTTGCGGGATATTTCAATGCGGGTCAGGATTGCACCGCTGCAACTCGCATGTTGGTGAGCGACAAGGTCTACGACGAGTTCGTTGACGCCATGATCGAACAAGCTCGGGCAACCCAAACAACATTCATTGGCGGGCCGTTGGGAGATGGTTTTGTTCCACCAGTGAATAACGCGGCTCAATTGGAACGGGTGCTTGGATTCCTGGACCGTGTGCCAAAGCATGCAGAGATCGTCGCTGGTGGTGCGCGCCAAGGGGAACGTGGCTATTTCATCGAACCAACTGTTGTGGCAAATCTTGAACAAAGCGATGAAATGATCCAACAGGAGATTTTCGGCCCGGTTGTCACAATCCAGCGATTCTCTGATGAAGCGGACGCACTCCAGAAGGCAAATGATGTGGACTATGGCTTAGCGGCCAGTGTTTGGACCACAAATGTGTCCAGAGCACTCCGGATGAGTAAATACATCGATGCCGGTGCCGTGTGGATCAATACGCATATCCCGATCGTTGCCGAGATGCCTCATGGTGGGTTCAAGCACTCTGGGTATGGCAAGGATCTATCGATGTACGGCTTTGAGGACTACACCCGGATCAAGCACGTGATGGCTAGCCTGGAGGGCTAGCGAATTCCTCGAGAAGTTTGAGGGCAGGTCGGGGCGCATTCTGGATTGGGTGGCAGTAAGTTATGGATTTCACCGTCCGCCCGCTGTTGGAACAGTTGCCCCACAGGAGGTTCAGTTGTCCGAGTTTCGTGAACCGGCCGCTCGTGAGATCGCCGGAATGATGCGTTCATCCCTTTCTCGTCGCAGAATTTTGCAGGCTGCAGGGATTACTGGTGTTGCTGCTGTGGCTGCAGCATGTGGGGCAAGTGGCGATTCAGGCTCCGCGGCGGCATCAACCGCAGCATCGGCGGCTGATCTTTCAGACTCCGAAAAAACAGTTAACTGGTCGAATTGGCCGGGCTACATGGATAGCGATGAAAAGACTGGTGCTCGCCCGTCTCTTGATGCGTTCGTGAAGCAATCAGGAATCAACGTCACATACAACGAAGACATCAATGACAACAATGAGTTCTACGCGAAAGTGCGCACTCAGCTGGAGCAGGGTCAGCCAATAGATCGTGACATCGTGGTACTTACTGACTGGATGGCAGCCCTGTGGATTGAAAGTGGCTACGCCCAAAAGCTCGACAAGGCCGCGATGCCAAATGCTTCAGCAAATGTGATCGATAAGTTGCAGAACGTAGCTTTTGATCCGGGTCGCGAATACTCACTTCCTTGGCAGTCGGGTTTTGGCCTCTTTGGTTGGAACAAGTCAAAGCTGAAGGAATTGATTGGTACCGACACGTTGGCCACGGTGGATCAGTTGTTCAACCCGAAACTTAAGGGCCGAGTAACAGTCCTATCGGAAATGCGCGACACCATGGGAATCATCATGGCCTGGCAGGGCAATGACCCTTCGAACTTCACTGAAGATCAGTTCATGCAGGCGATTGATGCTCTTCGTACGCAGATCGACAATGGTCAGATCCGAAGTGTTGAAGGCAATAGCTATATGAGCGACATGGAAAGTGGAAACGTGGTAGCCGTCATTGGTTGGTCAGGTGACGTGATTCAACTAGGAAGTGATTTCGGTATTGCCATGCCGGAATCAGGCGGAACACTATGGACCGACAACATGTTGATTCCTCCGCTGGTTTCGCACAAGAAAAATGCAGAGAAGCTCATGAATTACTACTATGACCCTGAGGTCGCTGCCAAGATCTCAGCGTTTGTTCAGTACATCTCTCCGGTCAAGGGTGCGCAAGAGGCTATGCAAAAGGTCGACCCTGCATTGGTCGACAATCAGTGGATATTCCCAACGGCGGAGACCTTGAATAAGTCATACGTATTCATGACGCTCACTCCAGAACAGGATCTCAAGTATCAGCGTGAATTCCAGAAAGCGATCGGTAACTAGGCATGCCCGGAGGGGTTGCGCGCAAAGTTGAGGACCTGCGTCTCGTTAACCTAACGAAGCAATTCGGTGGCACCAAAGCCGTAGATGATCTGAGCATCACGAGTCCGGCTGGTTCCTTTTTCGCGCTTTTAGGTGCATCGGGTTGTGGAAAAACCACCACGCTGCGAATGGTGGCTGGGCTGGAGGATCCAACTCACGGGCAAATTTTTATCGGTGACCAAGATGTCACTGAACTGCGGGCATTCCAACGCCCGGTCAACACCGTTTTTCAGTCGTACGCACTGTTCCCACATCTTGATATCTTCGAAAATGTTGCCTTCGGTTTGCGTCGTCGAGGCGTGAAAGATGTCGATGATCAAGTTATTGCGATTCTGGAACTGGTCGAGTTGTCTGCTCTTGCTCGCCGTAAGCCAAGTCAATTGTCAGGTGGACAGCAGCAGCGAGTTGCAGTTGCACGCGCACTGATCAATCAGCCCGACGTGTTACTCCTTGATGAGCCACTTGGTGCTTTGGATCTCAAGTTGCGTCGACAAATGCAAATTGAACTCAAGCGAATTCAGTCGGAGGTAGGTACAACCTTCGTACATGTAACACATGATCAAGAAGAGGCTATGACCATGGCCGACACGGTTGCCGTCATGAATGCAGGACGTATTGAGCAGATGGGGCATCCAGCAGAAGTGTATGAGTTGCCTCGAACAATTTTCGTCGCGAATTTTCTTGGCCAATCCAATTTGATTCAGGGGATGAAAGTTTCGACTGGCGATGTTGTCGAGGTTTCTGCTAATGGTCTTGGATTTAGGATTCCGAGCAAGCGCAACGTTGCCCCGGGTCAATCAATTGTGATCGGGGTTCGTCCCGAAAAGATTATGGTGCTTGACGCACACGATGAATCCAAACTTCCCGCAGGCCACAACCGCATTTACGGCACGGTGACCGACGTTTCCTACACAGGTGTTTCAACTCAGTATCTTGTGGAAACTCCTTGGGGGCAGTCGATCATTGCGTTCGAGCAAAACTCAATTGTCGGGGACCGCTGTGAACTAGGGGATCCAGTTGTTCTTGGTTGGGCCCCTGAACACACCTTCGGGCTTGATCCTGCTGAAGGGCTGAATGCTGGATTGGATCACGCCGTGCTGGAACTCGAGAGTGATACGGAGGCCTAAGTTATGGCTCCTGTCGTCCCGGTTGCTTCTGTCACCACCAAGGTCGCGCAAGCATCAAAGCAACGTTCACGAATCGCTTATTTACTGCTGATACCTGGGCTTGGTTGGTTGGCGATCTTCTTCGTGATACCTCTCGTGACTCTCTTCATGACGAGTTTGCAAGCGGAATCAGCGAGTAAACCAGGAACCTACGTTCCAGGTATTCAGTTCAGTAACTACACCGATGCTCTTGCTGAATATTGGCCACAGTTTGTTCGCTCGTTTGTGTACGCGGGGCTTGCAACTGCATTCGCATTGGTCATTGCTTATCCACTCGCATATTTCATCGCCTTCAAAGCTGGTAATTGGCGCTCGCTTATGTTGGTACTCGTCGTAGCGCCAGCCTTCGCTTCATTCCTATTGCGCACCTATGCGTGGAAAACAATCTTGGCTGATGATGGCCCAGTTACTTCTGGGTTAAACGCCCTGCACTTACTACCGGATGGTCGAATTCTGAACACAGGAATAGCGGTCGTTGCAGGGCTGACGTATAACTTCTTACCATTCATGGTGCTGCCTCTATATGCGTCGCTCGACAAAATCGATTATCGACTCATCGAAGCAGGAAATGATTTATATGGCTCTCCACAGCAGGTGTTTCGCAAAGTCACCTGGCCTCTATCAATGCCAGGTGTCGTGGCTGGAACATTGCTGACATTCATTCCTGCTGCCGGTGACTTCATTAATGCGGAACTGTTGGGTTCAACAAAAGACAAGATGATCGGTAACGTGATTCAAACGAATTTCATTGAGTTTCGTGACTACCCGACGGCTAGCGCATTGTCATTTGCATTAATGGCCGTGATTCTGGTCATGGTGCTTTCTTATATTCGCAGGTCCGGAACGGAGGACCTTGTCTAATGCGTTGGATACGTCAGCATCTCATTGGTGCCATTGCGATTGTGGTGCTTCTGTATTTATTTCTACCCATTGCGGTAGTGATCGCTTTTAGTTTCAATAACCCGGAAAGTAAATTCAATCTGTCATGGAATGAATTTTCCCTTGATGCATGGACGCAAATATGTGGCGTTCCAGGTGTGTGTTCGGCATTTGTGACCAGTGTTGAGATCGGATTAATTTCAACCCTATTCGCGACAATTCTGGGCACCATGATTGCATTCGCTCTCGTTCGATACCGATTCAAAGGTCGTTCATCTACAAACCTGCTGATCTTTATGCCGATGGCAACTCCGGAAATCGTTATGGGTTCGAGCCTGCTCGCGCTTTTCTTGAATTTGAGTTTTCCGCTTGGTCCAGTCACTGTGATGATTGCTCACATAATGTTCATCATCTCGTTCGTGGTTGTTGCAGTTAAGGCACGTTTACAAGGTATGGATCCTCGATTAGAAGAAGCGGCACGTGATCTCTACGCATCGCCGTCGGCAACTTTTAGATATGTGACATTCCCATTGGTCTTGCCAGGCATTCTGGGGGCAGCGTTACTTGGCTTCTCGCTCTCATTTGATGACTTCATCATCAGTTTCTTCAATGCCGGAACTTTGGTGACATTCCCTATTTATATTTGGGGCGCAGCTCAACGTGGCATTCCTCCTCAAGTCAACGCCTTGGCCTCACTGGTATTTATTGCAGCACTAGTGATTGTGCTGAGTGCTCAATTCGTGGCCTGGCGCAAGCGCAAGTCCCTTTCCGTTCGCTAACGAGAGAAAGTTGGTTTCCATGCGAGTTCTGGCCATCGGTGCCGGAGGTGTGGGAACTGCGTCTGCACTCCTAGCCAAGCGTCGAAGTTTCTTCGAGTCCTGGGTTGTGGCGGACTATTTGGAAAAACGTGTAGCCGACCTCGTGGAACGTATTGGTGATGATCGCTTTCGGGGGGTGACTCTGGATGCCAGTGATGGCGCGGCTTTAGTGGAAGTCATTCGCGATCTTGAAATCACCCACGTCCTCAACGTCATTGATCCAAGGTTTGTGATGTCGATCTTCAATGCGTGTGCTGCAACTGGAGTGCATTACATGGATACGGCGATGAGCCTTTCTCGACCAGGGGTGAAGCTTGGGGACGAACAGTTCGCTCAAGAAGATCAGTGGAAAGCTCGTGGACAGCTTGCGCTCTGTGGCATGGGTGTGGAGCCGGGCCTCGCTGATGTATTCGCACGATATGCGGCCGACCATCTATTCAGTGAAATCTATGAAGTTGGTATCCGCGATGGTGCGAATCTTGTTGTAGACGGGTATGCATTCGCGCCAAGTTTCTCGATCTGGACCACCATTGAAGAATGTCTGAATGATCCGATCGTCTGGGAAAAAGATCGCGGTTGGTTCACCACCGAACCCTTTAGTGAAAGTGAAATATTCGATTTTCCCGAGGGCATTGGTCCTGTTGAGTGCGTCAATGTCGAACATGAAGAAGTAGTAC
>WLOE01000015.1 GCA_009699465.1 Actinomycetota bacterium | reverse complement strand
TGTTTCCTACGGTGTGCTCTTCGGCTCGGTGGGTGCAACGCTTTTGGAATATCAGGTAACGATTGATCGAGTTCTCGGTGTTGTTGTCATTGTGATGGGATTGGCATTCATGGGTGCGATCCCCGGCTTGCAACGGGAATGGCGATTGCATCGGTTACCAACGTGGGGTGTCGCAGGAGCGCCGCTTCTTGGTGTGCTGTTTGGTCTTGGCTGGTCTCCATGTATCGGCCCAACACTTGCAGCGGTACAGAGCCTTGCATTTACTGAAGCCAGCGCTTTGCGTGGCGCGGTCCTGTCATTTGTTTACTGCTTGGGTCTTGGATTGCCCTTTGTACTTCTTGGATTGCTTTTCACTCGTATGGGTCGCGCATTGAGCTGGGTTCGCAACCACAATGAGTTCGTCATGCGTTTAGGCGGAGCGATGTTGGTCATCGTGGGAGTTCTGTTAGTCACTGGTTGGTGGGCAGACTTCACTATTTGGTTACGAGTCACTCTCCCAGGATTTGAGACTGCGCTATGAGCCAATTGCCGCCGCTGAGTAACACTGGTTTCCTTCGCTGGATTTGGCGTCAACTCACAAGTATGAAAACTGCGTTAGTGCTGCTGTTCCTCTTGGCGTTGGCAAGCGTTCCCGGTTCGATCTACCCACAGCGCGGAGTTGATCCCATCAAGGTGCGCGATTACATCGCAAATAATCCAAGTTGGGGACCAACTCTGGATCGATTTGGTTTCTTTGAGGTGTATTCGTCACCCTGGTTTTCAGCAATCTATCTACTGCTCTTCATATCGCTCATCGGTTGCGTTGTTCCACGGGTTGGCGTGCACTTCCGGGCTATGCGCAGCGCGCCACCTGCAGCACCGAAGTTGCTTGATCGACTTGCGGGCACTCGCACATTCACTACAGACAAGGATCCAGCTGAAGTTCTGAACGTGGCGGCTAATGCGCTGCGTCAGCGTAAATGGCGGGTAGTTATGGGGCCGCAAGGAGCGGCTTCCTGGGTCGCTGCAGAAAAGGGTTACTTGAGGGAAACCGGAAATCTCGTGTTTCACCTTGCGCTGCTGTTTGTGCTCGTCGCTATCGCGATCGGGGGCCTGTTTGGCTGGAAGGGCAACGTAATAGTTCGCGAGGGCTCCAGTTTTTCTGACACATTGACGCAATATGACGCGTGGGGTGGCGGGCGTTATACCGATGCTCAAGACCTCCCGCCGTTTTCCTTCACTTTGGACAAATTTACGGTCGATTTTGAGCGAGGAGTTGCTCAACGTGGTGCTCCACGCGCTTTTGAAGCCGAGATGTCGTATAAAACCGATCCATCTGCTCCGAGTCAACGTGCTTTGGTTGAGGTGAACGAGCCACTTGTTATCGGTGGAGCCAAAGTCTTCTTAGTCGGGCACGGTTATGCGCCAATCGTGACAGTTACTGACAAGTTCGGTGTGCAGATATTTAATGACGCAGTTCCCTTTCTCCCCCAAGATGGCATGTTCACTTCGACAGGCGTGGTGAAAATCCCTGATTCAACCCCGCGATTGGGATTGCAGGCGCTGTTCTTGCCAACCGCCGCCCTGGATGAGATCCGCGGACCACATTCCACTTTCCCTGGTCC
Source organism: Actinomycetota bacterium (assembly GCA_009699465.1). Taxonomy (GTDB): domain Bacteria; phylum Actinomycetota; class Actinomycetes; order S36-B12; family S36-B12; genus UBA11398. The sequence continues at coordinate 26,386 of WLOE01000015.1, read as the reverse complement.
AGACGATCCAGCCCTATTTATGTCAGCCTGGAAGGGCGACCTCGGGTTGGACTCGGGTACGCCACAAAGCGTGTATCGCATCGTGACCGACAAGATGTCCAAAATTGGGCTCGGGCAGCTCAAAATCGGTGAAAGCTGGAAACTTCCCGATGGCTCAGGAACGGTCACATTTGTTGGTTTCAAGCGCTGGGCTTCATTCCAGATTGCATCTGATCCAGGTAAAGAGTTAGCGCTTGTCTTCGTCACACTCTCCATTCTTGGGTTATCTCTGTCACTTTTCATTCGTAGGCGTCGGGTCTGGGTGAAGGTGGCGACCCTTGATGGGGTTACCGTTATCCAACTAGCGGGAATCATGCGGACGTCAACCTTTGACGATGAAGATATTGGCGCACTCTCCGAAGATCTCGATGGTGTTGAACAGGCATTGATGGCTGCTGAAGTTATCCGGGGAAACCTAGAGGAGGAACGATGAGTCCTGAGTCGCTCGCACGCATGAGCAACATGGCGATTTATTCATCAATGCTCGTTCTCGTAGGTGCAATGTTTGCATTTGCCGCATCCTTCGCCGGTGGTCGTCGTAAGCCGGCTGATGTTGTCGTGACCACAGAAGTGGGTGCAGGTGGCACAGCTGTGATCACTCGAACCGAGTTATCAGTTGTAGAGCCTGGGCGTCGGGCAGCGAATATCGGAATATCGCTGAGCTGGCTTGCATTTGCGTTACTGCTCGCTGGCGTAGTTCTCCGTGGAATCTGGGCTGAACGTGCGCCATGGGGCAACATGTATGAGTTCTCAATTACCGCCGCTCTGAGCGTTCTGGGCGTGTACTTACTTGCCAATACTCGCGTCGATCTGCGTTGGCTTGGGCTATTCGTCGTGATTCCAGTGTTGTTGACTTTGGGTGTCGCGGTCACGGTGTTGTATACAGAAGCGGCTCAATTAGTTCCGGCTTTAAAGTCATATTGGCTAGTTATTCATGTATTTGCAGCGATTGTTTGTGCAGGTGCATTTACTCTTGCGGCAGCAACGGCCGGTCTGTCGCTGGTGCGCGATCGCGCTGAAAAGCGTGGCAATGTTGAAGGTTTTCTCTCAGCCCGTATCCCTGATGCTGAGCGACTGCGTGCACTCACGAACAAAACTTTGGCTTTTGCCTTCCCGCTTTGGACATTCGCTGTAGTTGCTGGAGCAATCTGGGCGGAAAATGCTTGGGGACGTTACTGGGGCTGGGATCCCAAGGAAACGTGGGCATTCATTACCTGGGTTGTTTACGCGGCTTACCTCCACGCTCGATCAACTGCTGGCTGGCGTGGAAATAAGGCTTCAATTATTGCCATTGCGGGTTGGGCTGCATTTCTGATGAACTACTTCGGCGTGAACTTTCTAGCAAGCAGCCTGCACTCGTATGCAGGTGTAGGAAGCTAACTCACTCGTTTGCTATTCGGTTTCCCCGCGTCGTTCACGCATTTTTCGCCGCCACTCGTCTTCGGCAAGTTTTGCCAAGAACTTTGGGTCATCATCAGGAGCATTTGACTTCTTGCGCTTGCGTGGATTTTTTGGTCGGCCAGTAAGCATCCAGATCAGCCCACCAAGAATTGGCAGCACCACAACGACGAGCAGCCACACACCCTTGGGCAGATTTCGAACACCTGATTTCTGGGTTTGACTGACGTCAATGACGAACCAGATGTACACCGCAACCGCCACAATGATGGCAAAAACTCTGATCACTTTGGCCTCCAGCGAATATTCTAACTCCCCGTTGGATGGAGTAGTTCGCAGTCGCATACGGTGGTGGCATGGCTCAGTCACCCAGTCGATGGCTTACGACCGTGCGGTACACCGCCGCACGATTGCTCTTGTGGCTGGCAGTCTGGGCGTTGCTGCAGTTCCTGACACCTGTTAAGGGTTTACTGGCAGTGATCATTGGATTATTGATCTCCAGTGCCATCAGCATCATTGTGCTTGATCGTCAACGTGACGTCATGAGTGAAGGAATTGGCTCCTTCTTTGGGAATATCAACCAGAAGATCGCAAATTCAGCGGCCGCGGAGGATGCCTGGCAAGAGCAAATTCGCGAGAGTAGATCAGCCCCAAGCCAAGATGGCTCCGCAAGCCAGGCCGTAAATCAAGATGAGAATGCCGCTTTGCTTGAGTGGAATGATCAGCATGGGGCCGGTAGCGCCGCTGATGACAATCCGCACGGGCTGGATAGCGAAAACAAAGCTGAGTAGGCCTAATAAGAGCCACCACGTTGTGAGGGCTGCGAGAAGCGCAGTGAGTGCAAATGCAAGGACAACAAAAATCACATACAAGATTCGGGTGGCGCGGTCACCAAGCTTCACAGCAAGAGTGTGTTTACCCGCGCGTGTATCTGTAGGAATATCTCGCAAGTTATTGACGACTAACAATGTGCAAATCAGGAAACCAACCGCGCAGGCGGCTACCAGATCTGCCGCGCTCACGTTCAGTGTCTGCACGTAGACCGTCCCGGTAACGGGCACAAGGCCAAAGAAAATAAAGACGAATACTTCGCCGAGTCCTAGATATCCGTATGGGCGCTGGCCACCGGTGTAGAACCAAGCAGCTGCAACACAGGCGATACCTACGAGAATCAGCCACCATTGTGATGTCATGAGGACAAGGCCGAGTCCAGCGATCATCGCAACGAGATAGCAAAGGAAGGCCGCATATTTCACCTGCTGTGGTTCTGCCAGTTTTTGGCCAACAAGGCGAATCGGGCCAACGCGAACTTCATCGGTTCCTTTAATGCCGTCGCTATAGTCATTTGAAAAATTCACGCCAATTTGCAAGGCCAACGCAACAACAAGTGCGAGCAATACGCGAACGAGAATAAAACTCTCGAGTCGGGCAGCTAGTCCAGCACCGATGGCTACTGGAGCGACAGCGGAAGGCAGTGTTCGTGGGCGTGACCCACCTATCCATTGGCTTACCGTTGCCATAGTGCTCCATCGTGAGTGAGTTGTGTGATTGCTCGGCGATCAAGCTTGTCATTAGGAAGTGTGGGAAGTTCAGCAAAGAAAGCAAACTTCCGAGGGACGGCTGCTTTACCCAATTCCTTTTGTACAGCCGACCTCAGCATGGAAACTACTTCACTTTCATCGAGTGAACCTGCTACTAATGTGACCGCTGCGTACAGCTCCAATTCCTTATTCACATCAGGTTGAGCTACGACGGCAGCAAGCTGAACAATGGCAACGTTGTTCAGAGTTTCTTCAATCGCGTTGAGTGAGACATTCACGCCATTAATAGTGATGACATCATCGCTACGGCCTTCGATGACCAAAAGTTCTGAGTAAGTGCCAAGGTCGCCCGTGCGGTAACTACGCCCAAAGAAGCGTGCGGCTGTCTGGGTGCGTTCGTCGCGGTAACCCAGTGCCACCATTTGGCCGGAGAGCACAATTTCACTGGTATCGGGATCGATTGTGATGTCAACACCAGGCAGTGGTTGTGCGTTGTAGACACAGCCGCCAGCTGTTTCTGTAGCTCCATACGTGGTTGTCAAAGTGATTTCTGCGGTTCGGGCAACGTCTGCTGTTGATGCTGGCAGAGGACCACCACCTACCAGAATTTGACTACAGGCACGAAGTGCATCTGTGCCTGCCGCATCAGCAAGCAAACGTCGGACTTGAGCTGCGACCAAGGAGACGCGCACATCTGATGAGCGGTGTAACGCCAGTCGCACTGCGGCGACGAAATCCTCAGAAGTAAATGGTTGTAGACCACCAAGGCTATTAAGACCAATTGCTGGCAGTTCTGTTTCAGAAGCGCGGAGCACAACATTAAAGCCACCCATAGAGGTCAGTGGGAGGGCGGCAATCCATTGCGGGTGAGCTCCGCCTTGAACGGCATTCGAAAGTGCATGCAAGGTCGAGGCACTGTGCAGCACGCCCTTAGGTCGTTGAGTCGATCCCGAAGTTGCCATAACCACAGCGACTTCGTCGAATTCAAGGGGGATTGACGGATCATCGGGCTTGGTTGCGTCCAGCAGATGTCTGACGTATTCGGCCGATGTCGCATCCGTCACAAGGGGAATAGGGGCGATCGCTGGCCCGGTGCCGTCTAAGGCCGCCCGAAGAGGACTCGTGAGCGCGCTCACACCATCAGGGCCCGGTGGCACCGAGATGTGGATGAGGGGTCGGGCAGGCATCGCATCAAGCGTAGTCGCGATAACGTTTCGGTCATGGACACCCGTACGCGATACACCTTGCCCCCCGTTGTTGCTGCAGATTCACCGGCAAAAATGGATCCGGCTTATTCGTCAGCTCTGCCAGCCTGTGTGTGGGAATCGCAAGGCGATTTCGGGGATATTCGGTATGAGATATCAACAGGTGATGCTGCAGGTATTGCCAAGATCACGATCAATCGTCCGGAAAAACGCAATGCGTTTCGTCCACAAACCATCATCGAACTCATCGATGCGTTTTCGCGTGCACGTGATGACGGCCGAGTAGGCGTCATCATCCTGTGCGGACAGGGTGACCTTGCTTTTTGTTCAGGCGGCGATCAGATTATCCGCGGCGATGATGGCTACATTGGTGACGACGCTGTGGCTCAAGCTGGCGTTGGTCGTTTGAACGTCCTTGATCTTCAAATCTTGATTCGTCGAGTTCCTAAGCCAGTTATTGCCATGGTCGCTGGTTACTCAATGGGTGGCGGACACGTGCTGCACGTCGTGTGCGACATGACCGTTGCCGCGGATAACGCACGCTTTGGCCAAACAGGCCCACGCGTAGGTTCTTTCGACGGTGGCTACGGTTCAGGGTTACTGGCCCGTGTCATTGGTCAAAAGCGCGCGCGAGAAATTTGGTATCTATGCCGGCAATATGGTGCTGAACAGGCGTATGACTGGGGCTTGGTGAACGAAGTTGTGCCATTGCAAGATCTCGAAATTGCAACAGTAGAAATCGCCAAAGAGATGTTGCTGTTGTCACCACTCGCCCTTCGCATGTTAAAGGCTTCACACAATGCAGCGGACGACGGTCTTGCGGGAATTCAGCAGCTCGCAGGCGATGCCACCTTGTTGTTCTACATGAGTGAAGAGGCCCAAGAAGGTCGCGATGCTTATAAGGAAAAGCGCACGCCAGACTTTTCAAAGTTTCCCAAGCGTCCGTGACACTGCCAGACGCCCTTCTTCAAGGGGTCACACCGTTCGCGATCACGTTGCATCGCGAATTCCGTGGTGTGACTTCACGCGAAGGCGTCGTTATTCACGGTCCTTCTGGCTGGGGTGAATTCGCTCCGTTTGAAGATTACGGAAATGAATATGCGGGGCGTTGGCTCGCAACTGCACTCGAAGCGGCATACGGAACATGGCCAGTCTCGAAAAGGCAATTCATCCAGGTGAATGCGATTATTCCTGGAGTTTCAGGAGACATCGCAGCGGACCTTGTGCGCAATGTCGTGCACACCGATGGATGTTCGACTGTCAAGGTGAAGGTCACAGGAGATTTAGCGGGAGATGAAGCCCGCGTCGCTGCGGTGCGCGCTGAATTAGATCGAGCCCTGGGAATTGGCATTGGAAAGATTCGAATTGATGCAAATGCCTGTTGGTCGGTGGCACAGGCAATCGAAGCGATCCAGTGCTTGTCTGCTTACTCTTTGGAATACGTTGAACAGCCTGTTGAACACAATGAAGAGCTACGTGAAGTGCGCAAGGCCGTTGATATACCAATCGCAGTTGATGAATCCATTCGCAAAGACAAAAATCTTGACGCGCAGGCTTTGGGTGAATTACGCGAGCTCGCCGATGTTGCAATCATTAAGCCGGCGCCCGTTGGTGGAGTGCAACGGGGGATTGAAGTTGCCGAGCTCCTCAGAATGCCAATCGTGGTGAGTAATGGCATGGAATCTTCAATTGGGTTGTGTACGTCTTTGGCACTAGCGGGCGCACTAGATATCGACCTAGCTTGCGGATTAGGCACTGGAAAGCTCATCGCTCAGGATCTTGTTCTATCACCGTTAGTGGCGACCAATGGCCAGATGAAAGTGCAGCGGCTCAATCCTGATCCGGATTCCTTAGCGGCAGCCCGCGCACGAGTAAGTGGTGATCAGGCCCAATTTTGGTTGTCGCGGCTGGAGCAGGCATGGCAGTCGGACGCTGTTGCCCCTTGGCATGAAAAGGTGGGGAGGTGAACCCCAGTACTGCGCTTTCGCGTGTGATCGTCGATGAGTTGCTTCGATGTGGCATTACGGATGTAGTACTGGCGCCAGGTTCTCGCTCGGCAGGGCTGGCAATCGCGCTTGCCGCGGCGGAAAGTCGGGGCGAGTTGACTCTCCATGTTCGCGTAGATGAGCGCTCAGCTGGATTTTTGGCATTGGGTCTTGGAAAGTTAAGTGGGGTACCAGCCGTTGTTGTCACAACGTCGGGAACCTCTGTTGCCAATCTCCTGCCAGCAATCATCGAAGCGGATTACTCGAATGTTCCATTGCTCGCGCTCACTGCTGATCGCCCAGCAGCTTTGCGCGGGATTGGCGCTAATCAAACGATCAATCAAGTTGGCATTTTTGGCGCAAGCGTGCGGGTTGCCATCGACATGACTGCTCCAGAAGTCTCGGTGTCCGACGATGAATGGACAACGCAAAACCGTGTTTGGCGTTCAACTGTTGCTCGCGCAATCGCTGCGACGACGGATGTCATGCGGGCAGGTCCTGTGCATCTCAACGTCCAGTTTGCCGAGCCTTTGGTGCCGACCGATAACCACACACCAGAAGAACAGCTTGTGGCAATGCAACAAGGCCCACTTGCCGGTCGATCTGACGGGCGTCCGTGGGTTGCGGATGCGCGGCTTCTCGGTGGGATGAGTCTGCCAATTGATGAAGTTTTCGAAATGTTGTTCGACGACTCGACGATTCCTGAACGAGGACTCATCATTGTTGGCGATCAGGCTGACGGTGAAGTCACGGATCTGGTTGATGAGCTAGGAGATGCGCTCGGCTGGCCAATCATCGGTGAGCCAAGTGGCAATGTTGCCGCATGCGACACGTCTTTAGCCCATGGTGCGCTATTGCTAGCCAATGATGAATTTGCTGATGCACATGTGCCAGATGTTGTCGTCACTCTGGGTCGTATTGGATTAAGTCGTGCAGTGCAACGCCACATCGCACGCGCGAAATTCCATATCGCAGTCGATTCGCAGCCACAGTGGAGTGACCCAACAAGAACTGCGGATGTAGTTGTTGCATCCTGTCCATTACCGCCGAGTGAAGGCGAAATCGGCAGTGATTGGCTGGAATCCTGGCAGCGCGCGGATCTATTGGCCGCAGCTGCGATTGAAACCGTGCTTGCAGGAGAAATTGCAAGCTTTACGGGTATGCATGTAGCACGGGCATGCGGGCAGGCTGTTCCTGAAGACGGTGTGTTCTTCGTAGGGCCGTCTTGGCCGGTTCGTCATGTGTATAACTTTGCAGCGAATGCATCCGGGAGTGCCGTGACGTTAGGCAATCGAGGCACTTCGGGGATTGATGGATGTGTTTCAACAGCATGGGGTGCAACCGTCGCCGCACAACGCGATAGCGAAGCGGCATGTGTTGCACTGCTCGGTGATCTCACCTTCTTGTATGACATCAATGGCTTGCGAGTTCCGGCTTCTGAAGCTCGACCAAATCTCGTGTACGTGGTGAGCGACAATAACGGCGGCGGAATTTTCTCTCAGCTAGAACAAGGCGCTCCAAAGTTTGCCGATTCATTTGATCGCGTCTTTGGTACGCCATTAGATGCTGATATTCCTGCAACGGTTGCGGCTCTTGGTATTGCATGTGCAGTGGTCAATAGTCTCGACGAACTCAATGCCGCGTTAAAGAATTCGCTTGCATCTGGCGGCGTACACGTCATTGTTGCTCGAACATGTTTGCGAGCAGACGAAGCGCAAGCGTTGAATACCGTGAATAGTGCCATTGAGGAAGCGCTCGCGACTGCTTAATTTTTGTTCAGTGCGTCTCGAATTGGAACGAGCTTCGCATTTGATTCTGCGAGTTCCTGAGTTGCATCAGATCCCGCAACAATGCCGCATCCAGCAAAGGCGCGAATAGTTCCGGCTTGCTGATTAACTTCCGCGCAGCGTAAGGCGATGCCAAATTCACCATCACCATGTGCATCGATCCAGCCAACAGGGCCTGCATATCGGGCACGATCCATGCCTTCGAGTTCTCGGATAGTTGCGAGTGCGCGTTCAGTTGGGGTGCCGCACACGGCAGCTGTTGGATGAAGCAACGCAGCCAGTGCAAGCACGGGTACGTCGTCAGCTAAACGCCCAGTGACATCTGTTGCAAGGTGTTGAACATTTGCAAGCTGCAGCACATGCGGATGGTCGGGAACCTCGAGGTCTGTGCAGTGTGCAGCGAGCGAACGTGCAACGGAGCGCACGGCATATTCGTGTTCTGCCAGATCTTTGCCCGATGCAAGAAGAGCTTGAGCCATGTTGGCATCTGCTGCCACATCTCCTTGTCGACGTACCGTTCCAGCAAGTACTCGACTAGTAACCAGATCTCCTGTGCGTCGGACAAGGAGTTCGGGTGTAGCGCCAATGAGGCCAGAAACATTGAAGGTCCAGCACGATGGATAGGCCATCGCTAGAGCGCTCAGTACGCTGCGCGCATCAATACTTCCTTCAACTTGGCCGAAAATATCGCGAGCAAGCACAACTTTGTCGAGTTCGTTGTGATTAATACGCGTAATTGCTTCTTCGACTGCGAGCTTCCAATCTTCTGAAGACAGACTGCCATCGGTCCACTGCACATTGATGGGTGCTTCTGGCACGCTTACCGCGCGAAGCTCATGTCGTGGATCGCCATCAGACCCAATCGTGGTGATCCACGATTGGCCATTTTTACGCCCGATCAATACACGCGGAACGATGATGACGGATCGGCCTGGCTCTGGGTCGAATGCAAAAGAAGCAAAGGCAACTGGACCAGTGCCAGGCATCGAGACTGTGTCATCGATTGCTGCCTGCGAACAGAACTTTGACCACCACCGTTGTGCGCGGCTAAAGCGTTCGGTTCCGCTGACTTCCAAACTTGCAGCTACACCCCAGCCGACCATGCCTTCGCCGTTGCGCACCCAGGTGACGCAATCTCCGGTGGGGAGTAGGGAGAGCAAGTTGCCGGGATCATCGAGGTGGCGGGTGCGCACCTGAATTGGTGCACCCACGCGATCAATGGGCCGCCCAGCACGCTTGGCGAGTTCAATACTTGGATCAGGCACAGCCCCCAGCCTAGATGTGCGCTCGTGAGGCGTCGGTGCAAGGATGCAGATGTGACTCGAGCCGATCTGTCCAAGGATCCATCTGCCGTAGCGGCCATGTTTGACGGGGTCGCTGAGCGCTATGACCTCGCAAATGACGTTCTGGCTCTGGGTCAAACCCGGATTTGGCGTCGAGCAGTTCTCCAAGCGGTGAAGCCGATGGCTGGCGAAATGATTTTGGATCTCGCTGCTGGCACCGGCACCTCAAGCGTGCCCTTTGCCAAGGCCGGAGCTCTTGTCTTTCCAACTGATTTCTCCCTGGGGATGTTGCGGGTGGGTCATGAGCGACAGCCAGATCTCCCATTTGTTGCTGGAGACGGACTAAACCTCCCATACCGGGACAATTCATTCGATGCGGCAACGATTTCCTTTGGTTTGCGCAATCTGGCTGACCGGGCTCGGGGATTAGCTGAATTTCGGCGGGTGCTCAAGCCAGGTGGACGCTTGGTGATCTGTGAGTTCTCCAGCCCAACCTTCAAGCCATTGCGCACGGTCTACACCGAATACTTAATGAAGGCCCTGCCAGCAGTGGCCACCAAGGTCGCCACAAATCCAGATGCCTACGTCTATTTGGCGGAATCAATTCGGGCGTGGCCAGATCAGGCAGCCCTAGGTCTTGAGCTCACCGATGCAGGCTTTGGACAGGTCCAATGGCGCAACCTTTCCGGGGGGATCGTTGCTGTCCATCGAGCAGTGAACCCGTAGCGCGTGGCCCTCATAGCCGCCACTATGCTTACGCCGGTCGTGAAGCCGTTCACAAACGCGCAATCTGGCCACAAGTTTGCGAACCTCAGGAGCGTTGAGTGAACGTATATACGCCGATCCTCGTATTGGGTCTGCTGGCATTTGGCTTTGCTGTGTTCTCTGCAGTGATTGCGCCACTTACCGGTCCAAAGCGTTACAACCGCGCCAAGGTCGATGCATACGAATGTGGCATCGAACCGACACCGCAGCCAATCGGTGGTGGACGTTTTCCGGTGAAGTACTACCTGACCGCAATGCTCTTCATTGTTTTTGACATTGAAATCGTGTTTTTGTATCCGTGGGCAGTTGCCTTTGATCGCTTGGCCGTCTTTGGCCTGATTGAAATGGTGTTGTTCATCGTCACCGTCCTCGTCGTCTACGCATACGTGTGGCGTCGTCGTGGACTCGAGTGGGATTAACCGGGAGTTCGCATGGGTCTTGAAGAGAACCTGCCATCTGGCGTCCTTTTGACGTCAGTAGAAAAGCTGGCGGGATACGCACGTAAAGGGTCATTGTGGCCCGCAACCTTCGGTCTTGCCTGCTGCGCAATTGAAATGATGGCCGTTGGTGGTCCACGCTTCGACATCGCCCGCTTTGGCATGGAAGTGTTCCGCGCTTCACCACGACAGGCTGATCTCATGATCGTCGCGGGTCGCGTAAGCCAGAAGATGGCACCAGTGCTTCGTCAGATTTACGACCAAATGCCAAACCCGAAGTGGGTACTCGCCATGGGCGTGTGCTCCTCAAGTGGTGGCATGTTCAACAACTACGCAGTTGTTCAAGGCGTGGATCACGTTGTTCCTGTTGATATCTACCTGCCAGGCTGCCCACCACGCCCTGAAATGTTGATCGATGCAATCTTGAAATTGCACGATGAGATTCAAGATATGAAGCTGGGTTCAAATCGCCGTGCACAAATGCGTGAATTGGAAGCCGAAGCGCTCGTCGCCCAGTCAACTTCAGACATGAAGGGGCTACTTCGATGAGTGACACCCCTGTTGTGCCGGTTGTCCCTGCTGGGGTAAGCCAATTCGAAGTTTTCCACGTGCGTGAAGGTGCATTTGGTGGGTCGGGTTCTGGAGATACAAGCGGCTTCGGTGGACTCGTTGAACTGATGCACATGCCTGAAGCGTCGATTCGCCCATTTGGTGGTTGGTTTGACGAAATTGCCGATGAGCTTGAGCTCTCACTCAAGGCTCGCAATATCAGCTCCGGTGATGCAATTGAAAAAGCCGTGATCGCATTTAATGAGATCACCTTCTTCATTCGTCGCGAACACCTTGTTTCAGTGCTTTCAACTCTTCGCGATGAGCCAGGTTTGCGTTTTGAGTTTTGCACTGGTGTGAGTGGTGTGCATTACCCAGGCGACACCGGTCGTGAATTACATGCGGTGTATCACTTGATGTCGATGACCCACAACCACCGCATTCGAGTTGAAGTAGTAACTCCGGACTCCGATCGTCATATTCCCTCATCCGTTGGTGTGTACCCAACGAATGACTGGCATGAGCGTGAAACCTTTGACTTCTTCGGCATTATTTTTGATGGCCACCCTGCCCTTACGCGCATTGAGATGCCTGACGATTGGCCGGGACACCCACAGCGCAAGGACTACCCATTAGGTGGCATTCCAGTTGAATACAAGGGCGCAACTATTCCGCCACCAGATCAGCGGAGGTCGTACAACTCATGACCACAGACAACGTCACATACACCAGCGCACCTGCGCAGGCGAATGATCCATACGCAACTCTTGGCGATCCTGAAGATGGTCGTATTTTCAACGTAGGCGGCGGCGACTGGGATTCGATCACTGTTGATCCTGATAGCGATTCGGAGCGCATCGTCGTCAACATGGGTCCTCAGCACCCATCAACCCATGGTGTGCTGCGACTCATTCTTGAAATTGAAGGCGAGTATGTAACCGAGGCTCGTTGCGGTATTGGATATCTACACACTGGCATTGAAAAGAACATGGAGTTCCGTTCATTCACTCAAGGTGTTACGTACGCAACCCGCATGGACTACCTCGCTCCGTTCTTTAATGAAGCGGTGTACTGCCTTGCGATTGAGAAGCTGCTCGGCATCACTGATCAGATCCCTGAACGTGCGAATGTCATTCGCGTGATGATGATGGAACTCAATCGCGTTTCTTCACACCTAGTGGCGCTTGCAACTGGCGGCATGGAACTTGGTGCGCTCACCGCTATGGAATTCGGTTTCCGCGAGCGCGAACTCATTCTCGATATTTTCGAAATGATCACCGGGCTACGTATGAACAACGCGTACATCCGTCCGGGCGGAGTAGCGCAGGATCTTCCTGAAGGTGCGGAAGCAAAGATCCGCGAAACGATCCCTCTGCTTCGTAAGCGCATGAAAGACACGGCTGACCTTTTGGTTGATAACAACATCTGGATGGGTCGCACGGTCGGCATTGGTTACCTCGACCTCACAGGTTGTATGGCACTTGGTGTTACCGGTCCTGTGCTGCGCGCGACTGGTTTCCCTCAGGACCTTCGTAAGTCACAGCCTTACTGCGGCTATGAAAACTACGAGTTTGAAGTTGTTACCGAAACCACCAATGATGCTTATGGCCGTTTCCTTATTCGTATCCGCGAGATGGAACAGTCACTACGCATTGTTGAGCAGGCACTTGATCGTCTGCAGCCAGGTCCAGTGATGGTGGAAGACAAGAAGATTGCATGGCCAGCTCAGTTGTCAGTTGGCAGCGATGGTCAAGGCAACTCACTTGAGCACATCCGCGAAATCATGTCGGAGTCAATGGAAGCGTTGATTCATCACTTCAAGTTGGTGACTGAAGGTTTCCGTGTTCCTGTTGGACAGGTGTACACGGCAATTGAGGCGCCGCGCGGGGAACTTGGATGTCACTTGGTGAGCGCGGGTGGCACTCGTCCATTCCGTGTGCACTTCCGTGATCCGTCGTTCACGAATCTTCAGTCAGTTGCGGCGATGTGCGAAGGCGGTCAAATTGCTGACGTCATCGCAGCTGTTGCAAGCATCGATCCAGTTATGGGCGGAGTCGATCGCTAACGCGATCGAGAGGTGAGAGAACATGGCCATTAACGAGCAGACACTTGCGAGCATGCGCGAAATCGTCGCACGCTATCCACAGCCGCGCTCTGCGCTGCTTCCAATGTTGCACCTTGTGCAAAGTGCTGAGGGTGAAGTCACTACAGATGGCATCGCAGCATGCGCTGAAGTGCTTGGTATTTCACCAGCAGAGGTCACCGGTGTTTCAACCTTCTACACGATGTACAAGCGCAAGCCAGTTGGCGAACACCACATCGGTGTGTGCGTGAACACCCTGTGTGGCCTTCTTGGTGGCGATGCAGTGTACGAAGCACTTTCAGAGCGCCTCGGTGTTGGACACAATGAACCAACCGCTGATGGCAAATTCTCACTTGAGCGAATTGAATGTCAGGCAGCCTGTACGCATGCACCAGTGATGACTGTTGACTGGGAATTCATGGACGATGTCACACCAACCTCCGCCCTTGATGTTGTTGATCGGTTGTCTCGGGGTGAGCGCGTTGAATCAACCCGCGGTCCAGTAATCCGTAACTTCCAGGCTTCCGAGCACACCATGGCGTTCCCAGACGATGGTCTTGCCGGCGAAGGAATTTCCGTTGACGCCAAAATGCTGGCTGGTTTGCGTTATGCGAAGGAACACAACATGGCTGCCCCTCGTTCCGGACAGGAGGGCTAAGAGATGACGCTTACCCCAGTTATTACCGAGCATTGGGATCAACCAGATCTTTACACGATTGATGGTTACCGTCGTGTTGGTGGTTACCGCGCCCTTGAAAAGGCGTTGAAGCAAGATCCTGACGCGATCATCAACAGCGTTAAAGATTCAGGACTTCGCGGTCGTGGTGGCGCAGGCTTCCCAACAGGGTTGAAGTGGAGCTTCGTTCCTCAAAATGATGGCAAGCCGCACTATCTCGTTGTGAACGCTGATGAATCCGAACCTGGTGCCTGCAAAGACATTCCAATCATGATGGCTAACCCACATTCACTGATTGAAGGCGTCATCATCACTTCGTTTGCGATTCGTGCAAACCATGCCTTCATCTACATTCGCGGCGAAGTGCCTAATGCGCTGCGCAAGGTGGCAAATGCTGTCGCCGAGGCTCGTCGCGCAGGCCTTATTGGTAAGAACATTTTGGGTTCTGGTTTCGACCTAGAGATCGTGGTGCACTCTGGAGCAGGCGCGTATATCTGTGGTGAAGAAACAGCCCTTCTCGATTCACTCGAAGGATTCCGTGGTCAACCGCGATTGAAGCCGCCGTTTCCGGCTGTCGCAGGTTTGTATGCATCACCAACAGTGATCAACAACGTTGAAACTATTTGCAACATTCCGTACATCATTGATCGCGGTGTTGATTGGTTCCGTTCATTTGGAACGGAGAAGTCACCTGGCTTCAAGGTGTGGGCAGTTTCCGGCCACGTGAATAACCCAGGCATCTTCGAAGCACCACTGGGCATCACCATGCGCCAGCTTCTGGAATATGCAGGCGGCGTTCGCGGCGGTGGCAAGGTGAAGTTCTGGCTTCCAGGCGGCTCCTCGGTTCCGTTGCTGACTGAAGAACACCTCGATCTTCCTATGACGTATGAAGAGATGGCAGCCGCCGGAACAATGCTTGGTACTGGTACCCCAATGATCTTCGACGAAACCGTCAGTGTCGTGAAGGCTGTTACTCGCTGGCTTGAGTTTTATAAGCATGAGTCATGCGGGAAGTGCACACCATGTCGCGAAGGTACGTACTGGATCACTGGCATGCTTGAGAACTTCGAGCATGGTCACGCAAAGGAATCTGATCTCGAACTTCTTGCCAGCGCTTGCAACCAGATTGCTGGCCGTTCGTTCTGCGCATTGGGAGACGCGGCTGCAACGCCGTTTCCAGCCGCACTGAAGTACTTCCGCGATGAATTTATCGCGGCGACCAATTCACCGGTTGATGATGAATTTGATCCGGTGGCTTCCTACATCTACGCGGGAGCGGCAACCCGATGAGCGAAAACTTTTCCACCGACGTCGTGCCAATGGTCAATGTGAATATTGATGGCGTTGACATTGTGGTTCCCAAGGGCACGTTGGCTATTCGCGCTGCTGAAATGATCGGCGTCGAAATTCCTCGTTTCTGTGATCACCCTTTACTCGAACCAGTTGCGGCCTGCCGTGCCTGTTTGATCGAAGTGGAAGGCATGCCAAAGCCACAGCCCGCATGTGCGCAAGTTGTGAACGATGGCATGACGATTCGCACGCAGCAGTCTTCTGAAGTTGCCAAGGATGCTCAAGAAGGAGTGATGGAGTTCTTGCTCATCAATCACCCACTTGATTGTCCTGTGTGTGACAAGGGTGGCGAATGCCCATTGCAGAACCAAGCAATGTCAGTTGGGCGCCCAGAGTCACGGTTTGAAGGCGAAAAGCGTACGTTCGAAAAGCCAATCAATGTCAGCGCGCAGATTCTTCTCGATCGTGAGCGTTGTGTTTCATGTGCTCGTTGTACCCGCTTCGCAGATCAGATCGCTGGCGATCCGATGATCGAACTACTTGAGCGTGGCGCGAACCAGCAAGTTGGTGTTGCTGATGATCAACCGTTTGATTCGTACTTCTCAGGTAACACTGTGCAAATCTGCCCGGTGGGCGCACTGACAAGTTCTGCGTACCGCTTCCGGTCCCGTCCATTCGACTTGGTCTCGGTACCCACGACATGCGAACACTGCGCGTCAGGTTGCTCACTTCGCACTGACTACCGTCGTGGTGAAATCACACGTCGCTTGGCATGGGAAAACCCAGAAGTAAATGAAGACTGGAACTGTGACAAGGGCCGCTTTGCATTCTCCTATCTCACTGAAGGTCGCATCACGACACCAATGGTTCGCGAGAATGGGGAACTACGCCCAGCTTCATGGCCAGAAGCCATAGATGTTGCTGCTCGGGGTCTAGCACACGCGGGTGCCTCAACAGGTGTGCTCACAGGTGGTCGACTCACCCAAGAAGATGCATATGCATACGCGAAGTTTGCTCGCGCAATTCTTGGGACCGACAACATCGATTTCCGTGCACGCGCTACGTCAGTTGAGGAAGCGCAGCTGCTTCGTTCGTCAATCGCTGGAACTCCAATTTCGGTCACGTATGACGCCCTTGAAGCAGCACCATTCGTGCTCTTGGTTTCATTCGAGCCCGAAGATGAATCACCAATGGTCTTCTTGCGCCTACGTAAGGCACGCACAACTGTGGCAAGCATTGGCGCAGTTGTTACTCGCGGCTTAAGTAAAATGGGCGGCTCGTTGATTGCTGCCGCACCTGGCGACGAAGCAACCGTTCTGAACAACTTGTCGGCAGACGTGAAGCAGGCGTTGACACAACCAGGTGCTGTGATCTTGGTTGGTGAGCGCATTGCTACAAGTCAAGGTGCTGCATCAGCTGTTGCGAAACTTGCACATGAAACAGGAGCTGCACTTGCTTGGGTTCCGCGACGCGCAGGTGAGCGTGGAGCACTTGATGCAGGCGCACTTGCTGGCTTACTTCCAGGTGGGCGACCATTAACTGACGCTTCGGCTCGGGTAGAGGTTGCTGCTGCTTGGGGTGTTGACGTGGATGTCCTGCCAAGTGCAGAGGGACTATCAGGTGACGACATTCTTCAGGCTGTAAGCCGCGCATCTCTTGGCGCTCTCGTTGTCAGTGGCGTTGACGCAGTGGATCTGCCTGATCCGGCTGCCACCGCCGCTGCGATTCGGGGTGCTGGCTTCATAGTGTCACTCGATCATCACCACTCAGAATTCACTCAAGAAGCAGAT
This sequence comes from Actinomycetota bacterium, assembly GCA_009699465.1. GTDB lineage: Bacteria > Actinomycetota > Actinomycetes > S36-B12 > S36-B12 > UBA11398. The sequence continues at coordinate 9,558 of WLOE01000015.1, read as the reverse complement.
GTTGTGCTTCCAGTTGCCTTGGTCACTGAGAAGGCTGGAACTTTCGTTGACTGGGAAGGTCGTTCGCGACCATTTGGCCAGGTCTTCAAGGATGCACTCGCGATGACCGATGCAACTGTTCTTGGAATGATTGTCAACGCAATCGGTAAGCAGGCTGGTGCTTGGGACATCGCGGGAATTCGTCGCGAGCTTGCCGGCCTTGGCCAATGGAGTGGCGCTCGAGAGGCTGCTCCTTCGCTGCCAAACACCGCAATGACTGTTGACGGTTTCCGTTTGGCTTCATGGCGCGAATTGCTTGACGCAGGTGTGATGCAAGAAGGCGAACCATTCTTAGCGGCAACAGCACGCCCTGTCGCCGCGTTGATGTCTGCAACATCAGCCGCACAACTTGGTTCACCCGCGACGGTGAGCGTTGCGGGTCCATCAGGCTCAGTTGTGTTGCCGCTCGTAGTTGGAGATGTCATCGACAATGTTGTGTTCGTTCCGATGAACTCGACCGACTGCTCAATTTACCGTGATCTTGGTGCTCGTATCGGATCGTCGGTTGCCGTAACTGCAGGAGGTGTCGCATGACCGATGGTCAGTGGGGATGGTTTGGCGTAGATCCATGGTGGATCGTCATCGTCAAAGTACTCGGCATTTTTGTTCTTCTCGTTCTTCTCACGCTTTTTACCATTTGGTGGGAACGCCGCGTGGTGTCACGAATGCAGCACCGCATCGGGCCAAACCGTGTCGGCCCGTTTGGTTTACTGCAGTCATTAATGGACGGTGTGAAGCTGGCACTCAAGGAAGAAATCGTTCCTAAGGGTGTGCACCTTGCGGTGTATTGGATTGCTCCAATTATCTCCGCGACGATGGCATTCGTTGCTTTCGCAGTGATTCCATTTGGACCGCTAGTAAACATGTTTGGCGTTCAAACGCCACTGCAACTAACAGACTTCCCCGTTTCCGTGCTGTACGTGCTTGCAATTGCTTCCATCGGTATTTACGGCATCGTGCTCGCAGGCTGGGCTTCAGGTTCGATTTATCCATTGCTTGGTGGACTGCGTTCAAGTGCACAAATGATCTCTTATGAAATCGCAATGGGCCTGTCATTCGTGGCGGTATTCCTTTATGCAGGTTCAATGTCGACTTCGGAGATCGTGGCATCCCAAGAGCCGATCTGGTTCGCAGTGATACTGCTGCCTTCATTCCTGATCTACGTCACCGCAATGGTTGGTGAAACTAACCGCGCACCGTTTGACCTTCCAGAAGCTGAAGGCGAACTCGTCGGAGGTTTCCACACGGAGTACTCCTCCATGAAGTTCGCACTTTTCTTCTTGGCCGAGTACATCAACATGGTCACCGTTTCCGCATTGGCAACGACGTTGTTCCTTGGCGGATGGCGTGCTCCATGGCCCATCTCACTGTGGGAAGCCTCCAACACCGGTTACTGGCCAATCTTGTGGTGGTTGGTCAAGGTTCAGATCTTCATCTTCGTGTTCATTTGGCTGCGCGGCACACTTCCTCGTTTGCGTTACGACCAATTCATGAAGTTCGGCTGGAAAGTTTTGATTCCAGTATCGATTGCATGGATTTTGATTGTGGCGACAGCGCGCGTATTGCGTAATGACGTCACTATGACCAACACGCAGATCCTGTTGATTGGCGGCGCCATCATCGTGGTCTTAATCCTTGGTTCATGGTTGCTGCAGTCACGATCAGATCGCAAGGCCGCGGAACAAGAAGAAGCTGAAGCAAAGGCAATGGCTCGTCCGTTCGATGCAATGGCCGGCGGTTATCCCGTTCCGCCAATGCCCGGACAGCACGTGACATTGCCAACGCGCCGCGCAACATCATCCGTTACTACGCAGGAGGCCATCGATGGCTGAGCTGCCCCAAGCAATCCGGGGATTCTGGGTCACCTTCGCGACCATGTTCAAGAAGGTTGTGACTGAGCAATACCCAGAAGATGCCTACAAGTACCCAACCCAGCCACGGTTCCATGGCCGTCACCAACTCAATCGTTGGGCTGATGGATTGGAAAAGTGCGTTGGCTGTGAATTATGTGCCTGGGCTTGCCCTGCTGACGCAATCTACGTCGAAGGCGCATCAAACACCGAGGAAGAACGATTCTCACCAGGTGAGCGCTACGGCCGCGTGTATCAAATCAACTATGCGCGCTGCATCTTCTGTGGCTTGTGTATTGAGGCTTGCCCAACGCGTGCACTGACGATGACCAATGAATTCGAGTTGGCAGACAACAACCGTGCAGATCTGATTTACGAAAAGCAAGATCTGCTTGGGCCACTGCTTGCTGGCATGATTCCTGCGCCACACGCTATGGCTGAAGGTGCAACAGAGCAGGACTACTACGCAAACCGCGTGAAGGGTCCAGACTTGATCGAACGGGAGGCTCACTCGTGAATACAGTGAACACGGGCGAAGCCATTGTGTTTTGGGTGTGTGCGGTTCTTTCGGTCCTCGGTGCGGTTGGCCTCATTACTTCGCGTAAGGCAGTGCATAGCGCATTGTGGATGGCTTTGACCATGATCAACCTTGCTGTGCTCTACATCGCAAATAACGCACCATTCCTTGGAATGGTGCAGGTGATTGTTTATACCGGTGCGGTCATGATGCTGTTCTTGTTCGTGATCATGGTTGTCGGTGTTGACTCATCTGATTCTTTGATTGAAACAATTAAGGGCCAGCGGTTCCTTGCAATGGTTCTTGGTCTGCTACTCATCGTAATAATGGTGTGGGGCCTTGGCAGTTCACTGGCCGGTTTGCCTGCCGTCGGTCTTGGAGAGGCAAACCGAATTGACGGTGGCAACGTGCAAGGCATTGCTCACCTAATCTTCACCGATTACCTCATCGTTTTCGAAGTAACCTCTGCGTTGCTCATCACCGCGGCTATGGGTGCCATGGTGCTCGCGCATCGCGAACATTGGCAACCAAAGCCGACGCAGGCCCAGCTGTCAGTTGCTCGCTTCAAGAGCGAAGAGCATCCAGGCAATCGTCCAAACCCAGGTATCTACGCTCGTCACAACGCTGTCGATACTCCAGCACTGCTTCCAGACGGAACCCCCACTGATGCGAGCATCCCAGGCGCGCTTCGTGCCCGTGGAGAGATTGCGCCTGTTGACATCAATGACGGTCGCGCAATCGAGGAGGCTGATTCGCTATGAATCCATCCAATTACGTGATTCTTTCTGCCCTGCTATTCGGTATCGGAGCTCTTGGTGTTCTGGTGCGCCGAAACGCCATCGTCGTGTTTATGAGTGTGGAACTCATGTTGAACGCAGCGAACCTGGCATTCGTCGCGTTTGCCCGAATGAATGGAAATTTGGACGGCCAGGTCGTGGCCTTCTTCGTGATGGTTGTTGCCGCTGCAGAAGTAGTGGTCGGCTTGGCAATCATCGTGCAGATCTTCCGATCACGTCGATCAGCTTCCATTGACGAACCCAACCTGTTGAAGTACTAGGACAAGGACGCATCGTGCAAGAGGTAATGCCGGCAACCGGCGTGTTCTCGCTGCTGTGGCTCTTGATTGCGCTGCCGCTAGCCGGAGCTGCAATCCTGCTGTTCAGCGGGCGAAAGACTAATAAGTGGGGCCCTTACCTGGGTGTCTTCACCGTCTTTGTCGACGCAATCATCGCGATCTGGATGTTGATCGCAATGATGGGCAACAGTGCAGAGCAACGAACGTTCAGCCAAAATGAATTCAGCTGGATGTTCGCTGGAAACCTCAAGGTTGATATGGCCTTCCAGCTTGACCAATTGTCAATGGTGTTTGTTCTCCTGATCACCGTTGTGGGCACCCTGATTCACATCTACTCCCTTGGCTACATGAGCCACGACCCAGATAAGCGCAAATTTTTCGGTTACCTGAACCTCTTCGTCGCAGCGATGTTGTTATTGGTCTTGGCCAACAACTACCTCTTGCTGTACGTCGGCTGGGAAGGCGTGGGCCTTGCTTCCTTCTTACTGATTAGCTTTTGGCAGATCAAACCGACTGCAGCTGCTGCTGGCAAGAAGGCATTCATTATCAACCGCGTAGGCGATGTCGGTCTGAGTTTGGCGATCATGGTCATGTTCGTGACCTTTGGATCCGTTGGTTTCGACGAAGTCTTTGGATCAACGAGCCAAGCAAGTGAAGGCACGCTTACTGCTATTGGTTTGCTGCTACTCCTTGCTGCTGCAGGCAAGTCTGCTCAGTTCCCACTGCAAGCTTGGTTACTCGACGCAATGGAAGGTCCAACACCAGTGTCGGCGCTCATCCACGCGGCCACCATGGTTACTGCGGGCGTGTACCTGATCACACGAAGCAATGCGATCTTTGATGCTGCAGCTTGGGCGGCAACGGCAGTTGTTGTGGTCGGTGTAATCACGATGTTTATGGGCGCGATTATTGGTTCCGCGAAAGACGATATTAAGAAATCTCTTGCTGGCTCCACAATGAGCCAGATTGGATACATGGTTCTGGCAGCAGGCCTTGGCCCAGTTGGCTACGTCTTTGCCATCTTCCACCTCCTGACTCACGGTGTTTTCAAAGCCGGTCTGTTCCTCGGTGCGGGTTCGGTTATGCACGGCATGAACGACAACGTGAATATGCGCCGTTATGGTGCCTTGCGCACCGCGATGATGGTCACGTATGCGACCTTCATCATTGGCACCCTGTCAATCATGGGTATTCCACCGTTCTCTGGTTTTTGGTCCAAGGATTCGATCATTCATGCCGCATTTGAGAGCAACACACTCGTTGGCATCTTGACGATCATCGCTGCCGCGATCACCGGCTTCTACATGACCCGAATGGCTGCGATGACATTCTTCGGCAAAGCTCGTTGGGAAGATGGCGTGCATCCACACGAATCACCAAAGGTGATGACAATCCCTCTGATTATTTTGGCAATCGGTTCTACCTTCATGGGTATTGCACTGCTCTTCTGGGGAAACATTGAGACTTGGTTAGAGCCAGTCACTGGCTTTGAGGAAAAACACATCGCAATTCCTGAGTGGGCGCTGATCACGATCACACTTATTTTGGTTCTCGCTGGTGCTGCATATGGGTGGATTCAATACGCCCGACGTGAAGTCCCGCTCGTTGCTCCACGGGGTAACTGGTTGACACGTGCTGCTCGTCAAGATCTCTATGGCGATGCAGTGAACAACACTCTTGTTGTGCAGCCATCGTTCTGGTTGTCTCGGTTCTTAGTGTGGTTCGACGGTTCTTGGATTGACGGATTTGTGAATGGCAGTGCTGCATTCTTTGGCGGCTTGTCGGCTCGTCTGCGTCCGTACCAGTCTGGCTTCATCCGCTCGTACGCACTATCCATGGTCGGTGGCGCTGTCTTGGTTGTCCTGGCACTCGTATTGGTGAGGCTCTCGTGAATTCGTTCCCCTGGCTGACTGTTCTTGGTCTGGTCCCACTCATCGGCAGTGTGGTTGTTGCACTGCTGCCTAAGTCAATGCCGCTGCTTGCCAAGCAGCTTGCTTTCGCGATTTCACTAGTCGTACTTGGCCTAGTTGTAGTCATGGCATTGCAGTTTGATGGCCAAAGTGAATTTGTTTTCCAGTTCCAAGAAAGTTATGACTGGATTCCGGCTTTCGGCGTCACCTACTCACTAGGCGTAGATGGAATTGCGCTTGTCCTCATTGCACTTTCAGCAGTACTCGTACCGATCACGATCCTTGCAGGCTGGAACGATGTCGAGCAGCCACAGTCGGATAGCGTCGGCAGTGTTAAAGGTTACTTTGCGCTGATCTTGTTGCTCGAAACGATGATGATCGGTGTCTTTGCTGCTACCGATGTTTTCCTGTTCTACGTCTTCTTCGAAGCGATGTTGATTCCGGTGTATTTCATGATCGGTCGCTACGGTGGTGCACAGCGTTCATATGCAGCGATGAAGTTCTTGATTTACAGCCTGGTCGGTGGCCTGTTCATGCTGGCAGCCATGATCGGCCTGTACGTCGTAACCGGAACATTCAATTTCACGCAGATCCTGTTAGGCGCAGGTATCGATGCAAACACACAGAAGATTTTGTTCCTCGGCTTCTTCCTTGCGTTTGCGATTAAGGCGCCTATGTGGCCATTCCATACCTGGTTGCCAGATGCAGCCGCTGCATCAAAGCCGGGAACTGCCGTGCTCCTGATTGGCGTACTCGACAAGGTTGGCACATTTGGCATGATTCGCTATTGCCTGCCAATCTTCCCGGCTGCCAGTGATTTCTACGCGCCGGTGATCATCGCACTCGCAGTGATCGGCGTCTTTTATGGAGCATTCGTTGCGCTTGGGCAAAACGATCTCAAGCGTTTGTTTGCGTATTCATCGATGTCGCACTTCGGATTCATTATTTTGGGCATCTTTGTCTTCACCACGATCGGAATTAGCGGCGCAACTGTCTACATGATCGCGCACGGCCTTTCTACGGCTGCGCTGTTCTTGACAGCCGGATACTTGATGCAACGTCGTAACGGTTCAAGCCTGCTTTCGGATTACTCCGGGGTAAATAAGCCTGCACCAGTATTGGCTGGCTTCTTCCTCTTCGCAGCACTGTCGTCTCTAGCGTTGCCTGGCCTAGTCTCGTTTGTCGGAGAGTTCATGGTGTTGCTGGGAACTTTCCAGCGTTACATGTGGGTTGGTGGCATCGCCACGCTTGGCATAGTGATTACCGCGGCCTACGTCCTTCGCGTCTACCAAAAGTCAATGACGGGAGCTGTTGGCAGCGGGCTTGAACACATCAAAGATCTCACAGGACGAGAGATTTCAGCATTGGTCCCAATCGCAGCGCTGACGATCTTCTTGGGCCTCTATCCAGCGCCAGTGCTCAATGTGATTAACCCCGCCGTGAACACTGTGATGGTCATGGTTGGCGCTACCGACCCTGCACCAACCGTTGGCCTTATCAGCACCACGTCGCAAGGAGCCCAGCAGTGAACGCCGTAGCAACCGTGGTCCACGCAGTGGATGTAACACCATGGGAAATGCCGACTCTTGATTACCGGCTCTTGGCTCCAGTACTCATCGTGCTTGGCGCAGGTGTGGTGTCAGTGCTCTTCGAGGCTTTCCTTCCTCGTGGTGTTCGCCGACCAGTTCAATTGACCTTGGTCTTCGTGACGCTGATCGCAGCTCTTGTTGCGGTGATCAATCTCAATGGTGTGCGCGAAACTGCAGGTCAGGGTGCGCTTGCAATTGATGGCCCTGGGTTAATCCTGCAAGGTGCCGTCGTTGTTATTGCAATTTTGGGTGCGCTTCTTATGGCAGAACGCGGGCTTGATCCAAATGGCGATGCTTTCGCTGCGCGTGCGTCCTCTCTTCCGGGATCAGAGGATGAGCGCCAGTTCACTGCGCGCGGATACTTCCAAACAGAAATATGGGCCTTCTTCCTGTTCGCCGTAGGCGGCATGATGTTGTTCCCGATCGCCAACGATCTCTTAATGATGTTCGTAGCCCTGGAAGTGATGTCGCTGCCGCTTTACTTGCTGGCTGGCATGGCGCGACGCCGTCGTTTACTTTCACAGGAAGCCGCCCTCAAGTACTTCGTGCTCGGCGCATTCGCATCTGCTTTCTTCCTCTATGGAGCAGCGCTGCTATACGGCTTTAGTGGTTCGATTTCATTTGGTGAAATCGCAGCATCGCTTGGATCAAAGACGGGTGAAACAGCGCTCATCTTAATTGCCATTGGCCTAGTAGTCGCTGGCGTGCTCTTCAAGATTGGTGCGGCACCATTCCACCAGTGGGTACCTGACGTTTATCAGGGTGCACCTACGCCAGTTACTGGATTCATGGCCGCAGCGGTGAAGATTGCGGCCTTTGGCGCCCTTCTTCGATTGCTCTACGTAGCTCTTGGTGGCATGCGCTGGGACTGGACGCCAATGCTCTGGGTCATTTCAATCCTGACGATGTTCGTCGGTGCGATTCTTGCGCTAACGCAATCCGACATCAAGCGAATGATTGCCTACTCATCAATCGCACAGGCTGGTTTTATTCTGCTTGGTGTTGTTGCCGTGAGCGCGAAGGGCCTTGAAGGGGCGATCTTTTATTTAATCGCCTATGCCTTCACCACCATTGGTGTGTTCGCAATCATTTCGATGGTGCGCGATGAAAATGGCGAAGCAACGCATCTGTCGAAGTGGGCCGGACTGGGGCGTCAGTCGCCAGTCATCGCGACCTTATTCACGATCTTCATGTTGGCACTCACTGGTATTCCGCTGACCAGTGGTTTCATCGGGAAATTCGCAGTGTTCAGCGCCGCATACGCGTCGGGTGACAAATGGTTGGTTATTGCAGCGGTCGTCGCGTCACTGATAGCAGCATTCTTCTATATGCGTGTAGTGGTGTTGATGTTCTTCACCGAGCCGAATGAAGAAACCGCGATTGTTGCTATCCCATCGATCTTCACTACGATTGCCCTTGCTGCTGCAGCAACAGTCACGGTATTGCTGGGTGTGGTTCCGCAGCCACTCCTTGATCTCATCGCCAACGCCGGCGTATTCATCCGCTAGGTAGCATGCAGACATGAGCCCTCAACCCCTAGGTTCGCTTTCGAGTGATCCTGCCCTTGAGGCCTCGATGACCGCTGCGATGGATCGGGTTGAGATTGCCTTACACGAGGCGATTAAAAGCGACTACCCATTCGTGACTGAAACATCTGCACATCTAGTAGATGCTGGTGGGAAGCGCTTTCGTCCATTGTTGACGCTGTTGGCTGCGCAATTTGGTAACCCTGAGCGCACCGAGGTGATTGAAGCAGCCGTTGTAGTTGAGCTCACGCACCTTGCAACCCTGTATCACGATGATGTGATGGATGAAGCGATGATGCGCCGAGGGGCTGCATCAGCGAATGCTCGATGGGATAACTCGATCGCAATCTTAACTGGCGACTTCCTGTTTGCTCGAGCTTCAGACATATTGGCGGATCTTGGTCCGGAGGCAGTGCGAATTCAGGCTCGTACCTTCGAGCGGCTATGTATAGGTCAGATCCGCGAAACAGTCGGACCAGTTGATGGCGCTGATCCGGTTGCGCACCATATTGAAGTACTAGCAGATAAAACTGGCTCGTTGATCGCAACAGCAGGTCGATTTGGAGCCATGCTCTCGGGCACAGATACAGCCACCACCGAAGTGCTGACAAAGTTTGGTGAGTGCATTGGAGTGGCTTTCCAATTAGCTGATGATCTTGTTGACATCACCTCGGAGTCAGAGCAGTCAGGTAAAACTCCTGGCACAGACTTGCGTGAAGGAATTCCAACATTGGCAGGCCTTATTGCAATGTCCAGCTCAGATCCGGCTGATGTGCGTCTTAAGAGTTTGCTCGCGCGGCCTTTACCCGATGATGCTGAACACGCTGAAGCGCTTGCCCTCTTGCGCAACCACAAGGCGATAAGCGAAGCCCGCGCACAGGCGCATAAATGGGCTGATAATGCGCGTGCATCATTAATTGAACTTCCAGATGTGCCGGCGAGAGCAGCTCTTGAATCTTTATGCGATTACGTCGTATCGCGTACCGGCTGATTCACTCCTCCGGAATAAGGTATTCGTCTCCGGGCTGCGCCTGATGTGGATGACGTAGTTC
>WLOE01000145.1 GCA_009699465.1 Actinomycetota bacterium | reverse complement strand
GTTTCCAGCACTCGGCCAGTCTTCGTCACGATGGCTTGCGCCAAGGCGCCCATCTCGGCAAAAGTGCCACGAATCGGGTCAGGGATGACTGGATTCGGGTAGCGCATTCGAGCCTGCTTTGCCACGTGGGCAGCTAAATCGCCCATACGCTCAAGAGAGGCGGCAATACGAAGTGACCCAATAAGAATGCGAAGTTCCCGCTCAGTGGGCTGCTGAGCAGAGATCAAGTCGAAGCAGCGCTCTTCAATATCAGCGGTGAGAATGTCAATGCGCTCATCTTGGGCAATAACCTCTTGGGCGAGGTCATTATCGGCATTCAGCAATGACTGGGTAGCGGTGAACATGGCTGAACCCACCAAATTAGCCACTTCGACCAATTCGGCGTTGACAGCCGCTAAATCACTCGCATAAGCCATGTGAATGCGTGACCTCCCTCGGCGTGGAGCATACGCAACCATTCGTCCATATTTGCTCTAAAGGATGACGAAACTCTGAACTGCGCCTCACGTTGAGATGAACGTCATGTTCTTTTGGTGAATGGTTGGTGAAGGGTTGGTGACTTTGGGCCTGGAAATTTCACGACTAGGACGTGAACTCCATATTCTTCAATCGTGGCTAGCGCATACGATTCCAATAACGCGAGTGATTGGCGATTAGTGGAAAATCGAGACGTCCCTGAAGAGGTCGGACGCATTCTCGCTGTGCTCCCGTCAGCTTCTATCGTGGTTGATCCAGACGGGTTTGTCATTCAAGCGAGCGCTCGCGCGTACGCCTTGGGGTTGATCACAAGAAATTCGGTCGCGATCAAAGAGATTGTGGCGATGATCGAGCGAGTGGTGCTAGACGGAGAAACGCGCGAGCAAGAGATGCGAGTGCGCCGCCCACCGCTGGGTCGCGAATTATTAGAGCTACAGGTCCGAGTTGCGGATCTTGCCCCAGGTCGCATCCTCATCCTCATAGACGACCTTGCTGAAGACCGAAGAGTCGATGCGGTGCGTCGTGACTTTGTGGCAAACGTGAGTCATGAGTTAAAAACTCCGGTCGGTGCACTTTCGGTGCTCGCCGAAGCAGTTCAGTCAGCCAGCGATGATGCAGACCAAGTCAGACACTTCGCTGAACGCATGCAGGTTGAGGCAAGTCGATTAGGTCATTTGATTCAAGACATTATTGATCTGTCACGTCTTCAGAGTGATGACCCACTATTACATGCACAAGTCGTAAATATTGACGATGTCGTTCATCGTGCTATTGAAGATGTGCGAACAGTTGCAGACAAGCGTGAAATTGACATCGTTGTTGCGTGCGACCCTGAGAATTTTGTTTACGCAGACTTCAGTCAAATTCAAACGGCCCTACGCAATCTTTTGGTAAATGCCATCGCTTATTCATCTGATGGAACCAGCATCGCTGTGTATTCGCGTGCTGTTGATGCCATTGTTGAAATAACCGTGAAAGATCAAGGCGTTGGTATCCCTACGAACGATCTTGATCGGATATTCGAACGCTTTTATCGCGTTGATCCAGCTCGTTCGCGCGTCACTGGCGGCACAGGTTTGGGTCTTTCAATCGTGAAACACGTATGCCAAAACCACGGTGGTGAATGCACGGTGTGGTCTGAAGCTGGTGTGGGTTCATCATTCACGCTTCGCCTGCCTGCGTACGTTCCGGATGAGGTTGTACAGGCAGAACTTGAAGAAGGGCTTGCTCAAATGCTCGACTCGAATGGAGAAGCTCAGTCATGACGAAGGTGTTAATCGTTGAGGATGAGGAGTCCTTCTCAGAAGCGCTTGCTTTCATGCTGAAGCGTGAAGGCTATGAAGTTGAAGTAGCTGCGGATGGCAACAAAGCGGTTGAACTCTTTGATCGCAATGGCGCTGACTTATTACTACTCGACCTCATGCTGCCCGGGCTTTCTGGTACCGAAGTGTGTAAGCACATTCGCACGAAGTCATCGGTTCCGATCATTATCTTGTCAGCCAAAGATGGCGAGATCGACAAAGTTGTTGGACTTGAACTCGGTGCTGATGACTACGTGACCAAGCCGTTCTCGTCGAGAGAATTGTTGGCGCGAGTCAAAGCAGTATTGCGTCGTCATGGCGAAGTAGACGAGCTTCTTCCCGCGACAATTGAAGAGGGGCCAGTCCGTATTGATCTTGATCGGCATGTGGTTTCAGTTCGCGGCGAACAAGTCCCGATGCCGCTGAAAGAATTTGATCTCTTAGAGTTTTTAGTTCGTAATGCTGGTCGCGTTATGACACGGAATCAGTTGATCGATCGCATCTGGGGCGCCGACTATGTGGGCGATACCAAAACTCTTGATGTACATATCAAGCGATTGCGCGCAAAGGTGGAAGCTGATCCGGCTAATCCTGTGCATTTGCTGACCGTGCGCGGACTGGGTTACCGCTACCAGGCCTAAGAGTTACTCAGCTGGCGTCGCAGCGCTTGCACCGGCAGAAGCTGCAGGGAGCACATCGTTCAAGGTCACCGTGGACGTGATTCCTGCATAGAAGCCGGTGGCTGGCACGGTCATCACTGAAATCTTGAGTTGTCCCGCATTGCGAAAATTGAACGTCACTGGAACATAGGTACTGACTTCAGGCTTAGCTCCACGAACCGGAGCTTTCACGCCTGCAGTTTGGTAACCAAAAGAGATGGCCTGGCCACCCAGAATCGAGGTAAGGGCTGGGCGAAATGTCACCGGCTTGCCATCCAGCTCAACGCTCTCGACAAAGTCAGCGGTCTGGCCATTGTTGACAATCGTGCCGATAAGTTGGGCCGGGCCAACGCCGTCACCCTTCACCAAAGTGACGTCAACGACCTCCATAGTGCCGATCTCGGCTTCAATGCCATTGCCGGTTGCCATGCCGGCTTGCATATTGGTGGTGGCCTCTTTGCCGCTCCAGCAGCCGGTCAGAGCAGGCAGGGCCACAAGGGCGATAACTGCTAAGGCAATTGAGCTGCGTCGGGCATGGGCGCGTTGGGTCAGGATCACGTTTGTCACAGGGCAAGAGTAGCGACCAGATTTTTAGGTGTCTTCTCG
>WLOE01000144.1 GCA_009699465.1 Actinomycetota bacterium | reverse complement strand
GGCCTGAAACTTCTTGAGTCAAAATCAGCTTCATGATGGGTTCCTTAGCGTGCTGTTGAGGTGTAAGGAAGAAGTGCCACTTCGCGGGCATTCTTCACTGCGTTTGCAATGTCGCGCTGGTGCTGCGTGCAGGTACCAGTAACGCGACGAGCGCGGATCTTCCCGCGATCTGAGATGAACTTACGAAGCAAGTTCGTGTCCTTGTAGTCGATGACCTTTACTTCGCCGCGGCAGAACATGCAGTCCTTGCGCTTTGGAAGCTTGTCATCCTTGCCGCGCATTGCTGCGCGCTTCTTGTTATCACGATCATTCTCGCGTGGTGCCATGTCTACTTACTCCTGTGAAGTCAGTTAATGCTGGATTAGAAAGGTGGCTCGTCAAACGTTGCGCCACCTGATGGGCCGCTTGCCCATGGATCGTCTGCTGGTGCACCGGCGCCGGCATTACTGCCACCGTCGAATCCACCTTGACGCTGAACGCGATTGACCTTGGCGGTTGCGTAGCGAAGTGCTGGGCCGACATCGTCAACCTCAACTTCCATCACCTGACGCTTTTCGCCTTCACGCGTTTCATATGAACGCTGCTTCAAACGACCAGAAACGATGACGCGCGTTCCCTTAGTAAGAGACTCGGCAACGTTCTCTGCGTATTGACGCCACACACTGCAACGCATGAAGACGGTCTCGCCGTCTTTCCATTCGTTGGTGGTGCGATCGAGGACACGCGAAGACGAAGCAACAGTGAACGAAGCCACTGCTGCACCACTTGGCGTGAATCGCAATTCAGGATCATTGGTCAAGTTACCAATAACCGTTACTGCGATATCCCCGGCGGCCATTACTTAACGATCTCTGGGCGCAGAACCTTGGTGCGCATCACTGCTTCGTTCAGCGAAAGCTGACGATCGAGTTCTGCAACAGCAGCAGGAGTAGCGGTCATCTCCAATACGGCGTAAATGCCGTCTGCCTTCTTGTTGATTTCATAAGCCATGCGACGACGGCCCCAAATATCAACCTTGGTGACTTCGCCACCGTCAGCGCGAACAACGTTCAGGAACGTTTCCAGGCTGGGAGCAACAGTCTTTTCTTCTAGATCTGGATCGAGAATGACCATGACCTCGTAATGACGCATAAGAAACCCACCTCCTTTGGACTCAATCGGCCGGGGACGTTCCCCGGCAGGAGGGTTCTTGCGTGCCTGTTAGTTGAGGAAAAGACGCTTCCCCGGTGAACAGGACCTCGAAAGGCTAGCCGACTTTGGGGGAAGTGCCAAAAGCGCGAATTCACGCAGGCTGGTTTTCCACAGACCCCTATATATAGGGATTCCATCCACAGATCTCAAATCTGGCTGGCTTAGGGGTTCTCCTTCAGCCATCGTGAGGAAATGACGACGACCTTGCCCATATGGTACCGAAATCGGTACCGTTTCACTATGGCCGTGAATGTGCGCATGAATGACGAACTCGCTGGAGAACTTCGGGACCTCGCCGAGGAAACCGGTCGCTCTCAGCAAGACCTGATTCGAGAAGCGATTGCCGATTACATCCGCAATTACAAATTGCGGGCCTTCCCTCCTGAGATTCGACACATGCTCACGCCCGGCAAGAAAGCCTCTCCGGAAGCTATGGCTGCTCCAAAACTTCAATTGCCGCCAGGTGTCACCAGCGAATCCCTTATTGCTGAAGGTAGAAGGTGGCGAGACTTATGAGGGTCTACTGCGATGCCAATATTTTGTTGAAACGCGTGCTGAACGAACCAGATAGTGCAGACATTGAATCTCGCCTCGAACAATTATTACTTGAAAATGCCGAACTCTTGAGTTCGCAAATCACTCAAGTTGAAGTTGAACGAACAATGCGACGCGTCGCAGGCATGAGACAACCCCTGCAAGTTGAGTCTGCCCTTGGTCAAGTCACCCTCGTCGACCTGAAAGAGCCAGTTTTTCAAAACGCCGCTGATGTCCCCTATCGGTATCTCACTGCGCTCGATGCCATTCATGTGGCCACCGCATTCACAGTGAGCGCCGATCTGGTGCTCACCCTCGACAAGCAGATGCGTGCGGCCTGTGAAGAACTCGGAATGGCGGTTGGCCCGTAGTCTTAGCCCGTGCGCATCGCTACTTGGAACGTCAACTCTGTCGGCGCACGCCTCGAACGATTGTTGGCTTGGCTCGAACTCAATCAACCAGATGTGTTGGCGCTACAAGAACTCAAGTGCACAACAGACGCGTTCCCCTATATGGCGGTGCAAGCCCTGGGCTACGAGGTTGAAGCTTTAGGCACCGGCCGCTGGAATGGCGTAGCCCTACTTTCCAAGGTCGGCATCACAGATGTCACCCGTGGCCTGAATGGGCAACCTCAATTCGAAGACGCTGACGAGCCGCGAGCAATTGGTGCAACCTGTGGCGGCGTTCGGGTCTGGAGCATTTACGTACCCAATGGTCGCGAGGTTGATCACGATCATTACTCGTACAAACTTGATTGGTTCGCAGCCCTTCGCGCAACAGCCGAAGCAGAACTTGCAGCCAATCCAACTGTTCCTTACACAATCATCGGCGACTACAACGTTGCACCAACTGATGCAGACGTCTGGGATATCGCCAAATTTGATGGCAGCACGCACGTCACTCCTGCCGAGCGCCAAGCAGTTACGGCACTTGAAGGTGTTGGTCTTTCTGAAGTGATGCCACGCGCTCTCAAAGGTGAGCCATATACGTTCTGGGATTACCGTCAAGCAGCCTTTGGTCGCGGCTGGGGCATGCGTATTGACCTGGTGTATGGCAACCCAGCCTTTGTTGGTGCTGTCACTGACTGTTACGTCGATCGCGAAGAGCGCAAAGGTAAGGGCGCATCCGATCACGCGCCCGTAGTGATTGATGTGAAACTGCCGTGAAGCTCACTGTTCGTGCAATCACTGCTGATCAACATCGCTCATGGATTGAATCTCGCTCATCGGTTTCGTTCTTGCAGTTGCCCGAGTGGGGCAAGGTCAAAGTCGGTTGGAAATCCGAATCCCTTGGTTGGTTCCTGGGATCCGAACTCGTCGGAGCTGGTTTGGT
>WLOE01000143.1 GCA_009699465.1 Actinomycetota bacterium | reverse complement strand
TTCCGGACATGAAAGATCAAGGCTGGGGTCGTATTTGCAACATCGGTTCCGGTGTCGCCCGCGAACCAAGTACTCACTTGCCACATTTGCTTCCGAACGTGGTGCGCCCGCCAGTTGCCGGCATGCACCGTCTGATGGCTGCGCGACTTGCATCAGACGGCATCACGGTGAACAACATCTTGACTGGATCAATTCTTACGGAACGCAATCGTTCCTACTGGGTGTGGCTTGCGAAAGAACGCAACATCACTGTTGCGGAAGCAACGCAAGATATGACCAATCGCATCCCACTTGGCCGCTTCGGTGAACCATCAGAAATGGCTGCGCTCGTTGCTTTCCTGTGTTCAGATCAAGCACGCATGGTTACTGGGCAATCAATTCCAGTCGGTGGCGGCGGAAGTCTGCATCTTTAATCAGGATCCGCATGGATTCGCAGCGCTGAGTTGGTAGAGACCGTATTTATCGCCTGGTCCAAAATCGCCATTGCTCGGCTGTGGGTATGCCCGAGACATGACATCGCCCTGACCGAGCGGATGGCTCAGGCCCATTGCATGCCCAATTTCGTGCAGCATGACCTGTCCAAGGGCGCCTCGGTATCGATTTCCTTCAGCTACTTGGCCAAAATCTTGTGCCGGGTAAGCGAAATCAGAAACTTGCCCGACTGTTGATCGTTCAATCTCTAAGAATTTCCCATTCCAGGTGGCTCCTGGATTGACATCTACCCCATTTGACGCGCCGCTTGTAATGACGGTGTCTGGGGCGAAGTTCGCCCGGGGAGCAAAGTAGAACTGAATGTCGGCAACGGCGGCTTTTTGTGCCAATCTAAAAGTCGGAGGTAACCCAACAGCACCTGGATCAACATATCGGAAACTAAACCCTGTTGCGTTTGCCGTAGTTTGGAAATTCTTCACAGCCAACGAGTACATGCGATCAGGTGCACCGGAGAATATGGTCCAAGTGATGTCTTTCTTACATGTATCTCTGCGTGCACCTTTTCCATTTGGATCGGTCTTCAAAAACACGTAATTAGAGTTCACGGCCGGTACGGGAATCGGCAACACCGCGGGTGTGATGAGTGCAGGGATGTTTGTTGCGGTCACTGGACCCGTGAATACCGGAGCAATGGCAGCACTTGGGGTTGGCGAAGACGAAACATCGATTGGCTTGCTCCACACCATTTTCTTGCCGGATTTCACGCAAGTAAATTTCTGATTCGCTGCCGTCGTTGTGAGACCAACTTTCGAACACGTGGAGCCAGGCTTTGGTGCCGTAGGGGCGCCCTGAACTGGTGAGAGTTGAGTCACGACGAGTAGGGCCAGAGTGCAGAAGCCAATAGTCAGTGATCTATTTCGAAGCATTCAAGGAATATAGACCCAACGCCGCTGGATATGCATTGGATTGGAATCCCCAGATACGGGCATTCACGTAAGTTTTTCAGCCTAGACTCATCTTGTTCATGAATATTTCGGTTCGTTTGCGATGGCAAAACAATGGAACCGCACGATGAGACGAGGAACAGATGGACCTTCAGGTACGCGATAAGGGATTCCTGATCTTTGGCGGAACCGCCGGCATGGGCCTGGCTGGTGCTCGCGCGCTTGCGGCTGATGGCGCATCCATCGTTGTGGTCGGACGCGATCAAGAGCGCGCTGATCTTGCGGCGGCTGCGCTTATCTCTGAAGGTGCAACACAAGCTAAAGGTCTTGCCTATGACGTATCTGTTCAGGGTGATGCAGCAAAGGCCGTTCAGGCAGCAGTTGATTTCCTTGGTCGTCTTGACGGTCTTGGAATCACAACGGGCACCAAGGGTCAGATGTCAATCGAATCATCCGATGATGATTGGACCGCGGCCTTCCGCGATCAGCTACTTGGACTTTCTCGTGCTGTTGAAGCTTGCCTTCCTCATCTTGTTGAAACCAAGGGCACGATCGTGACGACTGCTGCATTTTCTGTTCGTTCACCTGAGCTTGTACGGCTTCCTTACGCATCGCTCAAGGGTGCAGTCGCGCTTTACACCAAGGGCATTGCTAAGGCGTATGGCAAACACGGCGTGCGCGCGAACTGCATTGCTCCAGGCGCGATCGAAACGGATGCCCTCGCTGCAATGCGCAAGCAGATCTCTGAGGCTCGTGGCTGGGATTACGACACTGCGCTTGAGCGCGTGATGGTCGAAGAGTGGGGCATGCATGTTGCTTTGAGCCGTCCGGGTAAGCCAGATGAAGTTGGCGACTTGATTGCATTCTTACTTTCACCTCGTGCGGGATACCTCACAGGTGCACTCATCAACATCGATGGCGGCACTGACTTCTAACTCCGGTAGCGCAATGTTCAGTAATTCAGTGAAAGCAGGAGGTGTTCGCTATGGCCAACGTTCCAATCTCCGTGCTTGATTTAGCATCTATTGGTGAAGGCCAGAGTGTTGGTGAGGCGCTTGAGGCAACTGTCGTACTAGCTAAAAGTGCCGAATCACTCGGTTACAACAGAATTTGGTATGCCGAACACCACAACATGGCAACAATTGCCTCTTCGGCAACAGCTGTGTTGATAGCTCACGTTGCTGCGAATACGAAATCAATCCGGCTTGGCTCTGGCGGAATCATGTTGCCGAATCACTCGCCACTGGTGATTGCTGAGCAGTTCGGTACGTTGGCCGCTCTACATCCGGGGCGCATAGATCTAGGGCTTGGCCGAGCTCCTGGTTCAGACCAAACAACCTTTCGTGCCCTTCGGCGAGATCCACGGGCATCTGACGCATTCCCGCGAGATGTGTTGGAGTTACAAGCATTTCTCTCCGATGAGAGCAGGATTGAGGGAGTCAACGCGACTCCAGGGCGCGGTACAAATATCCCGCTGTACATTCTTGGTTCATCATTATTTGGTGCACAGCTAGCAGCGCACCTTGGATTGCCGTTTGCTTTCGCTTCACATTTCGCACCGCAGGCGTTACATCAAGCTATTGCGATTTATCGTGAGCATTTCGAGCCGTCAGAACAGTTACAGGAGCCGTATGTCATGGCAGCGCTCAGCGTCATGGCTGCGGATAGTATGGAAGCCGCGCAAGAGCA
>WLOE01000142.1 GCA_009699465.1 Actinomycetota bacterium | reverse complement strand
TGGCGTGGGCCTTTCACTGGGACGATATGGATGCTGACGTTGTTCGCGCAGACATCGAAGACAGCCCTGCACGACATGGCAACTTGCCGCAGTGGGCATCAGCAACAAGTCCCGGCATGATCGGTTATGCGTTAGGCCCAGGCAACTTTGCGGCTGAAGCAGCCTCGATTACAGCACCAGTGCTTGTGGCCATGGGTGAACGAGATGTGGTGGCCGACCCACGAGGAGAGATTCGTTCTTACCTCTCATCTTCGTCGGTTGACTTCTACGTTTGCCCTCGAATGGCACATATGCATAACTTCGCCAGCACCCGGCAGCTTTTTTGGGCCCGCATTGATATCTGGGCTCAATGGGTACGCATTTTCAAACTAGGTTAAGAAGCCCGCAGGAAGATTCGACGCGCTGTGTTCCCGTCAGGCCGCTGATTTACGCGAAATCGCGCACTCAATTCGTCTGCGTTTGCTTGCGTTTACTGCGTGAGCACGCGCGAGAGATATTCCCGAGTTTCGGGTTTCGTTGGATTCGAAAAGATCACATCGGGTGGGCAGCCACACTTTGGTGTTTGCATCTCAACCGCACCAATTGCCACAATCTTGCGGGTAAGGCCAATATCTCAGTCATTATTTGGATCAATGAGATCCGCAATTCGCCGCAAATCATCAAGGTCAGCAACCTCAATAGTGATCTTGCCGCGGGAATTCTTTGACTTCAATCCTGCAATGGTCACGCGGGTATCAAGCGCGTCTTCCAGGCGCCCAGCAACAAGTTCCAGCAGATCCGAGCTTGCAGTGACTGATGTTCGTGACTTCTTTTTCGCCTGTGAATCACCCTTGGTAACCAGGATGATTTCTTCAACACTACGAACGCTTAAGCCTTCTTTAACAATGCGATCGGCAAGCTTTTGCATTGCAGCAGGATCGTCAAGACCTAACAGTGCTCGAGCATGACCCGCGCTAATAACCCCTGCAGCTACACGCTTTTGCACGTCACTTGGCAGTTTCAAAAGGCGCAAGGTGTTTGAAACCTGTGGTCGAGAACGGCCAATGCGTGTTGCTAACTCTTCTTGGGTGCAACCAAAATCTTCAAGAAGTTGTTGGTACGCAGCGGCTTCTTCAAGCGGATTGAGGTTGGAACGATGCAGGTTTTCTAACAGTGCATCGCGCAACAATGCATCATCATCAGTTTCGCGAATGATCGCTGGGATAACTGTGAGGCCTGCGAGCTTGCTTGAACGCAACCTTCGTTCACCAGCAACGAGTTCGTAGCCCTTGCCTGCAGGACGCACCACAATCGGCTGCAGTAATCCGATTTCCTTGATCGAGTGCACGAGCTCAGCAAGTGCTTCTTCGTCGAAGATGGTGCGCGGCTGCCGTGGGTTTGGCGCGATCGCATTGATGTCGAGTTCGGCATAGGAAAGTCCATGCACGCTTGCAACCTGCGGCTCAAGGTGTGCGGTTGCACTGTTGTTGGCCGCAGGCACAGAATCCGACAGTGCAGTTGGCGCAGCAGCGGTGGGGATCAAAGCACCGAGGCCTCTGCCCAGGCCCCGCTTTGGGGTGTCACTCATCTCTGCCTCCGGTGTACAAACTGTCTGTTTTGTGGTGTTTTGATGGTTTATTGCTGTGGATAACTCTGTGGAGAAATGCTTGCGAGTTCTTCAGCGGCCTGCCGGTAGGTCAGTGCGCCTGGCGATGAAGGGTCGTAAGTGAGCACTGTCTGTGCATAACTTGGCGCTTCACTCACCCGCACATTGCGAGGGATGACCGTACCAAGCACGCGCTTGCCGAAGTGGGTGCGCACTTCCTCGGCCACTTGGGCAGCCAAGCGAGTGCGCCCGTCGTACATCGTCAACAAAATCGCTGATACCTCAAGTTGAGGATTGAGGTGGGTCTTCACCATCTCAATGGTTCGCAACAACTGGGAAAGGCCTTCCAGGGCGTAGTACTCACACTGGATTGGGAGAAGCACTTCACGCGCTGCCACCAAACCATTGAGGGTTAATAGGCCAAGGGAGGGTGGGCAATCCAAGAGGAAGTAATCCACTGGCTCGTTATCGGCATCACATTCCGCGATGTAGGCCTCGAGTGCGCGCGCCAGACGGTATTCGCGAGCAACCTGAGAAACCAGTTCAATTTCTGCGCCAGCAAGATCAATGGTGGCCGGCACGCAGCGCAGATTCGGGATATCTGGGCAATCCTGAATGACATCGGCGATGGCAGCATCACCGATGAGCACCTCATAGATCCCTGGAATTCCCTCACGATGGTCTGCACCCAAGGCAGTTGAAGCATTGCCCTGGGGGTCCATATCAATGACCACCACTCGTCCGCCTGCCATAGCTAGGGCTGCGGCAATGTTGACGGCGCTTGTCGTCTTTCCAACCCCGCCCTTTTGGTTAGCGATCGTGATGATGCGGGTCATTGTGGCCACCCAAGGTCCTTCGTGGGTTCCTGCAATGTTTCACGTGAAACGGGCCAACCAAGCTCTGAAGTCTGGGTCTTGTCTTCAGTCTTCGAGGTATCGGCTGACAGCATGCGCCTATTGTGCCGCACCCAGGTGTGCTGTGACCACAGTGGTCGCTGGCTCTACCCAGGGACTACCCACCTGCACCACACGTACATCAGTCAAACGGAAGTGTGTGATCTCGGCGGAGGCAGATTCAATCTCTTCAGCGGCTGACTGACCCTTCAAGGTCACCAGACGGCCACCTTCGCGCAGCAGTGGAATAGTCCACCCAAGAAGTTTTCCGAGCGGAGCCACAGCGCGGGCCGTCACTACATCAAAGGTGCCCCACACCGCTTTCACTTCTTCACCACGTCCACGCAGTACTGAGACTCGATCAGCGATACCCAGATTTTCCACGGCTTGCGTCAGAAAGTTGGCTCGGCGTAAGAGCGGTTCAATCAAAGTAACCCGCAAGTCAGGTCGAGCAAGTGCCCAGACCACACCAGGCAGTCCAGCACCTGATCCCACATCGGCCACTGTTGCATTGAGTCCAACGAGCCCTGAATCTGGGTCAACGACTACGGCTGAGTTCAGTAAGTGCCGCGACCACAGCCGAGGAACTTCACGAGGGCC
>WLOE01000141.1 GCA_009699465.1 Actinomycetota bacterium | reverse complement strand
CTGAGCGCTGATCTCACTGTGGTGAATACCCGCGTGAAGGCCCTGGCTGCCTCGCAAAGTGAAGACATCCAGTCCCGCCTGGTGCGTGAAGGCGTTCGAGTCGTTCACGGCAAAGGCCGGCTCAATGGCGCCAATCTGGTACTTGTCAGCACGCCCGATGGCGGCGAGGTGACCTACCGTGCTGACGCGGTGCTCATAGCCACGGGTGCCCGTCCGCGCCAACTTGCTGATGCAATGCCTGATGGCGAACGAATCTTGAACTGGGAGCAGCTCTACGACCTCGAAGTGCTGCCAGAGCGACTCATCGTGGTGGGTTCTGGCGTAACCGGTGCCGAATTCGCTAGCGCCTATCAAGGACTTGGCAGCCGAGTAGTGCTTATCTCTTCTCGAGAGCGCGTGCTCCCTGGCGAAGATCCTGATGCAGCTGCTGTCCTTGAAGAGGTCTACGCCCGCCGCGGTCTTGAGGTGATCGCTCAAGCGCGTGCGATTTCGGCTCGACGTACCGATGACGGCGTCGTGGTGAAACTTGCAGATGGCCGAGAGATTTACGGCTCCCATGTGCTCATGGCTGTTGGCTCAATTCCTAACATCGAACACCTTGGGCTTGAAGGTGCTGGCGTGGAGATGGGTAAGAACGGCTTTATTCATGTCGATCGAGTGTCGCGTACCAGTGTTCGCGGGGTGTATGCCGCAGGCGACGTTACTGGTGTTTTTATGTTGGCATCCGTTGCAGCAATGCAAGGGCGCATTGCCATGTGGCATGCACTTGGCGACGCAGTAAATCCCCTTGATCTCAACTTGGTATCAAGCAATATTTTTACATCACCCGAAATCGCAACAGTTGGCATGACTCAAAAAGATCTCGATGAGGGAACCTTCCGAGGCGATGTGATCATGCTTCCATTTGCCACCAATGCGCGATCCAAAATGCAAGATCAACACGATGGCTTCGTCAAGATTTTCTGCCGGCGTGGGTCACGTCTGATCGCAGGTGCTGTTGTCGTGGGCATCAATGCAAGCGAACTTATTCACGTGCTTACTGTTGCGCTTGCGCAGCGCATGACTGTGGATGAATTGGCTAGTGCCTTCACGGTGTATCCGAGTCTTTCTGGCTCGATCGCTGAAGCAGCTCGACGCCTACACATTCACGCTGAATAGCCCATGGTTGGGTCACTCGACTTGCTATTTTGGCGACCAGGAGCGGAACTCAGTAGGCTGCCCACAGGCTTACTTACTGGGAGAACTTAACGCGTGTTTACTACATCGAATCAATCGCTCATCGCGTTACCCGCGTTCATGCGATTCATCTCGACTTACCCAGACCCACAAGAGGTCTGCGAAGCGCTCATGGGCGGACCGCTTGCACATTTCAATGCAAAATCCGTGAACATGTTTCTCGCAACCGAGGAAAACACGTACAAGATCGTGGGCACAACTGGCATCACGGCGCCACTTGTCCCCCGCTACATGGAGATGCCCCGAACACTGAACACTCCTTTGAACGATGCAGTCATTGAAGGTGAAATTGTGACCACATCAATTCTCAAGCAACTCGACGACTATCCCAGCTTGGCCCTTGACAGAAAAATTTGGGAAGACGTTGCAAAAACTGCCGGTGATCTACGAATCGACACAATTCCGATCGTCAGTAACGGAAAATCCATTGGCGCCTACGACATGTTTTCTGAAGGTGCCGAACCAGGCCGCAAGGACTACGCTTTTTTGAGTGCTCTCGGTCATTTGCTGGGTGTCTGGGCCACCCATCCGTATACCGAGAACAGTCTTGAATCCAGTTTCGCCCTCAACTCCGATGAGGTTTCATTCAACCTAAATGAGCGTCAACTTCATATTTTGGAGTTAGTCGAACAAGGTCGCTCGAACTCAGCAATTGCAGTGATTCTCGGCTACTCACAATCAACTGTGAAGCAAGAACTCCAACGAGCAATGCGAGTATTACGCACAAATGAACGAAGTGAAGCGGCCAAGCGAGCCCGTGAATTGGGGTTGCACCTATGCCAATAGCGACTGAAAACTAGTGGTGAGCTGCAGCCTTTTCTTCTTCAGTGAGCTTGCCGAAGAGCACCAATGACACGATTGGCCAACCAATAACAAGTGGCGCTGCGTAATACGCGGTGGTCATGTCGTTGAGTGCACCAACGAGGTAATAGGCGCCAATACCAAACACGATCGCAGCGATGTACCCAGCGATCGGGTGAGTCTTCACGTCGTGTTCGGTGCTCATGGTTCCTCCTGGTTACGGTGGTCAAACTCTAGTGGTGGTCTCTACGAATCCTTGAGGAAGGTCTCGAGTAAGTCTTCTGCAGCAACGGCAGCTGGGAGTTCCCCATGTTTCACTGCTGCAGTGGTTGTCGTGAGTTTGGCTTGTACCTCTGGTGACTCTTTAAACTGGTCAAGGAGTCGGTCAGAAATCATCGACCACATCCAGCGAATCTGCTGCTCATGGCGACGCTCTTCACGTTCACCGCTGATCATTTTGATTTCACGATGTTTGAGGATGTCCGCCCAAAGCTCATCCAGGCCAGTGTTTTCCGCTGCCGAACAGGTCAGCACTGGCGGAGTCCAGTTTTTGGACTCTGGTGTCATTAAACGAATAGCACGGCGGTAATCGGAAGCAGCCAACTTTGCTTTCTTAACATTGTCACCGTCGGCCTTATTGACCGCAATGAGATCGGCTAGTTCAAGCACACCTTTTTTAATGCCTTGTAATTCATCACCAGCACCAGCGAGCATCAACACCACAAAGATATCGACCATGTCGTGCACGGTGGTTTCACTTTGTCCAACACCCACTGTTTCAACAATGATGACGTCGAAGCCCGCTGCTTCGCACAACAACATCGTTTCTCGAGTGCTGCGCGTAACGCCCCCCAAGGAAGCCCCTGCAGGTGAAGGGCGAATGAAGGCATTTTCATCAACGGCTAGGCGCTGCATGCGTGTTTTATCGCCCAGAATTGCGCCACCCGTGCGCGAGGAACTTGGGTCAATGGCTAGCACTGCAACCTTGTGACCTTCGGCAGTGAGATTTGTGCCGAATTGATCAATGAAGGTGGATTTACCCACACCAGGCACGCCAGTTAAACCAATGCGATCAGCGTTACCTGTGTATGGCATCAGCGCAGTCAACAACTGCGCAGCAAGAACTCGATGTTCAGGCTTGCTGCTTTCAACCAGCGTGAT
>WLOE01000140.1 GCA_009699465.1 Actinomycetota bacterium | reverse complement strand
GGTTGGCATTCCAGTCGCGATCTGCGAGACATGGTGTCTTCTGCTTGGTCTGCTAGGCAGGCACTTCACTCATTCTTAAACATATGTCACTATGTATGGCATGAAGCGCACCACGGTCTATTTTCCCGAAGAAATGAAGGCTCGCCTAGAGGCCGAAGCTGCCAAGCGCGGGGTGAGCGAAGCTGAGCTCATTCGAGAGGCTGTGGATAAGGAGATCCGCCGCAGTCGATCCTTTGCTGGAATCGTCACTGGAGATACCGGTGGGGTGACGTCAGAAAACCTCCACGAACACATGGAGGGTTTCGGTGAGATGTGATCATCCTGGACACAAGTGTTTTGTACGCGTATGCGGTCAGAACCGATCCAAGGAACACCGTTGCAGCGGCCTTCGTTGATCAAAACGAGGGGGCATTCATCATCAGTCCCTATGTTGTGGCAGAAATTGACTATCTCATCGCCACTCGATTTGGGGTCAGAGATGAACGTGCAGTTCTGCAGGGGATCGCTTCAGGGAATTTTGAACTGCCGGTCCTTGCTGCGCCTGACTTAATTGACTGTGCCGGTCTCATCGAGCAATATTCGGACCACAAAATCGGCGTTGCAGATGCCTCGTTGGTGGTCTTGGCACATCGATACCAAACCCGAAAAATTGCCACCTTCGACCACAGGCATTTCTCAATCTTGAAGACCTTTGAGGGTGAATCCTTTGAGCTTTTGCCTTGAATGAGGCAGATCTTTCGCACTCTTTTCAGCCGGTAGACTTTGCCTCTCAGGTTCGAATTGCGACTAGCAACTGGAGTGCCCGTGGCCCGCGTCGTCGTTGACGTCATGCTCAAGCCGGAAATTCTCGACCCACAAGGTCGTGCAGTTCAAGGGGCCCTTGGCCGCCTGGGCTTCACGGGCGTCACTGACGTGCGCCAGGGAAAGCAATTTGTGATCGAGGTCGAAGGTGAAATCACCGACGAGCGCCGTGAGCAGTTGCACGCCATCGCTGGAGAGTTGCTCTGTAACCCAGTAATCGAAGACTTCATCCTCATCGTTGAAGAGGATCAGTAGCCCATGCGCATTGGCGTTGTGACCTTTCCAGGTTCACTCGATGATCGTGATGCCGCTCGCGCAGTTCGACTTGCCGGTGGCGAGGCTGTAGCGCTGTGGCACGGCGATGCAGATTTGAAGAAGGTTGATGCAGTCATCCTTCCTGGTGGCTTCTCATATGGCGACTACTTGCGCTGTGGTGCGATCTCTCGCTTCGCCCCGGTGATGGCGGAAGTTGTCGCTGCTGCGAATGGTGGTTTGCCGGTTCTTGGAATTTGCAACGGGTTCCAGATTCTTTGCGAGTCACACCTGTTGCCAGGTGCGCTCACTCGCAATGAACACATGCACTTCATTTGCCGCGATCAGAAATTGCGGATTGAAGACAACACTTCTGCTTGGACTAGCAGCTACGACGCCGGCCAAGAAATTGTCGTTCCTCTGAAGAACGGCGAAGGCTGCTTTGTTGCCGATACCGCTGTTCTTGATGAACTCGAAGGTGAAGGTCGCGTCATCGCTCGCTATCTCGACGTGAATCCAAATGGCAGCCTGCGCGATATTGCAGGTATTCGCAATAAGCGTGGCAACGTTGTTGGTTTGATGCCACACCCTGAACACGCAGTTGAAGAACTCACTGGTCCAACTATTGATGGTTTGGGTTTCTTCACCAGTGTCCTGACCTCGATGGTGAACTCATGAGCATTGACACGGTTTCAAAAGCTGAAGAAACCCCAGATCAAGCACAGCCATTTGCTGAACTTGGGTTGAAGCCAGACGAGTACGAACGCATTCGCGAGATTCTTGGGCGTCGCCCAACGAGCAGTGAGCTCGCCATGTATTCAGTGATGTGGTCTGAGCACTGCTCATACAAGTCGAGCAAGGTGCACCTCAAGCAGTTCGGCGACAAGAAGCCAGAAACTGACAAACTGCTGGTTGGTATCGGTGAAAACGCTGGTGTGGTTGACATTGGCGAAGGCTGGGCTGTCACCTTCAAGGTGGAAAGCCACAACCACCCTTCATATGTCGAGCCGTATCAAGGCGCAGCAACAGGTATCGGCGGCATTGTTCGTGACATTATTTCGATGGGTGCCCGTCCGCTCGCCGTGATGGACCCATTGCGTTTTGGACCAGCTGATGCAGCAGACACTCGTCGCGTACTCCCAGGTGTGGTTTCTGGCATCGGTGGTTACGGCAACTGCCTTGGCCTACCAAATATTGGTGGTGAGATCGTGTTCGACGACTCCTACCTCGGAAACCCACTGGTAAATGCCCTGTGCGTTGGTGCGATGCGTCACGATGAAATCCACCTTGCAAGCGCAAAGGGTGTCGGCAACCTTGTTGTGCTATACGGCGCTCGCACTGGTGGCGATGGCATCGGCGGTGTTTCAGTTCTCGCATCAGAAACCTTTGATGCTGACGGTCCTGCAAAGCGACCAAGTGTTCAGGTTGGCGATCCGTTCATGGAGAAGTTGCTCATTGAAGCAACCCTTGAAGTGCTGCACGCAGGTCTTGTTGAAGGTATTCAAGATTTGGGCGGCGCAGGAATTTCTTGTGCCACGAGTGAGCTTGCATCAAATGGCGATGGCGGTATGCACGTGTGGCTTGATCGCGTGTTGTTACGCGATGCAACATTGAGTCCAGAAGAAATCTTGATGAGTGAATCCCAAGAACGCATGTGCGCAGTGGTTGCTCCGGCAAACGTTGATGCATTTATGGCGATCATTAAGAAGTGGGATGTCGAGGCTGTTGTGATCGGTGAAGTGACCGACTCTGGTCATCTCACTGTTGACTGGCATGGTGAGCGCATCGTTGATGTACCTCCGCGCACGGTTGCGCATGAAGGTCCAATTTATGAGCGCCCATATGCGCGCCCGTCTTGGCAAGATGCATTGCAGGCAGATGCTCCAACTGCTGATCGTCTTGCACGACCAACAACTGCTGACGATATTCGCGCAACAGTGTTGAACATGATTGGTGCACCGAACCTTGCGTCAAAGTCGTGGATCACGGATCAATACGACCGATACGTGCTTGGTAACACAGTGCTGTCACAGCCAGAAGATGTTGGCATGATTCGTATCGATGAAGAATCTGGTTTGGGTGTTGCAATCTCCACTGACTGCAATGGTCGATTCACCAAACTTGATCCGTACACCGGAACTCAGTTGGCTCTAGCC
>WLOE01000014.1 GCA_009699465.1 Actinomycetota bacterium | reverse complement strand
TGCACGTACGTGTGATCGTGCGTGAGTTGAGACAGCTCACCATTGCGCAACATGTACGCCCGCGAATCTCCAACATGCACGATTGCTAGTCGATCACCAGTCCAATAGATACCAGTAACCGTGGTGCCCATGCCTTGAACCTCTTCATCCTCTTGCACCAACGAAACGATGGTTTCACCAATTCGGTCAACAGCTTCGGTCAGTGAGGTGACTGGATCAGTTGGTGGATTTGCATCAAGTTCAGCAAGAATCGCGATAGCAGTCGCTGATGCAAGTTCGCCGGCAGCGTGTCCCCCCATGCCATCAGCAACAACTAATAAATGTGGTCCGGCGTAACCAGAGTCTTCATTACCCTGACGCACGAGTCCAACATCGGAGCGAGCGGCATAACGTAATTGCATGAAGCCACCGCCCTACTTCTGTAGTTGCAACGTGGTGCGACCCACACGCAATGCAACACCGGCAGGCAAAGCTGTAGGCGAAGTAATGCGAGTGCGATCAATCCACGTACCGTTGGTCGAGCCAAGATCTTCAACCATCCACACACCATCCACATTGAACACGCGTGTGTGTCGACTCGATGCGTAGTCGTCATCAACAACAACTGTCGAATCAGCTGCACGGCCGATGGTGATGTCAACAGTGCCAAGCGGAATAACGGTTCCGGCTAAAGCGCCTTCGGTGACGAGAAGTTTTGCTCCGCGCACCTTTGCTGACTTGGTTTTCTTTACCCGTGGTGGCTTTGCTGGTCGTTGAGTACGACCGAGTGCAATTGGGCGGGCTTCAGCTGGTTGCATCAGATCGCGACGCAACACGAGCACGGTGGCGAGCACAAAAAGCCAAAGTAAACCCAAGAATGCAAGTCGCGCGAGAGTGAGTCCGAGTTCGGACACGGCTTAGCTGTTCCTGAAAATGAGTGTGGTGGAACCGATCTTGATAGCCGTACCTTCGCGTAGTTCAAGTTCAGTCACGCGTTGGCCGTCGACAGTGGTGCCATTCGTGGAATTCAGGTCACGAAGAATAAGTGGCGCACCCATGATGATTTCTGCGTGGTTGCGCGATGCACCAGGATCGTCGATTCGAATATCGACATCAGCACCGCGACCAATGCGAGTGACTGCGCGTACGAGTGGATATGCAGTGCGACCAACTTCAAGACGAGGCTGATGCGCGATCACAGCTGCGCCGGCCTCGCTATCAAGATCCGAAGAAGTGACTGCGGCTACTTCAGCACGAGCTTCACTGCGCACGCGGAAAATTCCGGTATCAAGTTCATCATCTTGGGAGATCACGATCTGCACGCCACCAAGCAAGGTGTAGCGCTGTTCTTGGGCGTAGCTCTTCACGAGGTTCGTAAGTTCAGTTTGCAGGGCATCACGAAATACCGCCAGGCGGGTGTAATCGTGAGTTGAAAGTTCGATATGGAAGACGTTGGGTACGACGGTGCGGTTGCGATCGATAATCGCGGCGCGGTCATTGAGCTCGCGTTGGAGCGCCGAGGCGATTTCAACAGGCTGCACCTCTGCCTTGAAGGCCTTGGCGAAGGCCCCATTGACCATCCGGTCGAGGGAATCCTCGAACCGAGTTAGCAGACTCACAACAACCTCATTTATCTCGACAACCGAAATTTCATATTACCTCGCAGATACGAGGAAACCCGTGACTGCAGCAGGGCAATCACGGGTGAACTCATGTGAAGTTCGGTCAGAAATTTAGGCGGAAAGAATCGCTGCTTCCAGACGAGCAAGTGACGCTTCCATGGTGCCGGCAGGGATCACTGGCCACTTGACGCGATCGCGCCATTTTTCGGGAACACCGCTCCAGTCCATGTAGTTCTCGACCAAGGTCAACGAGGTGTCAATGGGCGTCAAGCGGATGCCATAGACGTGGCCCACGCGGGGGCGACCAGTCATACCAACGGTCCATTCCAAGAGTCGATTGGTTTCTATCCCAGTGACTTCGTTTTCAACTTGGTATTTGCCCATGTCTGGAATGTCACCGATGGGTTCGCGATCCATGTCCATCAAGAACGTGTCGCCAACAGCGGTGAGTCGATGATTGGACGGAGCGCACACTAATGAACCTGACCCATCCATCGCGACGTGACCTGCTGGAAGAGTGATCAGCGAGAAGATCACTTCAGCGGATGCTGGAATCTCTCGAGTAACTGATACGCGCATTTCATTTGTCATGAGATCCCTTACCGATATACAATGTGATTGAAAAAGCTTTATATACCAACAACTATTGCTAGTTCAGTTTGTAGGCACGGTAAAGAAAACCGCCTGGTGCCAATGCGCCGCGTGCAACAATGAGTGAGCGATTGAGCCAGTCATACTTTGCCGAGCCCACTTCGAAATCCATGGAGACTTTCCACTCAATCGATTTTGGATCAATAACTTCACCCATGCGTGCCTTGATGACCTGACTCCACGGTGTGATGAAACCAACGTAGGTGAAGTAGAGATTTTCACCATCATCAGTGTGTGCAACTGCGCGCATGTCCACGCCCAAGGTGTCATCGGGGCGCACCACTGGGTAGTCGACAGCCGAGAGCACAGTGGCATTGATGCTCGGACCCTTGATCCAGCCGCCAGAGGTGGTACCGACAATGCGGTGACCCTTGGGGCTGTTTCCAGCATCTACGGAGATTCGTTTTTCAGGATCAAGCTCCATGAAAAATTCGAAGAGGAATTCGGGCTCAAGGGGCCATTCGTTCTCAAGTGCTGCTGTCATGGCGCGATCCCGTCAAGAAAGGGGTGGAAACCCAAACTTTAACCATCGCAAATGGGCCACTAGACTCACTTTGCAAGAAAAACCACGCGCGAGTGGCGGAACGGCAGACGCGCAGCGTTCAGGTCGCTGTATCCGAAAGGGTGTGGGGGTTCAAATCCCCCCTCGCGCACAAGAAAGGCCCCGGTGATCCCGGGGCCTTTGTCATGTTCCCGCGACAATTTCTCGGGTATACAACATTTTCGTGAGCTAGCGCACGAAGCGCAGCGTTGCCTTGTAACCCGTGTCCGAAATTGGATTGAGGGTCACTTGGCCGGCAACTCCCATGTACTTGCCCGTGCCGCCGATGATTGCGTAAGCAACCGGCTTCGTTGGCGGAGTTCCACCGTTAGCCGACATCAACGCAGTTGTGTAAATCATTCCCTTATCGAGGGTCATGCTCATATCGATTTTGCGGCTTTGTGGCCCACCAGGAATGGTCATAACTGCGGTGATCTGTGAGGTCGCGTACGTGCCCACCTTCTTTCCGCCGGGGGTCGAGCTCAGATTTCCATGAGTGATGGTGATGTCGCCGTGGCTGTCACCAGTCTTACCGAGGTCGATCACTTCGCGATAGCTGCGATCGAAGTACAGGACCATGTCGGATTGTGCGGCTTGTGCACTTGGCGCAGAGACGAGTGCGACTCCGGCAGACACGAGGACTGCGGTGGTCAGGGCAGAAATCTTGCGAAGGATTGATGAGTTCATGGGTCAAAGATAAACGTGATTCAGTCAAGACTGTGAACACAATTGCTTATGTCAAAACGATGGTGAACGAATCTTTTATGTATTCAGCGAATCAGCGAAATTGCTATGGGGAGATCAAGGTGTGCCCAGGTGCGATCTGCGGTCCAGAATTCCATCTGATGACTGACCGCTACGGATATACAAAGAGCGTCGCCGAGTGAAAGCGCGGCGGTTCTGGGCAGTGTGAGTTCTTGCTGACGAACACTGGCGACTACCGAAATCTCTTGCCATCCAACTGGTATCACGGTCATACCGGCTTCGACGAGATCATCGGCGCATCCTTGGCCTTGTCCCGTAAGTCGTTCAACCTTTGTGATGACTTCAGCCATATTCACAGCGGTGATGTAACTCGTGGACAACACAGGATCAATGAGTTCTGCACCCGGTTCTTCAAATAGCCATGCAAGAACACATGATGCATCGAGCAGTACGGGTGCAGTCATTGTTCGCGATGTGTTTCGACGTGACGCTCTGCGAGGAATTCGTCAACAATTGATCGATCTTTCGACACGCCAGCAACGCGGGAGCGGGCTCTTGCCAGAGCGTGCGCTGGGGTTTCAAGAATCAGCATTCCTTCCTCAGCAACGCGCACTCGAA
This sequence comes from Actinomycetota bacterium, assembly GCA_009699465.1. GTDB lineage: Bacteria > Actinomycetota > Actinomycetes > S36-B12 > S36-B12 > UBA11398. Next base: position 24,113 of record WLOE01000014.1, on the reverse strand, counting down.
GCTCTTCACCGGCAGTAAATCCCGCGGCTCTCATGGCTTCTTCGGGCAAAGTGGGGCGGCGTCGGGAATCCAAACGAACCTTCCACACCTGAAGGGCACCGAGGGCTGGGATAGTCATCCCACAAATTTATATTTCGTGGGATTTGATGTCAATCATGGGATATTTCACGCTATGAGACACGCTATGAGATTGGTACGTCACCCTCCAAAAGAAGAGGAAGATGTCCGCCATGACGCAACTCTCTCGCCGCTCGTTTATGGCTACTAGCGCGGCTGCTGCCGCTGGTGCTGCCCTGGTAACTCACACGCAAACTGCCCAGGCAGTTCCCACTGGGCCGAAAGCGCGAGCAGGTGCTCCCAACATTGTGATGATCACGGTCGATGAAATGCGTTTCCCGCAAACCTTCCCTGCCGGCATCACTACACCTGAGCAGTTCCTTAAAGCATTTATGCCGAACTTGGCAAAGCTGTGGATGCAGGGCGTGAAGTTCTCGAATCACTACACCGCAGGAACGGCTTGTTCGCCGTCGCGCGCGAGCTTGGTCACGGGTTTATATCCGCACCAAAACTGGTGTTTACAAACGCGCAAGGGCAAGCAGCCTGGATCGTCTGGTCCAAATGCACCAGCGTTGCAACGTGAATTTCCAACGTATGGAAAATTGATGCGCGAAGCCGGTTACGTGACTCCATATGTTGGCAAGTGGCACCTTTCAGATGCACCTGATGAAACAACAGATCCTTCAGCACCGTTTTACTTGAGTGCATATGGTTTCCAAGGTTTGACAATGCCAGATCCAATTGGCACGAATGGTCAAGGAACGTATGACGATGGCAACATCGCCGCGCAGGCTGCAACATGGTTAGAGGCACGCAAGCCACGTGAGCGCCCCTTTTGTTTGACCGTCGGCTTTGTGAATCCGCATGACAAGGAATTCTTCTGGAGTGGCACTGAAGCCACGACCTACAACAATCTGTTTAAGCAAGCAGGAGCAACTCCGGCAGTGACCTACGACGCAGTTCCTCCACTTGATGCACCAAAGGTGTATGGCTACACCTTGCCGGCCAACTGGGAATCCGCTGCAACCTTGGCAGCAAATAAGCCTGCCGCACAACAGTTCACCCGTTCCTTCACCGATTTGATTTGGGGAGGAATTAGTGACGATCCAACAGTGACATCTGCGTATTCACTGGCTGATTACCCAGGCCTTTCGGGAGCAAAAATTGCGAACGCACCGTTTGGTTATTGGACTCGTAGCCTTGATAGCTACACACAAGTTTTGAGCCTTGTGGACCAACATATTGGTTCAGTTGTGAATTCAATTCCAGAAAGCATTCGCGATAACACCGTCATCATCATGACTGCAGATCACGGCGACTATGCAGGTGCTCATGGTTTTGCTTCGAATAAAGCTGGAACGATGTATCAAGAAGCGATTCAGGTTCCTTTGATCATTGTTGATCCACGCGAGCGTCTCACTGGCGACACCGCAAAGGTCCGCAAGCAATTGACGTCAAGCGTGGACATCGTGCCAATGTTGGCAACGATTGCTCATGGTGATCGTGAATGGCTCAAGGGAGACCTTGCAGAGGTATATGAAGAGCGCTTGAACTTGCTGCCGCTGTTGAAGTCAAACGCTGCACCCGGGCGAGATCACGTCATCATGGCATCCGACGAATGGGTGCCGGCCTTTTATGTCTACAACAACTCACGTCGTCACATCATGGGAATTCGCACCGCTGACACCAAGGTTGCGACCTACACCAACTGGAGTAAAGCTGGTGTTGCGGATCTCTCAACGATGCAGGTCGAGTCGTACGACTACAGCACTGCCCGTGGTCGGTTAGAACTTGATAACCAGCAAGGCCAAACCGCAAAAGCTCAAGAACAGCTGAAGTTACTCATGGGCCGCTTCAATCGTGGGGCAATGGCCGCACCACTTCCAGCTCGATACCGTGGAGCTGTTGCTCGCGGCAAAGCGGAGTATTTGGCCTACATCGCATTACTGGACAGCTTGAATGCCAATGGCACTTCGAACATCACTAAGCCAAATGGCATCAAGGAATACATGCACCTTGGCTAAGCCGATGCGCGCTCGATAATAAAAGTTATTGAGCGCGCTGGATGAGGTTCCATTGCACTCCATCAGGTGTATCGCGAACCTCGATCCCGGCAGCAATGAGCGAATCGCGCACGAGATCACTCATCGCGAAGTCTTTGTTCTCACGAGCAACGCGACGAACATTCAATGCAACCTCAACAAGTGGCGAAAGCATTGCCCGTGGATCTTGCAATCCACTCTGCGCGGCATCTGCAAGTTCAACCAACATTGCTCGAAGATCCGCATTCGCTGCAGTATCAGCAGCAAATACTGCGTCTTCAGTAGCCAGCGCCGCAACGAGTGCTGCTTCGGCATCACCAGCGGCAAGGGCTGCGCGGAACGTCGTCAATAAATCAGAGGTTGCTGCTGGGGCAATGACAGCAGCAGGTTCAGCGGCTGCTCCATTGAGCGCAGTTCGCATTGCTTCAACAGTTGTGGTGTCCCCATTGGCAACCACAACAGTGCGACCGCCCTGGCGCAGGGTTAAACCGCCAGTACCATGCACAGAAACATTGCCAGTTTCAATTTCGATTACCACTGCTGTGTGCTCATCAACGCCGAGTACCCCGGTGCCATCGGTGATTTGTGTTTCAAGAATTTCTAGGCGATGTAAGCCGATGTAGCAGCAACTGGTGTCGTGGCGACCGCCTTCTTTGTTATCAAAGTGCGGAACCACAACTGCACGAATACCAAGCAAGTCACCAAGAAGGTTGATGCCGTCTATCCAAAAGGGATCAGTACCAACCTTGTAAATCTCGTACACCGGTATGGCGTAGGCTCCTATGGTTGCGGCTGCAGCGCTACCCGTGATCAAGGTGCCGCCGCGGCGAACCACATCGGCTAAAGCGGCAGGAACAGCAGTGCCAGCCCATTGATGCAAGGCATACGAGGGCGAGCCAGGCCCAGCCAGCACCCAGGAGGCTTGACTGAGCTGCGAGAGCGTGCGCTCGTGCTCAACTATTGATGCGTCTTTACGGCGCCACTTCGCAAGTTCAATCTTGGAACCGACAGATTCGTCGAAGTACTGCTGGTATTTCGCACCTAGATCATCCGCATTGACCTGAAAGCCATAGGGCGTATCGATCATGTATTTGGGTGCATCGCCAAGGCCCTCCATCAGGGTGCGATGCAGTTTGATCATTGCCGGGGCATTTTCACCCGAACCCATGATGACGAGGCGACCACTCACTGGCACAGCATGACCTAGTTCGTTCCCATGACAAAACGTGAGCCCCCGACGAGTAGTAGAGGGCTCACGTCAGTGAAGGCTGATGGATCGTTATGTGGTGGTCAGTGCAATTGCAGTCTTGCCGCCAACGCCCACTAATCCAGGGTCCCCATTGCCGCATAGGCCCGCATCGGCCTGACATGGGCCCATCTCAACGCCGAAGTAATGCAAACCCTTGGTGCCAAGTTCAGCGTTGATGGTGAACCTGCCGGCTTTGTTGACTGGGGCGCATGCGCCATCAAGGGTGGTGCTTGGCCATCCGTCAGCCAGTGGCTTTGCGTTGTATCGAGTCAGGCACACGATGTTGTCTTTCAGTGTCCACGCTGCAAGGTTCTTCATGGCCACCTTGCTCAGTGATCCCTTAAAGATGACTGTTTGGCCAGCGGGAACCTTGGCTTGATTAACTGACAGGCATGCGTAGTTGTCTTGACTACATACTGACGTAGCCGGTGTTGGTACCGCGATTGCACCAAACGCTGGTGAAGTTGCAAGGCCGGCAATGGAGGCAACGGCAACAGTTGCCATTGCCAGATTTCGAATACGCATGGTGGTGCCTGTCTGTTGTGGATGCTTAGCCTGCCGAACGGGAAACGTCTTCCCAGTCCTTAAAGCCAGCTAAGCGTCGGTCATACATGCCATACAACACGTCAACGGCTTGATTACCCAGCAGCAATCGCACGGGAGGCTTCTCCGCATCAACAACTTTCATGATTGCGTCAATGCTGTCGTTGGCATCTGATCCCGCAGAAGTAGCAAGCAACTTGCCAAGTTTTTCATGTGATTCAACGTAGGCCGGATGTACTTCGGAGTTTTTGCGGCCAGCAGAACCAAAGCCGGTTGCATATCCACCAGGTTCAATCAAGGTCACGCTGATTCCGAACTTGCGCACTTCCTGAGCAAGGGCCTCTGACATACCTTCAAGGGCCCACTTTGATCCGCTGTACAAACCCATGCCACCTGAGGCAGTGAGACCACTCAAACTGCTGACTTGAATGATGTGACCGGATCCTTGGGCTCGCAGGATTGGCAACGCAGCCTGTGCAACCCAGATCGGGCCAAACACATTGGTGTCGAACTGTTGGCGAATCTCATCCTCGGTGAGTTCCTCGAGGTATCCCATATGTCCGTAACCGGCGTTATTCACGATCACATCGAGACGACCAAAGTGTTCGTTTGCCTTATTCACGGCCGTAGTAACTGCGGCCTTGTCTGTGACATCAAGTTTCAGTGTGAGGATTGAATCGCCATATGTAGCGACTAAGTCATCAAGGGGAGCTAGGTCGCGGGCGGTTGCAACAACCTTGTCGCCGCGTTCCAGGGCAGCCTGGGTCCAGACCTTGCCGAAGCCCCGGGATGTTCCAGTGATGAACCAAACCTTCATGTTTCCTCTTTCGCTAATCCAAGGATGCGAACGTAGCCCAATTCACGAATACGGGTTATTCGTTTCGCCTGTCGCATAGCAATAAAGCACATAGGTTTCACCACATGGCGACGTATTCGTGTGTGGTGGGGCCGCTGGCGCGCGTCCATGTCACCGTCGTCGAAGAGCTCAAGACGTACACCGACGAGGCCGCCCGGGAAATTGCTATCCAGCATCTGACTTCCACGGAGTGCGCAACCTGGATGGAAATGCAGGCCAACACCACCCGCAAGATGGAGTGGCTATTAGGCCGTGTGGCGTTGAAAGAAGCCGTGTGTGACTTCATGTTAGAAACTCAACTCACCACGATTCATTCTAAGGATCTGGTGATTGAGCGATCCGAAGAAGGCGCACCATTCGTGACATGGGCAACTCAACATGATTTACCGCTTCCGGTAATTTCCCTTGCGCACACAGAAGGCGTCATTGTTGCCGCGGTTGCCAGTGCTCAAGCCGTGGGTGTTGACGTGGAAAATGCAGATCGTCAAGCACCGACGGTTGCCAGAGTGCTCACCGAAACTGAAACAAAACTTTTTGAGGCCGAGCGCATCACCCTGTTGAGTGCAGTTGTTGCAAAAGAAGCCGCATCAAAGGCAGTTGGCACCGGACTTGGTGGCGATCTTCGTCGTTGGCCGATTGTGCATACCGATGGTGATCAACATTTCGTTACCTGTGTTGATGATGAAGAAATCGCATTGATTGTTGATTTCCTTGATGTGCCAAATCTTGTGCTCGGCATTTGTGTAGTGATTTAGGCCGAAGCTAAATCTGGAACTTCCATTTTTTGTGGACAACCACGCAGTAGTTGCAAGATTGATGACTTCTCAACAGAGTCAACGGCCAAACGCCAGCGGTACTTCACGCCAATCCATGCTTTGACGTAGCGGCAAGTATCTGCCGTATTTGTTGGTAGCCATTCTGCTGGGTCTTGATCACTCTTGGATCGATTGGAAGAAGCTGATACTGCAATGAGTGAGTTCACATAACCAAGATCGTTCGCAAAAGCAGTGCGTCGATCAGGTGTCCAACGCCATGCACCTGAATCCCATGCTTCTTTCAGCGGAACTTCATGATCAATGTCGAAGGTGCGTGCATTTGTGGTGGTGAGTCCGTCGTATGCGGAATACCAGCGCGCATTAACCATGGTGCAGTCATTAAGTCGTCCACCGATTGCTTCGCGAATCAACACAATCTGACGAGTGGTACAACCATTTTGTCGAATCCAGTGCTTAAACAACGAGCGGTCGTAACCACCAATGTGCTCAGGTGAAACGGGCAGCGAGGTGAGCAAAGTCTGCGCATTTTGCGTTGCTGAACTGGCCGGAGAAGCAGCAACGACCCCGCAGGTCATCAAGAGACCTGCGAGGCCGATAGCTACTGCGCTCCCCCGATGCATACGTTCACGGTAGAGCACGTGCGCGAATAATCGCGCTTGAGGTTTTTAAAGTGTGTCGAGCACGCACTCGGCAGTTGATGCCAGCACGTTGAAGCCATCTTCTTCGGGGAGGAACTGGGTGACAACGCCGTTTTCAATAACCATCGCGTAGCGCTTTGAGCGAAGTCCACCAAGTGCTGGAGCATCGACGTTCATGCCAACGGCGAGAGCAAACTTGCCTTGCGGGTCAGCTGCCATCACGAATTGCTCACCAACACCTTGCGCCTTACCCCAGGCATCCATCACGAAAGCATCGTTCACGCTGATGCACACGATTGAGTCAACGCCCTTGGCGGAGAGCTCAGCGGCCTTGTTCACGAAACCTGGCAGGTGCATCTTTGAGCAGCCTGGGGTGAAGGCGCCGGGAACTGCGAACAGCACCACGCGACCCTTGCTCAGGATGTCCTGAGAGGAAACCGGGGTTGGGCGATCCTCTGGGATCACGAAGAGTTCAACGTCAGGAACGGTGTCACCGATGGCAATAGTCATAAGGCAACCCTAAGTGAAATCCGCCCCAGCTGAAAAGACTTGCCATTTCTATACCCCTTAGGGGTATACTTCATGAAACGATTGTCGTTGGAGGAAATTATGTGTAGCCCAATTGCCTGTTCAAAGTGCGGCAAAACCACGTGGACCGGTTGCGGTGCACATGTTGAACAAGTGCAGGCCATGTTTACTCAAGAAGAATGGTGCACCTGCGAGCGCTAACTGCGCACCACCAGAAAACATTCGGCCCGGTACCTCCACAAGGAGGCCGGGCCGAAACGTTGAACGCTCGAGTGTTAGTTGCGTAGGAACTTGTTGGAATCAAGTTCCAAATACTTGCCCTTTGCTGGTGCGCTCAAGGCAATGTCAGCACCGATAGGCACTGAACCTGAGACCCACACAGTGATCTTGTTGCCACTCTTCTTTACATAGCAGTCAGCCATGGCATCCATGAACTTGCTGCGAAGCAACGGGCCACAGGTCACAACAATGCTTGCCTTCTGCCCTGCGTTGGTCTTCAAGACCTTGTTGACGATGACGTTGTTTCCGGTGTGCAGCTTCTTCGGTACCTTCCAGTTGATCACAACCTGAGGTGTTCCCACCTCAACCGTTTCCTGCAGGGTGGTGATCTTGCCGCTCTTGTCTTTCACAACAATCGAAATGACATCGGTACCGACATAACCAGCATCAGGTGTGTACTTGATGGTGACTGGATCAACGATCACGGCGGTGCCGTGCGCTGGATCCTTAACCTCGGTGACAGTTGCACCATCGGGTGCACCTGGAACATCAGCAATGTGAATGATGACCGGCTTATCAATTGGCGTGGTTGGTGCGCCATTATCTGGATTAACGGGAAGTACCCCAGAAGCTGTTGGTGTTGCAGAACTACTGGCTGTAGTTGATGCACTTGCCACCGGTGTTGCAGATGAAGTAACCGTTGCCGTTGGTGAAGCGCTTACGGTTGCCGTTGGTGAAGCAGAAGCTGTTGGTGTCGCTGTCACGGTCGCTGTTGCAGTCGGTGTGGCAGATGCCGATGGAGATGCAAGTGGTGAACCAAGATCAGCAGCCATCCACAACTGGTAGGTAGGAAAACCTGACAACTTGGTCTGAGTCAACGTGATCGCGGTGACTGGTTGCGTTGCTTGGAACCAACCAGCTGCACCGTTGGTGTCGTTGGTGTTGCCTTTCAACGTTGCAGTGCTGGCATTCCACACCGGTTGATCGGTGTTGCCGCTTTGGTAGTTGAATGAAGACTTGTACCAACCAGAAACATCCAGGCTTTGACCCTTGTCACCCTTCGCAACGATTGAGATCTGTTCAGCATCAACGTCACCCAATGCGAAGCCCCAGAAACCTGCAGGAATCACTCGGTTGAAAGCAATCGTGATGCTGCCAGTTGTCTTGCCAGACACCAATGAAGTCGAGAGATAGGTCTTGCCACTTGACGTGCCATAAACCTGACCAAACGGAGTGGAACCAGTCAGCGTTGCTGAGGTCGCCACAGAAACATCGCTATCGACCACAGTGATCTGCGCTGTTGGGAACAAGTTTCCCGGCATGGTCGCGGTTGCTGCGGTGCCAGTGTTGTTTCCTGAAGTACCGAAGGTCGCGTAGGTCAACTGTGGAGCTGCGGTGGAAAGTGCAGCGAAGCCGATCGAGCCAGCCACTAGTGAAATTCCAAGGACAGAGAAAAGTGCGGGTTTCATACGAAAACCCTAAAGGCCACGCGGGACGGTCTAAAACCAAATACGTCTCCCATTTGCTGGACATCTACCCAAGCGAATGCCTACAACTCCTACCAAAGACAATTGTCTGATGACCACAAGCGTGCCTGCTGAGACTGACGTCTTAGTGATTGGCGCGGGCCCTGCCGGCTCAGCTGCCGCCGCATGGGCGGCTCGCTTTGGCCTTGATGTGGTGCTAGCCGATACCAAGACCTTCCCTCGCGATAAGACTTGCGGCGATGGGCTAACTCCCCGAGCCGTGCACGAACTGCAAAATCTTGGTCTTGGAGATTGGTTGGCAACACAGCCACGCAACCTTGGCTTGCGCGCTGCGGGTTTCAAGCAAACACTGTTACTGCCATGGCCAGGCGGAACGCTGCCGAACTATGGATCAGCGGTGCCACGCATGGAACTCGACGCGAAAATTCGCGAGGTGGCACTTGATTCCGGTGCAATTCCTGCCGACGGTTACCGCGCAGTTGATGTCGTTAAAGAAAACGACCGCGTTGTCGCCGTGATTTTCGAAATTCGCGAGGACGGCAAGCGCGTCACCAAAGAAATTCGCTGCAAGCGACTTGTTGTTGCCGATGGTGCGAAATCTCAGCTTGGACGCAGCCTTGGCCGCGAATGGCATAAAGACACTGCATATGGAGTTGCTGGGCGTGCATACATCGATAGTGGCCGCTCGAATGATAAATGGATTTCATCACACCTTGAATTACGTGGTGAAAAGAACGAAGTGCTTTCCGGTTACGGCTGGATCTTTCCGCTGGCTGATGGTGAAGTGAATATCGGTGTTGGAACATTGGCAACGAATAAGCGCCCAGCCGACATCAATCTGCGCACACTCACAGAGTTGTACACAAAACAACAACGCGAGTTATGGGAACTGGATGGTGAACTCAAGAACTTCTCCTCCGCGTTGTTACCAATGGGTGGAGCGGTGAGCAATATCGCTGGAAAGAATTGGATGTTCATCGGGGATGCAGCTGGTTGTGTAAACCCCTTGAACGGCGAAGGCATTGATTACGGACTAGAAACCGGACACATTGCCGCAGAAATGCTCGCTGACACTGCCAATAATCCAAACGCGGATCTCACGCATCTATGGCCAGGTGAACTCAGCGTCCAATACGGAACAGCATTCTCAATTGCCCGACGTATCGCAGGCCTCCTCACAGTTCCAGGATTCATTAATACGTTCGGCCCTGTGGGCATGCGCTCGAAATCCTTAATGACCATTGCCCTTCGGGTGATGGGTAATTTGGTTACCGAAGAAGATAAAGACGCCACAGCAAAGTTGTGGCGAACCGCAGGCAAGTTCAGTCTTAAACTGGATAACAGACCGCCGTTTTCTTAAAGCAACGAAAGGCTTCCCCCATGCCAATCTTTCGCTCAATGACTCGCTCAATGACTCGCTCAACATCGCGTCGCACGTTCGTGTTGACACTTTCAACGATCGCGGCAGCGGGTGTCTTGACAGCATGCGGATCTTCCGAAGAAGCAGTGCCGCCTACACCGATGCCAATGATCAGTAGCGCCTCACCGAACGCATCAGTTGATGCTCGTGCAGCGGATGTCATGTTTGCGCAAATGATGATTCCGCATCACCAACAAGCTATTGAAATGTCAGACATGGCGTTGTCACAAGCCAGCAGTAATGAAATTAAAGATCTTGCTGATCAAGTCAAAGCCGAGCAAGGTCCAGAAATTGCAGTGATGCGAGGTTGGTTAGCAAACTGGGGCGCAGCTGAAACTGCAGCAGATGATCATTCAGATCACTCAACGGGAACCGGCATGATGACCGAGGATGACATGGCGGCTCTATCAGCAACGACTGGTCCTGATTTTGATCGTTTGTGGTTGCAGATGATGATTACGCATCACAAGGGCGCTATCACAATGGCACAGGAAGCACTTGCTACCACGACTGATCCAGAAGTGAAAACCCTTGCTCAAGCAATCATTGATGCACAAACCAAAGAAATTGCATCAATGGAAGTGTTGCAAGCAAATGGTGAGTAAAACAATTCAACGAGTGGTGTAACTACAGATCGAAATCATCGTCGAGCACGGTCTCCTGCAATGCCAAACGAAGTGGCGACATGCGAAGAATTGCCGGCGGACCATCAAGCAGGTTTTGCATTGCCGGGATGACATCAGCAAGTGCCACTGCTTGTTGATGTTCTATCTGCGCTTCGTCGTTAGCAAAGATTTGATACAACCAAACGAGGTTGTCACTATCTGGGTCAATGGACAGCGTGTAGATCTCGGTACCAGGCTCTTCACCGAGGCGATCCATGTAGTTGTTAAACAGGTCAAGCAGCGCGGGGCGCATTCCTGGTTTGCAGGTCAAGCGCACAAGGGCTGCAGTGCGACCCGCAAGGAGAACCTGAATAGGTGGAATCGCGTGAGCGTTGCCTGCCACAGTTCCTCCGAAATTGAAACGCAGTTATGCGTTGTTAGCCAGGTACCACTGGTACGTACTAGCGATGCCGTCTGCCAAAGAAATCTTCGGGTACCAACCAAGATCGTTGATGCGACTGGTGTCGAGCAACTTACGTGGCATGCCGTCAGGCTTACTTGAATCCCATTGAATCGTGCCTTCGTAACCCACTGCAGCAGCAACGGTTTCAGCAAGTTCCTTGATCGGCATGTCATCGCCAAGACCAACGTTGATGGTTTCGTGTGAGTCGTATTTCTGCAGCAGCATCAAACAAGCAGCTGCAAGATCGTCTACATGCAAGAACTCACGACGTGGTGAACCAGTTCCCCACACCGTGACAGTTGGTGCACCAGAAATTTTCGCTTCATGGAAGCGTCGTATGAATGCTGGCAACACATGTGAGGTTTCTAGATCGAAATTATCGCCTGGGCCATACAAGTTTGTTGGCATCGCCGAAATCCAGTGACGGTCATATTCAGTGCGGTGCGCTTCGATATAGAAGATGCCGGAGATCTTTGCCATCGCGTAGGCCTGATTGGTTGGCTCAAGTGGGCCAGTCATCAATGAAGACTCGCGAATTGGCTGAGTTGCAGCGCGTGGGTAGATGCACGAAGAACCAAGGAAGAGCAGACGATCAATATCGATCGCGTGAGCCGCATCCATGATGTTGGTCTGAATTAAGACGTTGTCGCGCAGGAACTCAACTGGGTAGGTGGAGTTGGCCATGATGCCGCCGACCTTGGCTGCGGCATCGATCACGATGTCGGGCTTGGCCTCACTGATGGCGGTGAAGGTGGCCTCGCGGTCACGAAGATCGAGCTCGGATGAGCGATAACCAATGATTTCGCCAACTCCGGCAGCCTCTAAGGCGCGCACAATTGCCGAACCCACGAGTCCGTTATGACCAGCGACGTAAACCTTGACGTCACCCCAGGCGAATTCAGGCAGCATTTCTTCATTCTGTCACAGAACAGACATCTTCCTGATGCTCCGTCGCCGGGCAAACAGAAGAAGAATGACCAGTCACGCGTAATTACCAAACATCATCAATCAGGCTGCGCAACCAACTGTTCGCGACTTCCTGACTGAACGGGCGCACCACCATGGGCTTATGTAGCCGTTAGGGTGAGCAACATGCTTAAGCGCGGCAATAAGACCCCACTTCCTCCCGGTAAATACCGCATGGGCGGCAAGCACTTTAAGAACGACAAGGCATTTATCAAGACTGCGGTTGGCGACGTGAAGCGCTTGGAGCAGTACGCCGGCTTGAACAAAGATTCCGCGTTGCTGGACTGGGGCTGCGGTGCTGGGCGCCTCGGCGTGGGCGTGCGCGAGTACTTCGGTGCGATCCGTGACTATCACGGCGTTGATATTCAAAAGGAACTCATCGACTGGGCTGATGAGAATCTTGCTGGGCCTGGCATGCGCTTTACCTATGTGAATGTCAGCAACGAGCGTTACAACCCAGACGGTTCACCAGAGCGCACCCTTGCTGCGGATCCAGGCAGTGTTGATGTGTTCTACGCGTATTCAGTTTTCTCACATATGAATGACGAAGACACTCCTGCCTATCTCAAGTTGATCGCAGAAGCATTGAGCGAAAACGGCAAGGCATTTGTGACCTGCTTTGTTGAAGAAGATGTTGCTGGCTGGGAAGAAAACCCAGAAGGCTACGGACCACTGGATTGGAAAGGCCGCTTGCACTGCACCCGCTTTGCGCGCTGGCACTTTGAAGATCACGTAAATGCTGCGCGTCTTGCTGTTGATCGTTTCGAGTATGGGCAAGAGACCGATGGTCAAAGCTTGTACGTGTTGCGCAAGCGCTAGCGGTAAATATCTCGGCGATGGCCGATTCGCAGAACGGTAACGGTGACAATCTCGTTATCGATTTCGTAGACAACTCGATATTCGCCCCGCCTTGCTGACCAAGAACCTTCTAGGTTTCCAAGGAGTGGTTTGCCAACGCGTCGAGGATTCTCGGCAAGTGGGCCATGTATGAATTCCCACGCAGCTGCGGCAATTGATTCGGGCAACTGTGTTTCAAGTGCCCTGCGAGCCGGTGGAGCAATTCGTATTTCGAAAGCCACTAGGCCGAGCGCCGTTTAACTTGTGAAAGTGCAACAGTGTTGCCTTGAGCAATTGCTTCCCGCGCTTCCGTTATTTCGGCCATAGCTTCAGGATCAGATAAAATCGCGATTGTTTCTTCGAGCGATTCAAGGTCGTCAGGAGAAATCAGCACTGCAGCTGGTTCACCGTTACGCGTGATGACAACTCGTTCATGCGTTCCGTGCACTGAGTCGACGAAGGCTGAAAGTTGTGCCTTCACAGTTGCCAAAGAAGTTGTATTCATGACCAGAATTATAGTCTTCTTTGGAGAATCGTCAAGAGTCGTCGATGCGAAACCTTGGAAAGGCTGCAGCGATTTACACAATGTCCATCTATTCGTGACCCTTGAGGCCGGTGTCATTCAGGCAGATCGGACGTATGGTCAGTTAGGGTCCAAAAACCTTTGTTATCAACACCTTGGAGTTTTTTCATGCGTCGTGCCCTTATTGCAGCTGTTGCTGGAGCGATCACGCTCGGCTCAGTAGCTATGGCTGTTCCTTCCCAAGCAGCATCAGTGGGTAACCCACTGCCCGTTACCCAGTTCGGGCAGCACGTTCCTGGCATCGCTGCCGGCGTGAAGCCAACAGTGCCGTTTGGCACGATTCGTCTGTGGGACGCAGGCGTGGCCTGGGGTCAGGTCAACCAAGGGCAAGGCAAGTTCTGGTGGAACGGTCTGGACGCCGCTATCCAAAACGCCAACGCACAAAAGGTCTCATCCCTTTACGTTCTTGGTTCAACTCCAACATGGGCCGCAACCAACAAGAGCCAAGGCACGTACCCAAATAAGGGTGCAGCTTCCATGCCGGGCATGGCCAACTGGAAGAACTGGGTCACCGCAGTTGTGCAGAAGTACGCCAACTCAATTGATTCATACCAAATCTGGAATGAAGCAAACCTGACCAACTTCTTTGCAGGCACACCTCAGCAGATGGCTGATCTCACCGCAGCTGCGTACAAGATCATCAAGGCTGGCGATCCAACTGCCAAGGTTGTTTCCGCATCGAGCACCGTTCGCTTGACTGGTCGTTACAACAAATTCTTCCCTGCGTACTTGACCGCATTGAAGAAGAAGGGCTGGCCAGTGGATGCAGTTGCAATCCACAGTTACCCAGCCGCAAACGAAGGCCCAGCCGAGCGCATCAACTACATCAACAAGACCAAGGCTGACATGTCAAAGGCGGGCGTACCTGCAGCAATTGAACTGTGGGATACCGAAGTCAACTACGGCATTCAGGGCCCAGGCTCAATTCCTGCACAGAACATCGCTCCAGCCACTGGCGCAGGTTGGGTTGCAACGACCTACCTCGACAACCTCACCCTTGGTGTGGCTCGTAGCTACTGGTACTTCTGGGCACCAGCTGATGGCCGCGTAGGAATCGTTACCAACGACGGCACACCTGCTGCCACTGCATACGGCACTGTTGAGCGTTGGATCGGCAATGCGTTCTACTCATGCCAGCGCGGTACCAATGGCGCAGCAAATACTTGCCAGATGGGCGACAACAACAACCCAGAGGCTGTTGCTTGGGTTTCATCAGGTTCCGGAAAGTTCACTGTTCCTGCGGGGGCAACGGTTCAGTGTGATGTCATGAATTCATGTTCCGCAATAGCTCCAGGAACATCAGTAACGATTGGAAGTAGTCCTCTATGGTTCGGTTCAGCAGCTCGCGCGGCAGTAAATCAGCAAGGCTCGGGCTTCTAGCCCTTGCAGCTGGTTTAGTTCTCACCGCTTGCGGTGGCAGTAGCGATTCAGGTTCGGACAACGGCGGCGGTTCCGGCGTTGATCCAAATGCAATTAAGCCAAGCTTGGTCGGCATGCAAATTGAAGGTGCCGAAGTTGAAGCCTGGTCTTCAGCTCCCTTTGGTGCGCTTCGTTTGTGGGATAACGGCACCGCTTGGTCGCAAATTGAATTGACCAAGGGCAAGTACAAGTGGAAGAACTTGGACGGCATTCTTGCCAATGCTGAATCCAAGGGAATGACCGACATCATGATGGTGTTGGGCACCACTCCTACGTGGGCTGCTTCAAAGAAGACCACGCCGGTGTACCCGCCGTACCCAGGTGCTAACAGTGCTCCAGCAAACATGGCTGACTGGGATAACTGGGTCACTCAAGTTGTTACGCGCTACAAGGGTCGCATTACTTCATACGAAGTGTGGAATGAAGCCAACTTGAAGATGTTCTTCAACGGAACACCGAAGCAAATGGCTGAAATGACTAAGCGCGCTTACGACATCATCAAAGCAAATGATCCTGATGCGAAGGTTGTGTCAGCTTCACCTTCATTGCGTTTGCAATCAGCATTTGATGGTTTCTACGTGAAGTACCTTGATGAATTGAAAGCGTTGAACTGGCCAATCGATGTGTTGGCAATGCACACCTACCCAAAGGCTGATGGCGATCCGGTTGCACGTGGCGCACTCATCACGATGGCAAAGAAGGCAATTACTGCCGCTGGTGCACCAGCAACGATGCAAATCTGGGATACCGAGTTGAACTACGGACTTGCTGGCCCTGGAGCATTGCCTGCGAACAAGATCAAGGGTGCAAAGGCAGCTGGTTGGGTTGTTCGTACCTATATCGACAACCTTCGCTACGGCGTCGAGCGTTCGTACTGGTACATCTGGACTCAGAAGCCGTACGCACTTCTTGGTATTCAGGCGTACCCAGGCGCTCCCGCAGAGCAGGGATTCTTCGCCATTGAAAACTGGGTTGTTGGTTCGAGCTTTGAGGGTTGCACCCAAACCGGAAACACAGTGGTCTGTAACTTCACCCGCGCTGGCCAAAAGTCAGTGGTTGCGTGGGCAGAAACGGGTACTGCGGCATACACGGCTCCAGAGGGCTCCACACTCCTGTGTGATCCCGCTGCAAAGTGCTCACAGGTAGCCCCCGCTACTCAGGTCACGTTGACTGAGATCCCGGTACGGATTTACCTACAGTCATAGAACTGATCAAAAAGCGGGCAGTTCCCCCTCAGGAACTGCCCGCTTTTGCTTTGCGCTGTTAGCCTTTGGCCCCTAAGCAACAGCAAGGAGCATCATGAGTCACGAGGTAACCGAGAGCGGTTCCTTGCCGACTGATGCCACCTCACATCAGCGCACCCCAGCTCGCATTGGTTGGTCCGCGTCGCATTCCCGCCGCGATCGCCCGCACCTTCGCCGTGATCCACTTCGCGTCTATGCCACTCGCGCCGTGATTTGGGATTTCATTGCCATCACCGTTGCCGGTATCACCGGCTTCACCTTGCGCTGGGCAATTCCTTTCAACGTTGAAATTAACGACCCAACATATGTATCGCTTGTGGTGATCGTGATCATCGCGTGGATGGGTGTGATGGCACTTCGCGGTGCGTACGACACTCGAGTGCTTGGCGTGGGTTCGGAAGAATTCAAACGCGTGGTGTCCGCATCCGCAACTGTGTTTGGCGCAGTCGCCATTGTGGTGTTTGCACTCAAGCTGGATCTTTCGCGCGGCTTCGTACTGATTACGTTTGTTGTCGGGTTAACACTGTTGTTAGTTGTGCGTTGGTCACTGCGCGCGTGGTTACGTCATGAACGACGCTACGGTCACTTCCTGCACCGCACTGTTGTGATTGGTGCGGAGCCTCAGAAGTCAGAAATCATCGACATGCTTGATCGCGATCCAGTCGCGGGCTTCACTGTTGTTGACGATGTACAAGAACCAGCTGCAGATATTTCCGAAGATGCACTCGATGCCTGGCTTGACGAAATCATGGCAGTGATTGCCCTAGAAGACGCAGATACCGTTGCAATTGCTGGCTCTCCAGCCATTGGGCCCCGCGTTGTGCAGCGACTTGCATGGCGCTTAGAGGGCCCACGTGTTGACCTGCTTGTTGCACCTGCAGTGGGCGATGTTGCTGGTCCACGAGTAACAATGCGTATGGCTGCAGATCTTCCGCTTTTACACCTTGATGAACCACATCTGACTGGACCAAAGCGCGCTATCAAGCGAGCTTTTGATCTGTTCGCTGGTTTCTTTATGTTCCTGGTGTTCTTGCCATTCATGATTGTCGCTGCGATTGGTGTGCGCTTTACGAGTCGTGGTCCGATCTTCTACATGCAAGAGCGCGTTGGTCGCGGAGGGGAACTTATCCGCGTTGCCAAGTTCCGCTCGATGTATGTCGGTGCTGACAAGCATCGTGAATCCATCATTGGTAACCCCGATGAAAATATCACCACCCGTTACCGCCGCGATCCGCGCGTCACTCCCTTTGGTCGCTTCCTGCGTCGCTGGTCAATTGATGAAACCCCACAGGTCTTCAACGTGCTCATCGGCTCAATGTCGATGGTTGGGCCTCGTCCCGTGCTCGTCGACGAACTCCCGCTCCTTGGCGATGCTGACCACCGCCGCCACCTGACCAAGCCAGGGCTCACCGGCCTGTGGCAGGTTTCCGGTCGCAAGGAAGTCGACTGGGATGAGCGCATGCGCCTTGACCTGGACTACGTCGAGCACTGGTCCCCAGCCCTGGATCTGGTGATCATGGCCAAGACGGTCAAGGCCGTGCTTGTGGGCGACGGGGCCTACTAACCCGCGAGCGGGAATCGCCGTACTGGCCTAGAGGTATCAATCCGGTCACAGAGGGCCTTCGCCTCATAGAACGCCCCGATTTGTTACCTATACTCACCAAGTGTCCCGTCTAACTCCACGCATCTGGCTCGGCGTGGGCGCGGGCGTGGTCGTGGGCCTGTTTGTGGTCTGGCTTCAAGTGTCGATTTTCACCTCCTTGGCCTCATTGGGCGTGGGAGCTCGCAGTTACCAGACCAGTCTGCAGGGCGTGGCTAACCAGGTTTCCGCTGGTGAATATGAAGCGGCAAAAAGCGATCTCAAAGACGCCCAGGCGGCATCGACCAACATCATCGACTCTGCTCACGGTTTCAACATGACCGTTCTTGGACTCATTCCTGGCATCAACACCGCGGTCAATAACTGGGAGCGACTGACGGGAGCAGTTGAAAACATCACTGGGAGTACCGGTGACATGCTCACCTTGTTCGGTGATCTCTCAGGCAAGAGCGGTAATGGCAAGATCTTTAACGATGGCGCCATTGATATTGCTGCACTCAAGGCACTGCCACCGCGCGTGAAGTCGATCGATCTTGGCATCAGCGCGACGTATAACAATCTTGAAAGTGTGCAAGCAAACGGTCCATTGTCTGGACCACTTGCATCAGTGCAAACCAAAGCACTCGACACGATTGCACCAATCCAAGATGCGATGAAGGCCCTTGTTGATCTGGCCCCGCAACTTCCTGATGCCCTTGGTGCAAACGGACCACGACGTTACTTGATCGCAATCGGCAACCAAGCAGAAATGCGCGCCTCTGGTGGCGCACCACTCACCTTGATTTTGGTTGAGTTTGATCAAGGCCGCATCACGATCCCAATTAAGGGCCAAACAAGTACCGAACTCTTCCCACCATTGAACGCACCAGTGAAGTGGTGGGGTCCGGCGAAGAACCCATTTTTTGATGCAAACCCTCGCTTCCAACCGATGGTGGTCACTGACACTCATCCGAATTTCCTTTACAGCGCAAGGGAAATGGCCGGTGCTTGGCAAGGTGGTGGCTACCCAGTTGTTGATGGTGTGGTCACGATTGACCTCACCGCCATTGGATCAGTGCTGAACGCCATGGGGCCCATACAGTCACCTGAGTACGGCGAAGTAACCGGAGACAAACTCGGTCAGATTCTGTTAATCGATGCGTATGCGAAGTACGGGCAAGCTGATGCACTAAAGCGTCAAGCGGCAAATCAAGCGCTCATTGATCAGTTGCTTACGAAGTTGCTCAGTGGTGATGAACTGGTGAGTGCCGCGAAAGCAATGGCGAAAACTGCACCAGGTCGTCACTTCCAGGTATGGATGACGAAGCCTGAATTCCAAAACATCATCGTGAAAAGTGGTGCAGGCGGCGATGTGATTGCGCCAACCACCGGCGACTGGTCTGCGATCTACACGCAAAACGGAAACCAGAGCAAGGTCGACGTGTTCCAAGAGCGCAAGGTTGTAGTGAACGCTGCGATCAAACCTGACGGTTCAGCGCACATCACCCAAGATGTGATCGTGACGAATGCAACACCAAAGGATCGTCCTGAAGGCCCACCAGAGCGCATTGGTTATGAAACAAGTTGGTTGAAGGCGGCGTACATCATGTATGTGCCGGATGCCGCAATGAATTACCAAACGATGTACCCGGCAGGCTTTGCTGTGCGGCCGTTTAAGAATCATCCACAGTTGGGTAAGGGTTATGTCGACGACGGTTTTGGTCACAAGCTTGTTCGCGTGGTCGGGTGGACCGCACCGCAGGCTTCTTCCACGGTTTCGGAAAGTTACGACCTGCCGGCTGGCACCTTTGGCAAGAACGGCAATCTGACCTACACCTTGCAAGCTGATCCGCAATCGCTGTTTAAGGCCTCCACGATCACGGTGCGCGTGACCGCGCCAAATGGTTATGCGCCGGTGGAAACCGATGGCATGGTCGTGAAAGGCCAAACTGCTGAAGTCAGTGCTGTGCAAGAAGGCCCCGTGAACTTTGTCGTGCAGATGGCGAAGGGTCGCTGATGCTGCAACCAACAACATTCAAAAGCAGCACAACCAGCGAACTCATTCTCGGCGCATTAGCCATCATCGCTGCCGCACTGCTGTGGATCAGCCCTCCGATTGGATTCGCACTCACTGTTGCGCTGTTCGCCGTGCTCCCTCCCTGGGGCAAGAGCATCACTGAGCGCGCGATCATCAGCGTCACGGTGATCGTTGGCCTTGTTGCCCTGACAATTCCGCGCGGTAGCGATGTTCCTGTTACCCAAAGCAGTGCACGCATTGGCCTAGTAATGCTCCTTATTGCAGCCTTCGCCCTGAGATTCGTTCCAAAACTCAAGAAGTCCGCTGCGATTCCAAAGCCGAATGCCACTGATTTCGCAATCGCTGCATTGATCGGTGTGATCGTGGTGTGGCTGGTCAGCGCATATCGCGGGGCTGGTCCGTACGGAACTGTGAGTGGGCTGTTCTTTACCGGTTGGGATAACCAAGGTCATTTCGTGCCCTTCGCGAACACCTATGAAGTAGGCAAAACTGCATGGCCAACCCTTGATGGTTCGGTTGGTTGGAATCAGTGGTACCCGAGCCTGCACACCACACTTTTTGCGTTGATGACTGAAGCTAGCCACGCTGCGCGCCTTGATCGCATTCAGTTGCTTAGCCCATACGTGCAAAACATGGCCGTGAGCTTTGCCCTGTGCATCGGTGCATTAGCTTGGATCGCAAGTGATCTGACCAAACGCATCGCGCAGGCTATTCGTCCTGAAGACTCCGAAACCAATCACAAGTCCAAGTACGCAACCTTGACCAAGGTTGCGCCTTTTGCAGCGATCGCGGCATTCGCGCTCTTTGCTTTAGTGGGTACGCCAGCTGAACTTTTCAATGCCGGTTTCACCAATTTTGTGATGGCAGTAACGATCGTTGCGGTTGTTGCCTACTTAGGTAGCCGCAGCCTCAAAAGCGCGAAGCGCATTGGGTGGTTGCTCGTTCCGCTTGGCTCCCTTGCCGTGATTGGTCTGTGGACTCCGCTTGTGTTGGGTATCGCACCTGCTGGAGTGATGGTGCTGATTGCATTGAGCAAGAAAAAGCGTTGGCTCGGCATCGGGTGGGCCATTGCCACGGTGGCGCTTGTTGGTGGCACGACCTACCTTCAAACCAAAGCCATCGTGAATGTCTCAGGCAAGGATGCCGGTGGCTTTACTCAAGATCTCGGTGCTGTGAACTCAGGGATGATCGAGTTCAACACCTTGGCTGCACTCATCGCTCCAGTAATCGCGCTTGTTGTTGCGATGTATTTGATCAGGCGCAAGGCAGTGAGCACGGCCGTTGCTGCTGCAGGCTCAACCCTTGCAGTGTTGCCGTTCTTGTTTATTGCGATTGCTGGGGCAGTGGCTGCCGGTAAGGGATGGCTGGAGAGCTATTACGTTCTTAAAACCTTGTATGCGATTTTGCTGTTTGCTGCGCCGCTTTTTGCAGCGATTATCGCAATTGGCGCAACAGCGATCACCCTAAAATTTGCAAAGACCACGGCAGCCAGAACTGTGCTCGCAACACTCATCGCAATTGTGCTTGCCGGTGGATTCATCGTGACCAGTGGCAACCCTGGCCTGCAGGCCTCAAAGAAGCGCACCGAAAGCGTGGAGAATTCACTCGTTGGCGAAGCCATTGTGAATTCAGCAGAAGCAGCCAAGCCGTACCCAGAGAAAATGCCGTTGATGTGGGATGGCGCAGGAACGTTGCCGAACCTTTGGTTGGCCAGTTTGAGTGGCGTGATGAGTAAAGAACAACAGACCTTCTATTTAAGTCTGCCGCCATTCCCGTATGAAGCAGCAGCGCAGCAATATGTATTTGATTTCCTTGCAAGTCATCCAAACCAACATCTTGCGTTGATGTGGTTCCGTGGAATCAGCGGTCAACAATTGCAGACCTTGGAACGTCAGTTACCGAACCAAGTCACGCTCGTGAAAGTGCCAATGCGCTCCTCCTTGCTGTGCCAGGAGTGCCACCTGTAATGATCAAAAAGATCAGCCGCAAGAAGAAATTCTCTAGTGGCGCCTTCAGTGCGGTAGCCGTTACTACGGCAGCTGCGTTAGTGCTGACCCTTGCTCCTGCGGATGCGGCCCCGACAAAGGTCCTTCCAGCTCCGGGATTACCAACACCGCAGTTGGTCAGTAAATATGTAATTCGTAAGAACATCGTGTCGGTGCCAGCCGCAGGAAACCTGGGAACGGGCGCGTTCGTTGTGGGCTCGAGTCCAAATATGCGAGCGGCATCAATTCATTCAACAGCAGCAACATCAAGTGGCACACCTTTGATGGCTGATTGGAATGGTGATGGCATTGCAACACCAGGCCGTTATGACTCGGAGGTTTGGTACGCAACTGACACAGTGATCGGCAAAACCCCAGCATGGAAAGCTGTGGCGAGCTTCGCTGGTCAGCCAGGTGATATTCCACTGGTCGGAAACCTGACGAAAGACCGCATTCCTGATGTTGGTTTCTTCCGCAATGGCACGTGGCTGTGGCAACTCAACGGCGACAAAGCCCAAACCGTGCAGTTCGGAACCCAAGGCGATAAGCCAGTGGTGGGTGACTGGAATGGCGATGGTGTTGACGACCTTGGCGTGGTGCACGTCGATGGCACTTGGACCCTCAAGGTGCCGGGAGTGACGAAGAAGAAAGACATTGCGCTTGATCCAGGTGCAACCTTGGAGATTCATAAAGACGAGAACTACGCATTAGTGAATTTCGCATTCGGGTTATCTACGGACATCCCGGTTGTTGGTGACTGGAATGCCGATGGCAGTGATTCGCCAGGTGTGGTGCGTAACAACACCACGTGGATCTTTAGTAAGTCACTCAAAAAGCTCATGAAAACATCAAAAGTTGAATTCCCAGTTGCCAGTGGGTTCACCGCCCTTGTTGGAACACGAGCAACTGGTATTGAAAGTTGCCCAACAGCAACCCCCACATCAGAAAAGCGTGCGTTAGAACTCGCAGCAAAAGTTGTTCCGCCGGCAAAACTCAAAGGCAACGTAAAGCAGCAGGGCATGCCTGAAATTTTGGCCACGGTGCAAGATGGGTTGCGTTACGCGATCACGAACGACCTCACGAAGCGATTGAATACTCAAGTTGCCTACCCGTATTACGACGTACTGAATGTGCATAAAACTATTGAGGAATCTGTGCGACGTTCGGCCAACGTTGCCCTTGCAGGCGCGATCATGTTGAGCACGACGAACTGGAAGAAAGTTCAGAACATCACGAGGGCCCAGCTCATGGCCTATACGAAATGGCAGATTCGATCGATTGCTTGTCAGCACAATGCTTTGACCCCTGGTGGTTGGGGAACCACGTGGCAGTCGGCGCTTTGGGCGACCACGACCGCGCAAGCTGCCTGGATGATCTGGCCAAGTTTGAGTCGTCAGGAAAAGGCATATGTCGCGGCGATGATTGATCACGAAGCAGATGCAGTTGCTGCCCGCGGTCCGCACTACTACAAAAACCGTGACGGTGTTGAATACTCAAAGGGCAATTCAAAGTCTGATGAAGTGTCATGGGATCTGACTTCGCTTGCGCTTGCGCAAGCGATGATGCCAAGTTCAAAGAAGCAGGAAACTTGGCGCAAGGCGCTGATCGGTTTCTCCATCGCAGCCTTTGCACGTCCGAGCGATTTGAAAAACAACGATGTGGTCAACGGGATCAACATCTCAAAGGAATTGCCAGGCACCAACGCCAACGAAGATGGCACGATCACCAATCACAACATCATTAACCCGGACTACCAACAAAATGTGCAGAACCTTTGGTGGGCCGCAAGTATGTTGCGTGTAGCCAAGCAGCCAGTTCCTGAAGCAGTGTTCTTAAACGCTGACATCATCTACCGCTCATTAGCTGTGGTGGATTTCCCATCGCCTCCATATGCAGCTCCTGGTGGAATCGTCTATAAGCCGGGCGGTCAGATTTATTACCCGCAAGGTGTTTCGTGGGGTACGCGACGCCCAGCAACCTTCACTGGCGTTGATTCATTCGCGGCGATCTATTCCGCTCCTGACACCAATGCCGCGCAATACCTCGCCGACCATGCTCGCGACACTCGCGGCATGCAATTGCGTTATGACTCAGGAAAGATTTATGCGACCGGCAATGCTGAAGATTCCTACGCCTTAGGCAAAGAGGAATACGCGCTGCAACAAACGGCGCTGGCGTGGTGGGCAGGTGCAGTGCCAAGTGGGCCGGGCTTCAAGCTGGATAAGAGCAAGGTCACGGGCGTGAATCTCAATCCGACAGGTGCGGTTGCGTAAGTTCTTTGAAGGCAAATCAAATTGGTATGACCATCACTTCAAAGTTGCGATGAATTCCTTGCACTCGTCATAGGTTGGCAACAGACCAAGTTCAGCAGCCTGCGCCAAAGTGGGTGCTGCAGCATCCTTTGGTGAGAGCAATGCGGCCGTGCCTTCAGGGAACGGCAAGCCAAGCGCTGGATCAAGCGGATGAATGCCATGTTCACGGCCAGGCGCATACGGCTCGGAGCACAGGTAACCAACGGTCACGGAATCTGACAGTGCGCAGAAGGCATGACCAAGACCCTCAGAGATATACAGACCAAT
>WLOE01000139.1 GCA_009699465.1 Actinomycetota bacterium | reverse complement strand
TTCGGTTCGATCCAGAAAACAAGGCTGGTATATCTAACCTGCTCACCATTCAACAAGCGCTCACAGGTAAATCTATTGATCTCTTGACCCAAGAATACGACGGTCGCGGCTACGGTGACCTCAAGGGTGACACGGCAGAGATTGTTGTTGAATTCGTGCGTCCAATTCGCGATGTTGTGAGCGAATTGATGTCAGACCCCGCAGAGTTGCAGCGGTTAATGGGTGTTGGTGCCCACAAGGCGCGTGCTACTGCGCGTCAAACCTTGGGCGATGTGTATGACGCGATTGGGTTTGTGTCTCTCCCTGGTGAAT
Organism: Actinomycetota bacterium; assembly: GCA_009699465.1. Taxonomy (GTDB): domain Bacteria; phylum Actinomycetota; class Actinomycetes; order S36-B12; family S36-B12; genus UBA11398. The sequence continues at coordinate 2,908 of WLOE01000139.1, read as the reverse complement.
AGCGATGTGAATCGTTACCTGCCATCGGAACTTCGATTTAGGCCGCGTCATTATTGATGACCCAAGGTTCGTCGTTCTTTTTCACTAAGGCTCGGATGCAGGCCCATCCACCTTTGGGGCTCACCCAGGGTTGCCATGATTGCTGCCAGCCACCCTTGAGTCCAGTGCCCCATGTGTAGGTGATGTCGATAATGTCCGCACATTTTCCGCTCGCGGGCATCGGCAGTGCCTGATGTACGACAGTGAATCGGTCAGGTGCTTGGTTAGCTGATGGAGTGAAGCATGGAGCGGTGCTCTGCGTAAAGAAAGCAGCCAGATGCGGGTATCCATTATTGAAAGACGAACAAATAACCCAAGTGGTTGTAGATGACCATGACGATGAAATATTCCACCCAAGACCAGTGAATGTATTTAAGGATTTCATCTGCGCTGTGGTGCTGGCAGTCGTACCTGGATCTATTTGCCTATTGACTGACCCTGTTTGGGTCGAGGTTGTGATATCCCAAGTAAGTGCGGTCCAAAGTGACGTGAGCGACGACTGGCCTACCAGACCGCCTTGTGCATTTGAAGGAGCACCAGCAGTCACGCGTCCAGTCGCGTAAGAGTTGGAAATGGTAGTTAGGTCGATCTCTCCGACTAAACCTGCTACCTGCCAGTCACCTGTGATTGCACCGGTGGCGTATGAGTTCGCGATTGATCCGTTTGAAGTGCCACCTATTAATCCCGCTACATAGTTTCCATCGGAAGTGACAGCCCCACTGGCAAATGATTGAGTGACATTAATCGAGTCGCTGGCACCAACAAGACCGCCAATGAAAGAGGAGGGAGTAGTTGGCGGATTCCATGCGCCGCTAACAGTTCCGGTAGCAAATGAAGTGGCGAGTGATCGCGTCGTGCCCGAGGTCGCTCCCATCATGTACCCGACGAGTCCGCCTACGTATGACTCGCCGGTGACGTTTGCCGCGGAGGAACACTCAGTGATATTGGAGTTCAAGGATTTACCCACTAAGCCACCAACGTAGGTGCCTCCTGAAGCCGTGCCTGAAGTGATGCGAATGCGCGTAAGTGTGGCGCCAGCAATCTCGCCAAATAATCCCACTGCGTACCCAGTGCCCGACACATTCAGATGAGCAATGGCATACCCACCACCGTTGTAAGTACCCGTGAATGGAGTCGCCGTGGTTCCCAGAGGCGTCCAAGCCGCAGAAAGTAGATCGATGTCAGCAGTCTGAATAAAGGAGGCACTTCGGCAAAATGCCACTTCCTGTAAATCAAGCGCCGCGCCTACTTGGTAGGGATCAGCGGGTGTACCTGTTCCACGCCCATTGAAGTAGGTCACGCAGTTTCCGTTGGCATTTGCCGGCTGAGCAATCGCCACTCCAAACGTCATCCCGACCGTCACAGCAAGAGCAAGAGTGATGAACTTCTTCCGTCTCATGGAACCATCATGTACGGTCAATGATCGAACATGTCAAAGTGTCCGATTTTTAGTGCACGATTGTGAAGTGTTTGAGCTTTCAGTGCCAGGCTAATAGCGATATCTACGGCGACGTCGGTTCCGGTTGGCATTCCAAGCAAACAGGGCAACGCCAATAATGAGCACCACGATTACAGCTAACCAAAATGATGGAGCTTGTGCTTGCGTCGCAGGAACTTTCAGTGCTGCTTGCTTGATTGCCTGCTGTGCAACGGGATCGCTAGTTGCCGTCGGGGTTACCAAAGGGGTTGGCTCAACTGGAATAGCAACCTGTTCAAGGTTGCTTGCTTGGGAACTTGTAGGCACCGCTGTTGGCAGAGGAGTAAGTGGCTCAACCAAAGTGCCTATTGGCTTGACTTTACGCAGATTGGCAAAGCCCCAGTCCAAGGCCTTCTTAGCTGCGCCCTCGGATGAATCTTTGATTCCCATTCCCACGAAAATCAGCGTGTGACCTTTTCGCTTTGCTGCGCCGACGAAGGTGCGGCCGGCTTGCGTAGTGAAGCCGGTTTTCACGCCGACCACTCCTCGGTAGTCACCAGTGAGTAACTGGTTCAGGTTGTAAATCAGGTGTTTGCCGCCACCAACGGATTGCTTGGTCGGAAAGCGGTAACGCTTTGCTCCCACGATGGTGCCAAAGTCAGCTCGTTGCAATGCTGCTCTCGAGATGAGTGCGAGGTCATAAGCACTTGAAGTTTGACCGGGCTTATCTAAGCCATTGGGACTCATGGCGTGGGTGTCGTTCGCCTGTATCTGAGCCGCCACCGCATTCATCTGATCAATAGTGTTTTTCACACCACCGTTGGCTTGGGCAAGTGCGATAGCTGCATCGTTACCGCTTGGCAGCATCAAGCCGTAGAAGAGATCTTCAATGGTGTAGACCTGTCCGACCTCCAGGCCAACCTTGGCGCCGTCGGCATTGGCGGCCTTTCGGGTGGCCGTAAATGTGCCGTTCAATGCAAGTTTAGGAAGCAAGGTGAGCGAAGTCAGGGTTTTGAGGGTGCTTGCAGGGGGACGGGCCTTATGGGCTTTCTTGGCAGCGAGAACCTGGCCGGTTGTGGCATCAGCCAGGATCCAGGTGCGAGCCAGAATCGTAGGGGCTGGATCGGCACCTGCGAGGAGGTTTATTTGCACGCCAGGGAGGGCAAGTTGATCGCCACCGATGATTGCAGCTGTTGCGGGGGAGGTGAGCCCGAGAGCCAGACTGGCGACCAGGCCAGCAACCACAATCTTGCGCATGATCGGCCTATCGTAACTTGAAGCCTTGAGATGTTTTTCCTCAGACGTATCACCTTCGCGACATGCCAAATTAATTTCTCTAGCCCCCTAGATTGTGGTCCCAGCCCAAACTAGGGTTTGGCACGCACGTCTTCGTTCACCCGTTAAAGGAGTTCCATGTCTGTTGCATTTGACCGCCTTCCGCCTGGTGCCATG
>WLOE01000138.1 GCA_009699465.1 Actinomycetota bacterium | reverse complement strand
TGATGGCGTTTGCCTTAGTGCTGGTCTGGAGATCATCACGCGTGGTGAACTTTGCCCAAGTTGGTCAAGCGATGTTCACAACATTCATATCTTTGTGGATTTATGAATCGTCAGGTAGCTGGTTGTTAGCGCTATTTGTTGCGATATTCGCCGGTGCGATCTTGGGTCTCGTTGTGCACCTGCTTGTTATGAAACCAGTGCATCGCGCTGATGCGTCAGGCGCCATCATCGCAACCTTTGGCGTGCTCATTGCTCTCCAGGCGGCGGCAGGAATGATTTGGGGTGGAGACCCGAAGGCATTTGTGCCACCTGTAGCAAATTCAGGCCTTGAATTTGCTGGTCGAATCTGGCCAGTGTCTTGGTATGACTTGTTGATTTTTGCGGTGACGAGTTTTTTAGTCGTCGTGCTTTCGTATGTTTTCACCCGAACATCTTTTGGTTTAGCGATGCGCGCTTCCGCACTTAATCCGGAAGTCGCACGGCTCTGTGGTGTTCGGGTTTCTCGGATGCTGATCCTTGGCTGGGCGCTGGCAGGATCCGTTGGAGCAATTGCTGGCGTACTCATTGCGCCGTCGGCAACTCTTTCACCTAATAGTTTTGATCTGCTCTTAGTGTTTGCTTTTACTGCAGCTGTGATTGGTGGTCTGGACAGTTTGGTTGGGGCTGTTGCCTTTGGTGTGGGTACAGGTTTGACGCTGTCACTGGTCACGGGCTACTCCGATGCCAGTAATGCCCCAATAGTTTCGCTCGCACTCCTTGTGGTGATTTTGCTGATGAAACCTGATGGATTTTTTAGTCAGAGCAAGTCAAGGGTGGTGTGAGATGAGGTCACGTCTGGCATTACATGCGTTCGTCTGTATCGGCGCTTGGCTCGTTCTCATGCTGGTGAACAACTCAGTTGAACCTTTGATGAGTTATTACTTAGCGCTCGTTGCTATGTATGCGACAGCCATGTTTGGCATGGTCATATTGGTTGGCTTATCCGGGCAGGTGTCCCTGGGTAATGGCGCAATCATGGCTGTTGGTGCATATGTGTTCGCCTTGTCATATCAACGCTGGAATGCCGTGATTTCCATGCTGCTCGCAGGTCTGGCAGGGGTAGTTTTCGGACTTCTGTTGGGGATTGTGGGAGCCAGACTGCGTGGCCCGTACCTTGCCGGGCTGACACTTGCATTCGCTGTTGGAATTCCCGCGATTGCCAATCGTTTCCCTTCCATTCTTGGCGGAGAAGACGGGCTCAAGGTTCCAGCGCCGAACATAAGTGTTGCGGAAGTAACTCAGGAGCCAACGTACGACGAGTCCTCCCTTGATCAATTTTTGACTGATCCGTCATCAGCAGGAGCGGCCCCAGATCCAACACCAACCGTGCAAACTTTCGACACCTCGCCGCTGGATCCAGGGTCGTTCGTTCTTGAGCACTGGCAAGCATCTGTTGCGATCGCAGTTGCCTGCATCGTTGGTTTTGTAGCGCTGAATTTGGTCCGTGGTCGACAAGGGCTCGAATGGCAGGCAGTACGCGATGACCCGGTAGCTGCCTCAGTCGTAGGTATTTCCCCGGCGAACACCAAAGTCACCGCCTTTGTTGTGAGTAGCTTGTTTGCCGCGCTCGCCGGCGGCGTCTTTGCGCAAATTTTGAGCTTCGTTGGCCCAGGTGCTTTTGGATTGAAGCTGTCCCTGGCGCTCTTGGTTGGGGTCGTCCTTGGTGGCAGAACCTCCCTTGTCGGTGCACTTATTGGCGCCGTGATTGTGGTCTGGCTTCCCGAACTTGTCGGGTCACTGGGCAGCGGATGGAATGACCAAGTCGCGAACAATGTCCCTAATTTCGTGTACGGGTTACTCGTGGTCGCAGTCGTGGTTTTCGCGCCTTCAGGGATCACCGGTCTGGTGACGCAGCTTCGTTCTTTTCGTCAACGATAAAAGGAAGACGCAAATAAGAGATTTTTACTGGGTAGGGGTCTAGCCTTCATGTGTCTAACTGGTGATTTCAAGGGATGTCGCCGGGCGTGTATTGCCATTACGAGGAGTAATTGTGAGTCTGAAATCCACCGGTCGTATCGCACTCATTGCGGCAGCAGCTGCTGCGGTTGCGGTGTCGACAACAGGTATCGCGCAAGCCGCTGACCAAGGAGTGAGCAAGACGGAAATTGTGCTTGGCACAACCGTTCCTCTCACTGGCCCTGCGGCCCCAGGGTACAAAGACATTGCGCCAGCCTCTGCTGCTTACTTTGACTATGTCAATAAGAACGGCGGAATCAATGGACGCAAGGTCCGCTTGGTGATCAAGGACGATCAGTACAACCCTGCATCGACGGTGACGGCTACGAACGAACTCATTCTTAACGACAAGATTTTCGCATTGTTCGGTGCATTGGGAACATCACAGCACTCTGCTGTGATTGATACTTTGAAGTCGCAAAATGTTCCCGATCTGTTCCCAAACACAGGTGACTCAGCATTCGACAACGTCTACTTGTATCCAAAGACATTCCCTTACTTCCCTTCATATGTTGTTGAAGCCAAGGCAATGGCTTATTACATTGCGAATACGCCAACCTTGGCCTCGAAAAAAGCTTGTTTCTTCTACCAAGAAGGTGACTTCGGTGGAAATGCCGCACTTGGCTTTAAGGCAGCAGGTTTGAATTTCGCTGAACAGGCGTCCTATGTGTCTGGCTCCCAGGTACAGCCATTTGCTGCACAGGTTGTGAAGTTGAAGACAGCTGGATGTGAATTGGTCGCATTCTTTGGTGTTCCTTCGGCAACGGCAAACATGCTGGGTACTGCTGCAAAGGTTGCATTCAATCCAACATGGATGGTTTCTTCTGTGGGTTCAGAGCCAACGATTTTGAATGGTCTGCTTGGAGCGTCATCGAAGGCATTGATGAACAAGATGTACACACCAAGTTTCTTAACGCCTACGAGTGACGTTGGCAATCCATATGTCAAGCAGATGAAGGCAATTGCTGAAGGTGCTGGCTTGCAATGGAACTTCTTCACTTACTACGGCATTAACACTGCATATGTTACGGCTCAAGCGCTGAAGGCAGCCGGACCAAATCTCACTCGCACAGGATTGGTAAATGTGTTGCAAAGCAAGTCGTTGACGTTTAAGTCAGCCGCTTCTGTGCCGTTCTTGTATGCAAAGAATTCACATCAAGGTCTCACGGGCTATTGGATGGGTCAATACGACGCAGACGGTAACCTTGGTCGCATCACGGATTACGTCAT
>WLOE01000137.1 GCA_009699465.1 Actinomycetota bacterium | reverse complement strand
AGTGGAAACACTCACTGGTGCAGGCTTCACTTTTGACAAAGATGAGTCTCAAGGCCAAGCGATCAATCATTTTCACGTCAAGTTTCCCTCGCCACCTTCCAAAAGCGATGCTTCTAGGTTCATACTTGCGTTTATTGGGCCTATCCCAAACCCGGCCTTGAGTGAGGTTCAGATGCGTAAAATCCGTGTGGATTTAAATGATCAGTGGGCAAATGATTGCGTACCGGCTGCGCCGCGAACACTTGGGCAAGGCATCAGCGTGGGTGAACGTGTGGTTGTGATTGATCCGGAAGAGCCTGATGTGCAGTACTTCGCGACTGTAAGCGAGGTTCGTGCTGATGGGGTTGCGATCCTGCATGTGGATTGGAATTCACGGCAACCGACTGAGCCAAATGACCGTTCAACGGTTGCAACGTTGGGTTAGTTCCTTATTTGAGTCTGTTCTGCCTTTGGGTTTGTTCGTTCTATAGCTCGGCTCGCACTTAGCGCTGCGGATTCACAACATGTGAATAGATCTCAAGGTATTTGCTGACAACCACAGCAGGTGACCACGTTGCTTCGGCTCTGACGCGTGCGGCTTGACCCCAGTGATTTGCATGCTGGGCATCTTCTAGGGCTTGGATGAGGCCGATTGCAAGATCATGTGAATCGGCTTCTTTTGCAAGGTAGCCAGTGTGATGGTGCTCCACAATGTCAGGTAAGCCACCAATATTGAAGGCAACAACTGCGCGACCACAACTTTGCGCTTCCATTGCCGTAAGCGGCATGTTGTCTTCTCGACTTGGCACAGCCGTGACATCAGCAGCGTTGTAGAGCGTTGCTAGTTCTTTAGTTGAGTTCGCGAATCCGTACCAGTGGATTTTCAGCTTGGACGCGAATGCTTCATCTTTTGGTCCGACGATCACAACTTCAACATCTGGAATTGTTTTCTGAACTTCTTCGAGCGCAGCTTCCAGGAGATCCCAACCTTTGCGATGGTCATGAACACCAGCTGATGCAAGGAACAGTACGAGCGGAACGCCCTCGGGCAAGTTGAGTGTGTTTCGTGCCTCGTTTTTGTTTTGTGGTGCGAATGCTTGGGTATCGATCACATGTGAAATGCGGGTAATTGGCCAGGTACCGGCAAGAGCGCTTTTCTTTGTTTGAACTTCCAACCAAGTGCTCGCAGGAACCATATGCATGGGCTGCCAGTTCTTTTGTTTTCTTTTGAACGCATTGCGATCAATGTCGATGCGTGACTCGTCCGCTGGTCGGTTAGTTTTTAGATAACCATTGTGGCGTCGTTCGCTCGTTCCAGTTGCTTGGTAATGCTCAGTGCCGGAAACTGGCCAGAGGTCATACATCGACCACACAATTGGCTTCGTGATCTTGCCGATTTCTTCAATGCTCAAGAATCCATCAGTGACCCAATGAAGGTTCACGACATCTGCATCGCTGGCATTAATTTCTTTTGCAGTGATGGTGGTGAATCTGGCAGGTGAACGCCAGGTGATGGTGGGTGACTGCTGGAGTTTCCAGAGCTTGCGATCCAACTCACTGGAAAGTTTGAACCTCAGACCGTCGTGACCTGTGATGGTTGGATCGTTCGAGCCTTTTCGTGCGACCCAGATCTCGGACTGGATTTCTTTATCTTGTCTCCCATGTTGATTCATTGCCTGGTGCAGGGCATAGGCAGCTCTTGCGGCACCGCCATTGGTGTCGTAAGTGCTTAGATGGAGGACTCTGAGCGGCACCTGCTCACGGTACCCGGATTCATGGGAGAGGATGAGCGCGTGGACTTTGCCTTTCTAGTGGCGTATCTCGCGCTCATTGCCCTGACCTACTGGCGCACCCGCTCAATTGCGTGGCTGGCCGTAGGAATGGCCGCCTCGGTCTCAATTGCCGGCGTGCTGGTCAACCTGGCAGAGAACTTCGGGCACCTGTGGACGCGAGTTGAGCTCCAGTGGGTTCTTTTGGCGGCTCTGGCTGTTCTGGGCCTACTGGCCTTCCTGAGGGGCAATATCGGCGACTCTGGCCTTCGCCGTCAGTTCTTTGCTATTTGGCTCCCTTTCATCCTGCTGATCGTCTTTTTCTGGGTGGTCACCACCTTCTGGACCGCTGGAGCGGCTTTCGAGCATCCCGTGAGCTACCTCATGGGCCATGCTGTGGCTGAAGACAACGCCAAATGGCTTGATTTCACCTCTCAGATGGCTGCCGGCGTGCCAATTGACCAAGCCGTGCCGATGGGCGGCCCGCTGGCCTTGGTGACGGTCTTCGTGGCAACCGTGATGGGCGTGGTCTCGCAACTGCTCCTAGGTGGGTACAACCAGGTAGCTGTTGCTGCGAACTCGGTGGTGTTTGGCCAGTTCTTCCTCGTTGCCCTTGCTCCTCTTGCCCTTGCTCCGATGGTGGAAGCTCGGGTTCCATCCCGCGGTGGTGCAACCACCCGAATTCCTGCTCCGTTGATCTGGCTTGGCGCTCTCGTGCTGACCTGCGCAAACCTCATTGCCACGGGATATGGGCACTACACCTTCCAATACACGGTTTTGATTGCAGCACTGTGGTCAGCAACGTTTATGAGTGGCTGGGCTCGCGGTCATGGTCGCCTGCTCACTTCCTTGTCTATCGCCGCGGCGATGACCGTATGGTTCCCGCTCAGCGCACTCGCAGTGATTGTCTTGAGCGGCGTATTCGTTTGGCTGGTTCAGCGAATTGGACGAACAGGCTGGACACGTAAAAACATCTTGGATCTTGGGCTATGGCTGGTTGTTGCATTTGCTCTATGGGAACCCATTCGCAGCTCCCTTTCGTTCGTTGTTGATTCAGCTCCGACAGCGTCGGGTGTACTGGGTGGCGTTCGCGGAGTAGCTGCTGCTTTGACTTCTGCTGTTACTGCTGGGCTTGGTGACTCAACGTTGTTCGCCGCATCAGGCGGAACAGACACCACGGGCCCGATCTTGGCGATTCTTGCAGTTGTCGCAGCACTCGGTGCTGGGTACGTGTTGAGCCGCGAAACTACTTCGCGTTCTTCAATCATTTATGTTCGCTTTGCGCCAGTGATTCTGTTGGTGTTCATGGCATTGAGCATCACCACGCTTGATGCGTGGGCAACAGGTGGCGGGCCGCACTACGGATCAGTGAAATTCACCTTCATGGCCGCAGTGGTTATTGCAGCCACCTGCTTGCCGTTCGCGTTGTTGTTACTTGATCACAAATCTGGATCAGAGATGACACCTATGCGCTGGATGGGCCTTGTGGGAGTCATCGTGTTGTT
>WLOE01000136.1 GCA_009699465.1 Actinomycetota bacterium | reverse complement strand
GGAAACAAACACCACACTGAAGCCTGTGACAAACAACAAACTGCCAAGGAGTACCCGACCACGGTTACCTTTGACGTCAGCAAGTTCTGCACCAGTGAGACCAGTGATATACGACAAATAACCAGGAGCCAGCGGCAATACACAAGGCGAAAGGAAGGCTAGAACTCCGGCGGCAAAAGCTAGCGGAAGAGCGAACAACAAGGTGCCTTGTGAAATGACTTCGCTAATCATGTTGTGCTCGACTGAACAGCATCGATCACATTTCGGAGAGTAGCTTGGCTTGCCGTGCCAAGAATCCGCGCTGCAACACGTCCTTGCGCATCGACAATCAATGTCGATGGAATTGCTTGCGCAGGCAATGTGCTTCGGAAGAGCAACTGCACTTGTCCATCAGTATCAATTGCTTGCGGATACGTAATCCCGTAGTTCTTAATGAAGCCTTGGGCCGACGTTTTTGAATCTCTGGTGTCTAGCCCAACGAATTGAACGGATTTTTTATCCGCTTGTTTCCATACTGCTTGAAGATCGGGCGCTTCCTTGCGACACGGTGCGCACCAGGACGCCCACACATTCATAACAACAATTTTGCCTCGTTGCTTTCCTAACGCGAAGGTTCCACCCTCCAGCGTTGGCAAGGAGAAATCCGGAGCCGCAACACGCTGTGCCGCAGGAACAACTTCTATTGATCCATCACCCACGACGAAGTTCGTTTCACTGCCTGATGAAGTTTCTGGTTGCGAATCGCTGCAACCTGCTATTGGAACTATAAGCAATGCCAGAAGTCCGATACTTACTCTTGATCGGACGCTTGCGTTGCGCATAAGCATTTGGACGCGTGACCAATGGTCAGGCGCCAGCCACCTTGCTCGCCTTATCCAACAAATCACGTGATGGTTCAGTGTAGGTAATCGCAGCGAGTTCATCGTCGCGGTAGGTCAACGAGGTAATCGAAGCCAGCGAACACTGGCGGCTACGTGGGTCATGCCACAACCGCCGAGATTCGGCCGCAAGACGTGCAATCCAAATTGGCAACTGATGACTCACCAGCACTACCTCGCCGCCGCGGAATTGATCACGAGCGGCATGTACTGCCTGCGTCATGCGCGCGGCAACTTCGTCATATGGCTCGCCCCAGGAAGGCTTGAATGGGTTGTACAGGTGTTTCCATGTGCGAGGCTGCTTCAAAACTCCGTCACCAACGCTCACGCGTTGACCTTCGAAAATATTGTCAGCTTCAATCAAGCGAGGATCAGTACCTATTTCAAGACCATGCGCTCCCGCAACAGGGACCGCAGTTTGCTGAGCCCGTTCCATTGGTGAAGAAATTACGCCCGTGATCTTGTGACCACTCAACGCTTTTCCTGCACGCTGCGCCATTTCATGGCCCAGCTCAGACAACACATATCCAGGCAGGCGGCCATAAAGCACGCCTTCTGGGTTATGTACTTCGCCGTGGCGCAAGAGATGGACAACAGTGCGATCAGGTGTAGCCATTGTGAATTACGCCTTACGTCGAGCAGGCGTACGACGACGACTTGGACGCCAGCTTCCTTCACCAGCTTCAAGGGCAGCCAAGCGAAGCTCTTCACCATGCGCAGCCAGAGCTTCAACTAAACCGATCAACGTGCTGGTATCGGCCTGCACATCAACACGCAAACCGTGCTCCGCAGCAGCCTTCGCAGTCTGCGGACCAATCGCAGCAACCACAGTGGTGTGGTGCGGTTTTCCGGCAATACCAACCAGGTTACGAACGGTGCTGCTTGAAGTGAATAGCACAGCATCGAAACCGCCAGTCTTAATGGCTTCACGGGTCTCAGCCGGAGGTGGCGCGGCGCGAACAGTGCGGAACGCCGTAATGTCCTCTACTTCCCAGCCAAGTTCAGTCAAACCTGCAACGAGAGACTCGGTTGCAATGTCTGCTCGCGGCAAGAAGATTCGATTGATTGGGTCGATCAGAGAGTCATAGCCCGGCCATTCGTCCAAAAGGGCTGCAGTGGTCTGCTCCCCTTCTGGAACCAAATCGGGGCGCACACCGAACTCGATCAATGCTGCAACTGTGGCATCGCCAACTGCAGCAACCTTGAGTCCCGCAAATGAACGCGCATCCAAGCCGTATGACGCGAGCTTCTCGCGAATTGCACGGACTGCATTGACGGACGTGAAACCGATCCATTCGTAACGACCAGATACCAATCCGTGAACTGCACGATCGATCTGCTGTGGCGTACGCGGAGGCTCAACAGAAATTGTTGGGACTTCCATAGGTACAGCGCCGTAACGGCGAAGCAAGTTCACGATGGAATCTGATGGCTCTTGAGTGCGAGGAATGAGAACTCGCCAGCCAAAGAGTGGCTTGGCTTCAAACCAATCCGCTTTTTCGCGCTGTGCAACCACTTCGCCCACAACTACAACACCAGGTCCTGCTTGCTTTGAACGCTTTGCAATCGCGCCGATTTCACTGAGCGTGCCAGCCAATGTGCGTTGATCAACAGTTGTGCCTTGGCGGGTTACGGCGATTGGAGTCTTGGCATCGGCGCCTGCGGCTAGCAGGCTCGCTGCGATTTCAGCACAGAGATCAGCGCCGTTGAGGTAAACCGTCGTGATTCCTGGCTGCGCAAGATCTGCCCAAGGCAACTCTGTGTCAGTGCCATCAACAACGCGAATCTGACGAACCTTTCCGCCTGTCAAGCTGAATCCCGCATAGGCCGGAATACCAGTCATATCGCTTACGCCTGGAGCGACTTCAAATGGAATTTTCGCCTTGCGAAGCGCAGCAGCTTCAGCAACCAAAGTGCCATCAACAATTGGGTCACCAGCAATCAAGCGCACAACGTTCTTGCCATCACGTGCGGCGTCGACCACTGCCTTGGCATGATCGCCAGCCAGGATGAATTCTGCATCTGGTTTTGAATGTAGGCGGGCAATTGGTTCAGTCACATCATCAGCAACGACTATGTCGGCATCGCGAATCAACGCAACGGCGCGAAGTGTCAGAAGATCTGGATCGCCGGGACCTGCAGCAACAAGAGCAACCGTGCCAACAGTTGTCTTCTTACGGGCTTTAGCGGGAATCACAGCAGCGATAACCGTGGTGTCTTCGGCTGGTGCTGCTGTTGCGGTTGCTGCACGAGTCACTTGGTGCTCTCCTGCGGTAGTAGCGGAATTGGACGTCTTTTTTGGGGCGGCCTCGGGTTGGGGAGGCACAACTTGTTTCGGCACTTTTGATGGCGTGGTGCTCACTGTTGTTGCGGTCATGCGTT
>WLOE01000135.1 GCA_009699465.1 Actinomycetota bacterium | reverse complement strand
GTCGTAGGTCCTGTGGATTGTGTGGATGAAGGATGTTTCCTGTGGTCAGTAAGCGTGGGGTTATCCCAAGGAGATGTGGACATCCTGAGGGGTAAAAAGCGACAATTGTGAATAACCCTTCAAGGAGACCAACTCGCCCACATTTCTCTCTCCACCCATCCCCAGACGCCAACCCTCTATCAACGGAAATACATACTTATCCACAGGGTTTCCACTGGCGGGAAAGCGAATACTTTAACCAGAGAAAAACCAACGAAATCAAAAATATTACAGGTGAATTCTTCATCATCCACAAGGTTATACACAACCCTTATCCACACCTGTGGGAAAGATGGGGACGAATGTGACTCCTGTGACGAATGTTGTGTGTAACAGCCGGTTGTTACATCGGTCGAGGTTGAGACTTAATCCGACTAGTGAGATCAGAAACCTGGTTAAACAAACTGCGGCGTTCAGCCATCAGTTGGCGAATCTTTCGATCAGCATGCATCACCGTGGTGTGGTCTCGGCCACCAAAAGCCTGGCCAATCTTCGGTAGTGACAGATCAGTGAGCTCACGGCATAAATACATAGCAATCTGACGAGCGGTCACTAATACGCGTGAGCGGCTTGAGCCACAGAGGTCATCGACAGTGACACCGAAGTAGGTCGCGGTAGCAGCCATAATTTGAGCAGCAGTGATTTCCGGACCTGCTTCCGATGGGAAAAGATCTTTCAACACCACTTCTGTAATCGACATATCGACAGGTTGGCGATTCAAGGAAGCAAAGGCAGTAACACGAATCAATGCGCCTTCAAGTTCTCGAATATTACTGGAGACCTTTGAGGCGATGTATTCCAGAACTTCCGGAGGCGCAACTAAGCGCTCTTGCATGCTCTTTTTACGGAGAATCGCAATACGTGTTTCAAGATCGGGTGGTTGTACGTCCGTAATAAGGCCCCACTCAAAACGGGAACGCATACGATCCTCGAAGTCTTGTAACAACTTTGGTGGCAGATCAGAGGTAATAACAATCTGTTTATTTGCATTGTGCAATGTATTGAACGTGTGGAAGAACTCTTCCTGTGTCTGGACTTTTCCACTTAAGAATTGAATATCGTCAACCAACAACACATCAACATCACGGTAACGACGCTGGAAAGCTGAAGCCTTGTCGTCGCGAATACTATTGATGAATTCATTGGTGAATTCCTCAGATGAGACATAACGAACGCGAGTGCCTTGGTACAACGTGCGGGTGTAATGCCCAATGGCGTGAAGTAAGTGAGTTTTACCCAAGCCTGATCCACCGTAAATAAAGAGTGGGTTGTATGCGCGAGCTGGCTGTTCAGCCACGGCAACCGCGGCGGCATGTGCAAAGCGGTTACTTGAGCCAATAACAAAGGTGTCGAAGGTGTACTTCGCGTTCAGGCGACCTTCTTCTGGTCGGATCGTGGGTGCGCCAGTTCCTGGGCGATCTTCACGTGATTCCGCAAAGGTTTGCGCTGGCGGCTCATTGATTGCGGGGAGCTCATGGGCGTACGTCGCGTCAGCAACATCGTCGGTTGTTTCGTCTAGACGCGGGTCGATCGTGGGATCAACAGTTACCGCCAATCGAATTTCGCGACCCATGATTGCGGTGAGGGCCTCAATGACCATCGGGCGCAGACGAGTTTCCAACACGTCTTTGGTGAATTCATTAGGCGCAGCAACTAAAGCGGTGTCTTCCATCAAACCCAAAGGCCGAGTTAAAGCAACGAAGGCCCGCTGCTGAGGAGTCAAAATGCCCTCAGAAAGGTTCGCGAGGACCTCTGGCCAAACCTCTGCCAGTTCTCGAGTCTCTTCCACGGCTCCCCCTGGGATCTTGTCGTCGTTTTGGGAGGCTCAGTCTGCCACTTGTCCACATGGATTTCCACAGGTGTGGACCCAGCACGCTCCCAAGGCTGTGGACCATAGTGAGGAAACAGCAACTTCGCCAAGTTTTCACAGGAAAATCCTCGATCAAAGGACCCCCAGTTTGACCTCGAGGGTGGTCTGTCCGTAATCTGTTCCAGTTCTAAGGCACTGGACTTCGTTCGGCCTCCTTAGCTTCCCAATCTTTTCAACCTGCAGGAGTCCGATCATGAAGCGCACTTTCCAGCCGAACAACCGTCGTCGCGCCAAGACGCACGGCTTCCGCCTTCGGATGCGTACGCGTGCTGGTCGTGCAGTGCTTGCAGCTCGCCGCACTAAGGGCCGTAAACGCATTTCCGCGTAATGCTTGCTGCACCACACCGGTTGCGCCAGTCAGCTGATTTCTCGCTGACAGTTCGCCAAGGTGCTCGTGCTGGTCGTTCCACCCTCGTGGTCCACTGTTTGCTTCGTCATGTCGATGAACCCGTGCGTGTGGGCTTCACTGTGGGTGCCACAGTTGGAAATTCCGTTGTACGGCACCGCATTAGCCGTCAATTGCGTGAGATCATCAAACCATTGATTGCCGGACTTCCTGAAGGCACCAATGTTGTGGTGCGCGCACTGCCAGGAGCAGCTCAGTGTGGGCGCGATTCCTTGATCGCTGACCTCACTGGTGGCCTGGCTGATGCATTCAAGAAAGCCTCAACATGACTTCCGTGTGGAGATGTGTGATTTGGGTGTGGGATCACAGCCTTGGATTCGTGTTGAAGTGGGTGCTGATCGTGTTGATCCGGACCTATCAATTGACCCTGTCAAAGCTCTTGATGCCCAGCTGCCGATTCCATCCCAGCTGCTCGGCCTATGCCCTTGGTTGCGTCTATGAACATGGAGCAATGAAGGGAAGCGCGCTGAGTGTGTGGCGCCTCATGCGATGCAATCCGTGGAATGGTGGCGGTTTAGACCCCGTGCCTGATCATGGTCATTGGCGACCAGCCATACTTTCCGATGGAAGCCCACGTGTTGGTGCGGACACAAAGCACGAGAACTAAGGGAGATCATGTTCATTTTTGATTGGCT
This sequence comes from Actinomycetota bacterium, assembly GCA_009699465.1. Taxonomy (GTDB): domain Bacteria; phylum Actinomycetota; class Actinomycetes; order S36-B12; family S36-B12; genus UBA11398. The sequence continues at coordinate 393 of WLOE01000135.1, read as the reverse complement.
AAAGAACGCCGTTAGTTGGGTTCTTGTCCAATTTCATGGTCTCTTTAGTTCGATCCTAGATGCTGATAGCGGCTGGACCTGGACACTGTCCATTGTCGACTTGGTAGTAACGATCCGCATCATCTTGATCCCGTTGTTCGTTAAACAAATCAAGTCGCAGCGAAATCTCCAACTCATCCAGCCACAGATGAAAGAGATTCAAAAGAAGTACGCCGGTGACCGCGAAAAGCAGTCAGCGGAAATGATGAAGTTGTACAAGGACACGGGTACGAATCCTTTAGCTTCATGTTTGCCCATCATTCTTCAGGCACCAATTTTCTTCGCACTTTTCAGTGTGTTAAATGGTGTCGCGCAATACAGCCCAACAGACAAAACTTATGTAGCACCAGGTGT
>WLOE01000134.1 GCA_009699465.1 Actinomycetota bacterium | reverse complement strand
CGGATCCTGGGCCAAGTCTTCGCGCTCCAGTAAGTTGCAGAGGTCTAGCCACTGATCTTGACGATCACCGAGGAAGGTGAGGTGCACGTAGCGGCCGTCGGCAGTTGCGTAGTCACCAACACTCCAGTGGCGCTTTTCACGCGCACTGTATTTGCCCATGGTGTTGTTCGCTGGATCGACGGTTTCACCGATGATCGCGGGCGCGTTGAACCAAGCTGCGGTTCCAAAGAGGGATGAATCAACGACAGTTACTTCGCCCGTTCGCTCGCGCTTGAACAATGCGGCAACGATGCCGCCGGCAAGAACAAGGCCGGACATTCCGTCACCATGACCGAGCATCGCTGGTGGGAAGTCGGTGTTGGTTACTTCCATTGCGGTTGCAGCAAGTGAGCCGCGCGCCCACCAGGAAGCACCGTCGAATCCGCCTCGTTCACTTTCAGGACCAAGGGGTCCGGCACCAGTGCCCTTGGCGTAGATGAGATTGGGGTTGATGACACGAAGCTGCTCAATATCGAAGCCGAGTTTTTTACGGGTTGCGGGCAAGAAACTGGTCAGAAACACATCGCAATTGCGCACCAGGTCGTAGAGAACCTCGCAACCCTCATCGCTAGCAAGATCCAGAGCGATAGCGCGCTTACCGCGGTTGTAGTGCTTGAACATCCAGTGTGACTTACCTGGCTCGATACTGCCGCCCCCAAAGAGGCGCATGGGGTCTGGAGCTTTGGCATTTTCAATATGAATCACATCGGCGCCCCACTCAGCTAGGACCGAGCCGGCGGCTGGGCAAAAGGCCCACATAGTGAGATCTAGAACGCGAATGCCGTCAAGCATGCTCATGGTTCCCCGCTTCGTTGGCCCAAAGGGCGATTTGTGAAGTAAATCCTGCAAATTTCTTGAGGATATTTTTTCGGAACAGTAGTGTATTAAGGCTTATCGCCTTATGGCGGTTTTCTGGATTTCAAGAGGAATAGGTGAGTGTGATGGCGATTGAGGTTGGACCATTCATCAATCCGGCTACCACCGCTGTGGTGGCACTTGAAGTTCAAGAAAACTTGGTGCTGCCCGATCGTTCAGTACTGCCAGGGCTTGCCAAAGCAGCGGTTGATAACAACATGGTGGCAAACATCGCCAGTTTGGCCGATTCAGCCCGTGCTGTGGGATCCCGCGTGTACTTCGTGTGCGATCAACGTCGCAAGGATCGCTTTGGCCATGCCAACAACACATTCGTGCATCGCAAGATGACAGGAGAGCGTGAATGGAGTGGCGGTCACGGCGAGATCGTTGCTGAACTCACCCCAAAGCCAGAAGACATTTACCTCGAGCGCCAACAAGGAATGACCGGCTTCTTCACCACCTCGTTAGACATGTATTTCCGCAATACCGGAGTCACCACAGTGATTTTGACCGGTGTATCGGCAAACCTTTCACTGGTGGGAACAGCAATTGAAGGCATGAACCTTGGCTACCGAATGATCGTGCCGCGCGATTGCATCGCTGGCGATCCGATGACCTACGTTGATGATCTTCTCAAGTACACAATTCGCAACATTGCCTTAGTGACAACTTCTGATGTTATTAAGGATTACTGGGCAAGTCTCGGTTAAAGCGTCTTATCCACTCAACCCGATTAAAGGAATTACGAATGAAATTCATTACCGACTACCCAGTGCGTTCAGACCTTGGTGGCGAGTGGGTTAAGCCAGCGAACATGATCGAGATTATTCAGCATCTTGAAAATGTAGGAGTGCACGGCCTTGGCATCACAGATCACCCGGCACCTTCACAAAAGTGGCTCCAAGGTGGCGGCCACGAAGCTTTTGATCCGTTTGCCATGTTGTCATTCTGCTCCGCAGTCACCAAGAAGATTGAACTCTTTAGTCATTTAATCGTGTTGCCGTACCGTAATCCATTGCTGACAGTTTCAGGCATGGCATCTGTTGACGTGCTTTCTGGTGGTCGTGCGTCATTCATTTTCGGCGTTGGTTATCTGCGCTCTGAATACGCGGCGCTCGGTGTTGATTTCGAAAACCGTAACGTGATTTTTGAAGATGCAATTGACGTGATTCGTAAGGCTGGCGGAAATCAACCTGTAACACACACCGGACCTAACTACGAAGCGCTCGATCAGCTCGTACTTCCAGGCTTTGTGACACTTCCACATCCACCACTGTGGCTTGGCGGCAACAGCAACCTCACGATGCGCCGCCTTGCTGAGTGGGGTCAGGGCTGGTCGGTCATGATGGGTTCACCAACATTGTCAAAGACTGCACGCACCAAAAACATTGAAACCACTGCCGATCTTGCTGAGGCCCTTGCGAATCTTCGTCCGCTCGTTGAAGCCAATGGGCGTTCGATGAAGGAAATTTCCGTTCAGGCATCAACTCCTGCACTTCGTCCAGAATCAAAGGCAAGTAATGAAGAAAAGATTCAAGCCATAGGTGAACTCAGCGACATTGGCGTGAATTGGGTACTTGCTGATCTTTGGTCAGATTCGATTTCAGAATCAAAGGATCGCTACCAAGATTTAAGTGAGAACATTCTTTCAAAGTTCTAAGTCTTGTGTATTCATCGAATTCATCATCACGGGAGAAGACCATGGCTGCAGTGTCACCAGATCGTCCAATTGAGCTTGAGTTCTTATTTGAATTCTTGATGGAGCTTGCTTCAGCAAGTAAGCCTGCTCATGATCTAGGACCAACGCCTTCGGGGTACCGAGCAGTTGGCTCGATCACTGGCGGCTGGGTTAAAGGCCCGCGCATCAATGCTCGGGTGATTGAAGGCATTGATTATGCAATTCGCCGCCCAGACAACGCATTGGTTCCTGATATTCGCGTAGTGATTGAAACCGATGATGGTGCCAAGATTTTGATGTCCTACAAAGGAGTCATCGAGCCTTGGGATGAAATCCTTAAGGCCCGCAAAGGTGAGCCGTATGACGAGTCAAAGATCAACTGGAAAGTTATGATCACTTTCGAAACCTCAGCGGAAAAATACGACTGGCTGAACCGCACACAAGCAGTCGGCCGTGGTGCAGTGGTTGAAGGTGGCTTCCACTACCGCGCATACGAATTGGTTTAGTCGGTACGCTGCGAAGTCTGGTTGAAGTTACTGGTTGGGGAACTTCTAGAAGGTCAATTCAAGCGCTGGAGGGTGAATGTTCGTCCTGAACGCTTGGTACGTCGCTGCTTGGACAGTTGAGGTTAAACGCGAACCTCTTCGCAAAGTGATCTGCGAGATCCCCGTCGTGCTTTACCGCAAACTCGATGGCACCGCCGTAGCTCTGGAAGATCGTTGTGCGCATCGTGGGTATCCGCTCTCAGCTGGTCGAGTAGTCGAGGATGTTTTGGAATGTGGATACCACGGTTTCCAATTCGATTGCTCAGGTGTGTGT
>WLOE01000133.1 GCA_009699465.1 Actinomycetota bacterium | reverse complement strand
AGAATGATCATCAATCACGGCAATGAAGTCAGGCAACTGGGTTTGGCGCTTGACGCTTTCAAGAGTCTCGGCGATGAAATGCGCGGAGTTGTGCGTCACGATGACGGCTGCGACGCTCATTTCTTGTTGCCTTTGCTCTTCTGTTTATTGCTCTGCTTGCTTGCGTAGAGCTTTTTGATGAGCGCTTCATACTGATCGGTGACCTGATCCCATTGGTAATGCTCAAGAATTCGCTGTTGGCTCTTAGCTTTGACGTCTGCGAGTTCTTGATCTTTACTTCCGGTGGCAATCTCATTGAATAACGCAGTGAGTGCGTCAGCGTCAGCCCAGAACAGTGCTTGGTTATTGGTCACTTCGCGATTGAACTCAACCTCGTATGCCAACACCGCAGCGCCTGCGCCCATCGCGCGCAGCAAACTCGGGTTGGTGCCACCAACGCTATGACCATGGATGTAGGTGGTGGCATTTCCATAGAGCTGGTCAAGAAGTTCTTGGTCATAGATGCCGCCGGTGAAGTGAATGCGCGGATCATTGGCTGCTGCGCCATGCACAGCATCCACGTACCACTGGGAATAGGGAGCGCTGCCAACAACCACGAGCGGTTTCGTTTCATTGCTGGCCTTATATGCATGCACCGCTTCCAGCACATGGTTTTCTGGTTCAAAGCGAGCTACCACCAGGTGGTAGTTGCCTTGCTCAAGACCAAGTTCATGTAAGCGAGTGCTTTCCGGGTGCATCACAGGAGCGCCATAGGCAATCACTAAGCACTCGCGTCCGTAGCCCGCCTTTACATGGTCGGCGATGGCTTGCGCATCCGCAATCACTTCTTGGCCTTGCTTCACTGAAGCGTCTTCGGCCCACTTGTAGTACTTCGCTCCCGCGCCGCGCCATTTCTCGCGCTTGGATTCCAAACCATCAAGGTGGATAGCGGTAGGAATTTTCGCAAGCTTGAGTGGACGAAGCAGCGGGGCGTTGCCAGCATTCAGCAGCAGCACCACATCCGGGCGATCTTTGATAATTGCGTGGGCTGTGCTGAAGGTGGTGTGGCTCAAGGTTTCAGTGAAGCGATGCTTAATCGCCGGAAGATTCACCAGGTGCATGCCGAGGTATTCGGTCTGCTTTTGCCCAGGGTTTCGGCAATACACCGTTACTTCATATCCGCGGGTAACCAGGCGCTTGCCGATTTCTTCCACGGCCGTTTCGAATCCGCCATAGGTGGCTGGGACACCTCGGGTGCCCAGGATGGCGATTCGCATTGGGTCAGCGTACTTGGCTCTTCGTGGCAGCCACGGTTCCTGATCGCACTGGCGATAACCTTCACGGGTGCAGGTCAATGAGTTAGCAATCGAAGGCGTGTGGTCGTTCACCCCGCTTCAGCGCCCCGATGATCGCGGAGTCTTTCTTGAAGCCTTCAAGGCCGACATGCTTCGCACAGCCTCTGGCCATTCACTCGCACTCGAGCAGATGAATATCTCGGTTTCCAAACTCGGAACTGTGCGCGGCGTGCACTTTGCGCAAGTTCCTCCCGGTCAGGCCAAATATGTGCAGTGCTTCAGCGGCCGCATCTTGGACATCGTGGTCGATATCCGCGTGGGCTCACCAACCTTCGGTCTATGGGATGCCATTGAACTCAATGATGAGAATCGCATTGGGCTCTACATCTCTGAGGGTCTTGGTCATGCCTTCTGCGCACTCTCTGATTCTGTGACCGTTGGTTACCTGTGTTCCGAGCCTTATGCACCTGGCCGCGAGCATGGCATCCATCCACTTGATCCAGCCCTTGGCTTACCATTCCCTGAAGGAACGGCTGCATTGCTTTCTCCAAAGGATGCGGCGGCACCCACTTTGGCGCAGGCTGCTGAGCTTGGTCTCTTGCCTACATATGACGAGTGCAAGGACTACATCGTCAGTCTTGCGTGACGCTTTGTGATTCTTTCCACCGAATATTGATCTTCTGCACCACGATCCACAGTGCGTATACAACAAGCGAATACACAGGGATCTCGATGAGTCCCTTGAGTCGCGATGCTTCGGTATGGAATGGCCCCGCGGTTTCACCTTCAGCGGTCCAATAGCGGTTAGAAAAGGCAACCGGAATCGCGATCAAAATCCAAAAAGCCGCGAACCAGCCATACTTCATCATCAATTGTTTCGTGCCTCTCCAACCACGACTCCAAATAATGACCGCGGCACTTGCGAGAACAAGAAGTAAGTATCGCCAGCCAGAAAGCATGAACTCGTAGGTCGATTTCCAGAACACTCCCTCAATCATGTAGTTGCGGGTGGTTACAGAAACCGGTGTAAGTGCGTTTTCACTCGTGATTTTCACACTATCGATCATTCGTTGAACGGCTTCAACGGGGTGTTGCATCATGAAGTCATTGGCTGCCCGCGTCAGGCGATAGTTTTCTCTCAAGATCTCTTGCGTATTAAAGGCACTTGAAAATACTGGGCCATTTTCAAGAATGTTTTGTGGATATACAGTGTCTGGAGTCTCCGGAACCGACTTCGGATCAATCCACAGAGCACCTGAGCGGTGGTAACCAGTATGTGATGACACGTCGAATGTCGAAAACATGATTTGTGATCGCACTGGCCACACAAAAATTAGAGCTACAAGCATGATGTTGAGGCCCTGAATCCACCAGCTGCGATTCTTTGACATAAACCAAAAGGCAATCACCGCTATCGCCAAAATGACAAGAACGTGAATCTGAACAGCATTTCGGGAAAGCGATGCAATAAGTAACGCGGCGAAAAAGCCAGTTGCGTAGCCAAGTTTACGAGTCTTCAAGAAACGATAGAGAAGATAAAACGTCACAGCGATTGATGAAATTGCTAACGGAGTTGGTTCCAGCAGTGTCATTGTGATGATAGATGCTGGTGCGATCGCCCAAATGAACGATGCACCTAAAGCCCACCATCCGCTTTTTGTTAAATCACGAACCCAGAGGTAAACAACCGAAGTAACTACCCCAAAAAGAGCTGCGAAGAGCACATGTAAACGGCGGTCAACTTCGATCGGTGATGTTGATCCGCCACCTCGTGTGTCTATTTGCATAAACTGGAAACGTATGAAATCCATAAGTGGCGGATAAATATGGTCGTACCAAAGGGAACGAATGCCGAAAACATTCATGTCCCAAAGTGTCATGTTTTGCTGGCTGTTATTCGATGACATGTCGTGAATACGAAGACCATCAGGTAACCAGTCGGCATTACGGGACTGGAAAATTCGCTCGGCTACGTACAAACCCAAGGCTGCAACGAGTCCTACAACTAGTGGGGCAACCCACGCTGGGCGTGATTGCCAAAGCGAACGAATCTTCACCTGTGCCATGTCACTCCCCCTGGCTGATTGTGTAGCACTCAATTCTTTATGATTCCTCAATTGTGTTACGCAACCGCACCTGTCGGATTGAGATTCACGCCCGTGACCTT
>WLOE01000132.1 GCA_009699465.1 Actinomycetota bacterium | reverse complement strand
GTTCACTTTGAACCTCTAAGGTGTCCACATGCCTGAAATCCTCTTGGAGTTTCCGCGCCAATGGTTTGAATTTGCTGATCCAGCAGATGAAACTCAACTCATCCGCATTGATCTGACTTGGTTAACCTCACGATGGACCTGCATCTTTGGACGTGGATGTCCAGGTGTCTATAAATCTGCACCAGAAGCGGGCTGCTGCACCTTGGGTGCTCACTTCACCGACAAAGAGGATCGCAAGCGCACCGAGGGCTGGGTGGCAAAGCTCGACGAGACCCTTTGGCAGAACTATAAGACCGGCACGAAAAAGGGATGGATGGTCAAAGAAGACGGTGAATGGAAGACCCGCGTCGTGCGCAAGGCATGCATTTTCCATAACGACCCCGACTTTGCAGGCGGTTTTGGCTGCGCACTGCACCACCTCGCTGATCGCGAAGGCCTTTCCTTTGTAGACGTGAAGCCTGATGTGTGCTGGCAGGTACCCATGCGCCGCACATTTGAGAACATTGAAAGCCCAGACGAAACTGAAAAGACGGTCGTGGTGATCAGTGAGTTCGATCGAGGATCTTGGGGCCCTGGCGGCCATGACTTCGATTGGTATTGCAGCTCAAATACTGAAGCCCATATCGGTTCTGAGCCGGTGTACATCAGCAATAAGAATGAAATGGTGGCTCTCATCGGCGCCCAGGCCTATGAAATCGCTGCAGAGGCCTGCCGTAAACATGAGCAAATGGTGCAACAGACTGGCATGAATCTGGCACCGCACCCCGCTGACCCTCAGTAAAACGTCTGCCCTGCCCGGTACGGTCCTTCCATGGCCAAGGTATCTAGCTCGTATCGCTGCACTGCATGTGAGGCCACCACCATTCGGTGGGCTGGCAAATGCCCAAAATGTGGTGCCTTTGGCACGATGGATCTACAAACGCCCGCTGCGGCAACCCCCGGCATGAAGAGCAATCTCGCTGGCACAACTCCCCTTCGCCCCGCACGCCCAGTCACCACCGTGTCGAAATCTGGACCAGTACCTCGCATCACCACGGGTATCGGTGAATTCGATCGGGTTCTTGGTGGTGGCCTCGTCGCCGGACAGATGTGCTTGCTGAGCGGAGCACCTGGCTCTGGCAAAAGCACGCTTGTCCTTGCCATCGCAGATTCACTAGCCAAACGCCTCAAGCGGCCAGTGCTCTACATCTCTGGCGAGGAATCCGTAGAGCAAATTGCGATTCGTGCTGAACGCATTGGTGCGACCAGCGAATTCCTCCTTCTGGCTGATGACACTGAACTTGGTTCAGCTATTGGCCATATCGAGCAGCACTCTCCCGAGCTGGCTCTTGTGATCGTGGATTCCGTGCAAACCATGGCGTCTTCTGAAATTGAGGGACGTGCCGGCGGAGTCACTCAAGTCATGGAAGTTGCCCAAGCGCTCACTCGTGTTGCCAAAACCCGCAACTTGCCCATCATTTTGATCGGACAGGTCACCAAAGATTCCAATGTGGCGGGTCCACGCGCGCTGGAACACATCGTTGATGCAACTCTGTCTCTTGAAGGTGACGCTCACACCTCACTTCGCTTACTTCGTTCAGTTAAGAACCGATATGGCTCTTTGGAAGTAGCAGCTTTCGAACAAACAGACACTGGCATGGCTGAGGTACTTGATCCCAGCATGCTGTTCCGCGGACATCGCGATACTCCGGTTGCTGGCACATGCATCACTGTGACCGTTGAAGGTAATCGCGCACTCACTGCAGAAGTCCAAGCACTCGTTGCCCCCACCACTAACCCCAACCCACGTCGAGGAGTTTCTGGGCTTGATAGTTCTCGAATGGCGATGCTCATCGCAGTTACCGAACGCGCAGCAAGCTTGAAACTTTTTGACAAAGATGTATTCCTCGCAACCATCGGCGGCATGCGCCTCTCAGATCCAGGAAGCGACCTTGCGGTTTGCCTCGCGGTGGTGTCTGCAAGTCAAGAATCACCCATTGCTCTTGATGTGGCCGCAATAGGTGAAGTGACGCTTTCAGGTGATGTGCGCCCTGTGCCGCATATGACCGAACGAGTGAGCGAAGCCGCTCGACTTGGTTTTACCCGGTTGCTCGTACCTGTTGGCACGAAAGGACGCATCCGGGATAAGGCAATTGAACTTGTTGAAGTACCAACCCTAGCTCGCGCCGTTTCTGCACTTCGAAAATAAATGTGTTGTTAACGTTTCGCTGTGATCGCGAACGGGGTTTTCACGCTTTCAACAGCACCGTTGATTCCGCTCACGTCATACGTGCCAGCTTTTGCAAACGCACCTTGCGCGTCGCAGGATGTAGCTGACTTACGTCCATCCCAGGTAATCGTTGTCCGGAAGAGTTGACCAGGCTGCAGCACAGATTCCTTAACAACATCGCTGGCTTCACAATCGTCGCTTGACCAAACCGGGTAGCCACCAGATGTCACAGCAAGCGCATTTGATTTCGGGCCAATGTCTCTGGTGCATGCAAAGGCGCCGATATTTTGAATACCCAACGTTAGACGCGGAGTTGATCCCACGATGTACGTCGAGGAATCTGTCGTTGCAGTCACTTCAATATTGGCATCAGGACAAAGTGCGGTCGGGTCACTCACTGGTACCAAAGCCGTGGAACTCGCGATTGGGGATGCCACCGGTGTAACTGATGACGTTGCGCTTGCCGACGCAATCGGTGATGGGGAAACGGATGGTTCTGAGCTAGAACTGCCACTGAACATCCACCACACACCAATAACTACCGTCAGGGCAACTAACACAACTGCGCCGCGGCGCACCCAATAGACATTCGGTGCTTCAGGGCCTACCGGAGACATCATTCCACTCACATGACCCACGGTAGTGGCACTACTGCGTTCGCCATGCGACGATCCGTTCGTGGCGCGACGATTCGATGAAGTCACTGCAGTCATCACCTGGTTTAACGATCACCAGCGTGACCTACCTTGGCGCGATCCTGAAGTTTCGCCTTGGGGCATCGTGGTCAGTGAATTCATGTTGCAACAAACCCAAGTCGATCGCGTGACACCCAAATGGTTGGACTGGATGCATCGATGGCCGACCCCTCACGACCTTGCTTCCGCACCAATAGCTGACGTGCTTCGCGCTTGGCAAGGCTTGGGCTATCCACGACGTGCAATGCGGCTGCAGGCTTGCGCGCAAGTAATTGTCAATGACTTTCAGGGCGAGGTGCCTGCCGATGAAGCCGCACTTTTGGCAATGCCAGGAATCGGCCACTACACCGCCGCAGCAATTTGTGCTTTTGCCTTTCAGCTACCCACCGTCGTCCTCGACACCAATATTCGTCGAGTCATAGAACGAGCTTGGTCAGGTCTGTCCATGCCGACTGCGCACTTGACGAAGCCTGAGATTGAACGAGCCACTGCTTTGGTACGTGAGCGCGATGGTGCCCGCTGGTCGGCAGCTGTGATGGAACTTGGCGCGATCG
>WLOE01000131.1 GCA_009699465.1 Actinomycetota bacterium | reverse complement strand
CTTGTTCTAAAGAACCAGATTCACGAAGGTCAGCAAGCATTGGCTTCTTATCCGTGCGCTGTTCAGGACCACGGTTGAGCTGCGAAATAGCAATCACAGGGACTTCGAGTTCCTTGGCAAGCAACTTCAACGAACGAGAGAACTCAGAGACTTCCTGTTGTCTGCTTTCAACTTTCTTGCCTGAAGTCATCAACTGCAAGTAGTCAACGACAACAAGACGTAGATCGTGTCGTTGCTTGAGTCGACGGCACTTCGCGCGAATTTCCATCAGGGTCATGTTGGGTGAGTCATCGATAAACAACGGTGCTTCACTTACCGTTCCCATTTTTGCTGCGAGTTTCGTCCAGTCATTATCACTCATGGTTCCGGCACGCATGTGATGCAAGGGAATTTGAGCTTCCGCTGAAAGTAAGCGCATGACAATTTCGTTGCGACTCATTTCCAGCGAGAAGATGCACGACGTAAGACCGTGCTTAATTGAAGCTGCGCGACAGATATCCAATCCAAGAGTTGACTTACCAATTGCCGGACGCGCAGCAAGAATAATCAACTGACCTGGGTGCAAACCATTGGTCAGTGAATCAAGATCAGTGAAGCCCGTTGGCACACCAATCATTTCGCCACTGCGGTTTGAGATGGCTTCGATCTCATTCAGTGCATCACTCATGATGTCTTTGAGCGGTGCGTAATCCTCGCTGGTACGACGTTCAGTGACTTCGTACACCTCTGCTTGAGCACGATCAACCATGTCGTCGACATCACCGGTGCCGGTGTAGCCCATATGAACAATGCGAGTACCGGCTTCAACTAAGCGACGAAGTATCGCTTGTTCGCGAACGATGCGTCCGTAGTACGAAGCATTTGCTGCGGTAGGAACCATCGACACAAGTGTGTGTAAGTACGCGGCGCCACCGACTCGAGCAATGTCACCGAGTTTGGTGAGTTCAGCAGCGACGGTTACCGCATCAGCTGGTTCGCCACGGCCATAAAGATCAAGAACGACGCCATAGATGCTCTGGTGAGCGGGACGATAGAAGTCGTTTTCCCGAATCTGCTCGACGACATCGGCGATCGCATCCTTGGAGAGCAACATCGCGCCAAGCACTGATTGCTCAGCTGCAATATCTTGGGGAGGAGTGCGATCGGGCTGTTGCGGCATTGGTAATTCAGTCACGCTCATCCGTGCACCCCTTTCTTATATAGACGTTCTACCCCAAGGGTCTGACGCACCATAGAAAGCCCAGGACCCCTTGTCTATTTTGCCTGTGGATGAGCCTGTGGATGAACTGGGGAACACTCCGACAGCTCTTGGGCATGGTCTGTGGATGAGGTGGGGATAACTCATATATTTTTCGGACATTTCCCTCATGTAAGTCGTTTTAGAGCCAGGTAAATCCTGTGGACAAAAAATAGTTCTGCCTCGACCGTTACGCTCACCCGCGTGTCGGAATATCACATCACGGTGGTCTGCCTGGGCAATATTTGCCGTTCGCCTATCGGGGAGGCCGTGCTTCGCGATCGGATCGAGAAAGCCGGGCTAGCGGACAAGGTAACCGTGGATTCAGCAGGCACCGGCGACTGGCACATCGGGTATCCAGCTGACCCGCGCGCGGCCGCGACTATGACCACCTTCGGATACGAACTCGATCATCAAGCCCGACAGATCAATGCCAGCTGGTTTGCAAATATCGATCTCGCATTAGCCATGGACACCGAGAACTTCAGAAATCTCCAAGTCATGCTCAATGACGCTGGCACCGAGACCGAACTGCGGATGTTTCGATCTTCTGATCCAAACCTGGCTCATCACGAACATCCAAGCAGCGACCTTGATGTTCCCGATCCTTATTACGGCGGGGATGAAAGTTTTGTTGAAGTGCTGCGAATGATTGAAGACGCAGCTGACGCAATTGTTGTTGACCTTTCAAAGCGTTTGTCATAGGCAATAGCGAGAGGGGCGCTGCTTTCGCAACGCCCCTGCCAAAAATGAATTCGCTAAGCCTTTGCTGGGCCTTCACCATACGCGTTAGCGCTTTGGCTTGGGAGTAACCAGAAAATTAACAACACAATTGATCCGCAGGGAACCAATTGAAGGAGTTGCAACCAGCCTGAAGTTCCGCGATCGTGCAAACGACGGCAACCCACGGCAAGGTTTGGAATCACAAGCCCAAGCGAGATCAAAATTGCAACCAGGATAAGAATGAATCCAAAGACTGCAACGGCACTCATTTCACTGGTAGATCCGTCAACAGTAGTTGTTGTTGTCGTTCCACCCACGACTAATCCCGCGCCAATACTTGCTGGTAGCGCGACGACAAGCATGTTGAACAAGAAGAAGAACCAGTATTCCGAACGACTTGCGCGCCCGCTAAAGGTTGCGTAATTTTTTAAGCAATGACCGATTGCTTGACCAAAACCCATAATGAATCTCCGTAATTTCTAGAAAGTTAGATGGTTTCTGTTCCATAGTTATTTGCAGCGGGTGTAGTTGGCATTGACCAGAACACGATCAAGATAATGAATCCAACGCACGGGATCAACAGCAGCAACTGCATCCAGCCCGATTTGCCGGTGTCATGCAAGCGTCGTGCACCAACTGCCCAGACGGGTACGAGCACTGCAAGTGCCCATATTGTTGAAAGCACACCAAAACTTGAACTTCCAAAAACGGCTGAATCAATAATGGTCAAAATTGCCCCGACGATCCAAGTGAACAAGAGGAAATACCAAAACTGCGGACGCCCAGCGCGACCATTGAAGTTCGCATAATTGCTGAAGCAGTATTTGATGGAATCACCAAAGGACATCTCAAACCTCCTGTTTGACTTGTGGTGAAAATTGTAGTGACAGCAGGCCGAATTTCTCTCCATTTGCAGATAAACATAAAGAGGGCGTCCCTTACGGAACGCCCTCTTTATGTTTATTGGTAGGAATTAACCTGCAACAACCTCAAAGTTCAACTTTGCGGTGATGCCTTCGTGAACCACGATCGTCGCGTTGTACTTGCCAACACTCTTGACGTGACCTGCGATGGTGACCTTGCGCTTGTCGACAACTGGGCCGCCGGCTGCCTTCACCGCGTCAGCAATGTCTGCTGTGGTGATGGAGCCGAAGAGGCGTCCAGTGTCGCCGGCCTTAGCTTCAAGGCGAACCTTGAGAGCCTCGATGGCCTGCTTTACTTCGTTTGCGTGAGCAGTGTCGCGGATCTCGCGGACCTTACGGGCGCGCTTAATCTGGGTGACCTGCTTTTCGCCACCGCGGGTCCAGGCAATGCCTAGTCCACGTGGCATCAGGAAGTTACGTGCGTAACCATCCTTGACTGTGACGATGTCGCCAGCAATGCCAAGGCCTGAAACTTCTTGAGTCAAAATCAGCTTCATGATGGGTTCCTTAGCGTGCTGTTGAGGTGTAAGGAAGAAGTGCCACTTCGCGGGCATTCTTCACTGCGTTTGCAATGTCGCGCTGGTGCTGCGTGCAGGTACCAGTAACGCGACG
>WLOE01000130.1 GCA_009699465.1 Actinomycetota bacterium | reverse complement strand
TTCTCGCCCTTGACGATGGCTTCGTACACCTTCACGCGACCAAGCACGTCATCGGACTTAATGGTCAAGAGCTCCTGAAGTGCATAGGCAGCGCCATATGCCTCAAGTGCCCACACTTCCATTTCGCCGAAGCGCTGGCCACCGAACTGTGCCTTACCGCCCAGTGGTTGCTGGGTGATCATCGAGTATGGACCAGTTGAACGTGCGTGGATCTTGTCGTCAACCAAGTGCAAGAGCTTGAGAATGTAGATGTAACCAACGGTTACGCGGCCTGGGTATGGCTCACCGCTACGTCCGTCAAACAATTGCGCCTTGCCATCTGCACCAACGAGTGTGAATCCATCGTCGGTTGGCAATGTTGATTCAAGAACCAATGCAAGTTCTTCTTCGCGAGCACCATCGAACACTGGTGTTGCCACCTTGGTGCGACGCTCTGCAGACTGAACATCAGCAGGCAGATTCTTTGCGCGTGGGTCAGTTGGATCAACCTTCCAACCCGTTGCAGCTGCCCAACCCAAGTGAGTTTCCAGAATCTGGCCGACGTTCATACGTCCTGGAACACCAAGTGGGTTCAGCACGATGTCGACAGGAGTTCCGTCTTCAAGGAATGGCATATCTTCGGCAGGGAGAATCTTGGAGATAACACCCTTGTTACCGTGACGACCAGCCAGCTTGTCACCTTCGGTGATCTTGCGCTTCTGAGCGATATAGACACGAACCAAACGGTTCACACCTGGTGGAAGCTCATCGCCTTCTTCGCGATCAAACACACGAACGCCGATGACCTTGCCTGATTCACCGTGTGGAACCTTCAGTGAAGTATCGCGAACTTCGCGAGCCTTCTCGCCGAAGATGGCACGAAGCAAACGCTCTTCTGGGGTGAGTTCTGTTTCGCCCTTTGGAGTGACCTTGCCAACGAGGATGTCACCAGGAACAACATCTGCACCGATGCGAATAATGCCGCGATCATCAAGATCAGCAAGCACTTCTTCAGCAACGTTTGGAATATCGCGAGTGATTTCCTCTGGACCAAGCTTGGTGTCGCGGGCATCAACTTCATGCTCTTCAATGTGAATTGAAGAAAGCACGTCGTCTTGCACAAGACGCTGGTTCAAGATGATGGCGTCTTCGTAGTTGTGGCCTTCCCATGGCATGAATGCCACGAGCAGGTTCTTACCAAGAGCCATTTCACCGAGATCGGTTGAAGGACCGTCAGCAAGAATCTGACCAACTTCAACGCGCTCGTTCGCACTGACAACTGGGCGTTGGTTGAAGCAGGTGCCCTGGTTTGAGCGATGGAACTTCTCCATGCTGTACACCATGTATTCGCCATTGTCTTGCATCACGGTGACTGCATCGGCTGACACTTCAGTGACAACACCAGCTGCTTGCGCGGTGACGATGTCTGCTGCGTCGTATGCCGCACGGAATTCCATGCCGGTACCAACAAGAGGTGCCTCTGCGCGAAGCAATGGCACTGCCTGACGCTGCATGTTCGAACCCATGAGCGCGCGGTTTGCGTCGTCATGCTCAAGGAACGGAATCATCGCAGTTGCTACTGACCACAGCTGACGTGGTGAAACGTCCATGTAGTCAACATCGTTAGGAAGGATGTAATCGACTTCGCCACCCTTACGACGCACGAGAACGCGGTCATCGAGCATCTTGCCGTTGCCATCGATCGTGGTGTTGGCCTGAGCCACCACATGCAGATCTTCTTCATCAGCTGTCAGGTAATCGACTTCGTCGAGAACGCGACCATTCACAACCTTGCGGTATGGAGTTTCGATGAACCCGAAAGCGTTCACGCGACCGTAGGTTGCCAACGAACCAATCAGACCAATGTTTGGACCTTCAGGGGTTTCAATTGGGCACATGCGGCCGTAGTGCGATGGGTGAACGTCGCGGACTTCGAAGCCTGCGCGCTCACGTGAAAGACCGCCCGGCCCAAGTGCGGAAAGACGACGCTTGTGCGTCAAACCAGCAAGTGGGTTGGTCTGGTCCATGAACTGCGACAACTGAGATGTTCCGAAGAACTCCTTGATTGACGCAACTACCGGACGGATGTTGATCAACGTCTGTGGCGTGATTGCTTCAACATCTTGGGTGGTCATGCGCTCACGAACAACACGCTCCATCCGTGACAAACCGGTGCGGATCTGATTCTGAATCAGTTCGCCAACGGTGCGAAGACGACGGTTACCGAAGTGATCAATGTCGTCAGTTTCAACGCGCACTGCGCCACGTGGGCCTTCGACGGTGGTTTCGCTTGCATGCAAGCACACCAAGTACTCAACCGTTTGAATGATGTCTTCAAGCGTCAACACACTCTGCGTCAATGGAAGATCAAGACCAAGCTTCTTGTTGATCTTGTAGCGGCCAACCTTGGCAAGGTCGTAACGCTTTGGATTGAAGTAGAAATTGTCGAGCAAGTTTCGCGCGTTTTCCAATGTAGGAGGTTCGCCAGGGCGCAGCTTGCGGTAGATGTCCAGAAGTGCATCTTCTTGGCTAGCGATGTGATCCTTCTCAAGAGTTGCCATGAAGGTTTCGTACTTACCGAAACGCTCAACAATCTCTTCAGTGGTCATGCCCAGAGCCTTCAACAGCACGGTGACTGGCTGCTTACGCTTGCGGTCAACGCGAACTGCGACGAGATCCTTTTTATCAATTTCAAACTCAAGCCATGCGCCACGGCTTGGAATGATCTTGGTTGCGAAGACGTCTTTGTCAGTTGCCTTGTCGACCGAGCGATCGAAGTACACGCCTGGTGAACGAACGATCTGTGACACCACCACACGCTCAGTGCCGTTGATGACGAAGGTGCCCTTGTTGGTCATCAGTGGGAAGTCGCCCATGAAGACGGTCTGGGACTTGATTTCACCAGTCTCGTTATTCATGAACTCTGCAGTCACGAACAAAGGAGCTGAGTACGTGAAGTCTTTGTCCTTACACTGCTCAACGGTGTACTTCGGAGGCTCAAAGCGGTGATCGCGGAACGACAGCGACATGGCGCCAGCGAAATCCTCAATCGGGCTGATCTCTTCGAAGATTTCCGTCAGGCCTGAGACCTGTGGAATTTCGTTGTTGCCTTCAGCAATTGACAAGGCAACAGCGGCTTTCCACTGCTCACCGCCAAGCAACCAGTCAAAGCTTGCAGTTTGCAGCTTCAACAGGTCTGGTGCAGCAAGCGGCTCGCGAATCTTTGCGAACGAGGCTCGGTGAAGTCCAGGGGAAAGCGGCGTGACGTTTGACGTACGCGTGGGGGCCAAAGCAGTTCCTTCCACAGAAAGCTATTTCCAACTTGCGAGACCTGAATCAATGCCGACAATCCGGACAGTCAAGGGGCAAACCCCTCGAACACCCGGTGGTGTGTGCATAGAAATGGCAGCGCAAAGCGGCAGCCTACCCGAAGGGCAAACCGCTGTCGACCCCGCCCCCATCAGCGATCACCCTCGATGTCATGTCCGCCGGACCAGATTCAGCGACAGCTGCGAGCCTGGTGAAACGAACAGATCCTCGGTAACCGATATGGCGTACGGGACTGCGGAGCAAACGATGGACCCGAAAGCCCAAAAGGTCAAGCGCATTATGGGAAATTCGTGAATCTTGGGACTAAATGTCCGAAAATCCCTCTAAAAACAACGAAGAAGGGGCC
>WLOE01000013.1 GCA_009699465.1 Actinomycetota bacterium | reverse complement strand
TTCATATTCGCAAGCACTGGTTGATTACCACGCGCAGACTGCAAGTATCGCGCTGTAGCCTGTAAGCATCATGATTGATAAAACTGCCGTCGCTGCAGCTATTCGCACATATTTACGCAAGAGCGAAATTGAATTTGAAGAAATTGCTGGTCCAACTTTTGTTGCTACCTTGCCGGGTGTAAAAAAACTCAAAACAAATGTTGCGCTTGCTGTTGGGACACACGCAGTATCGATCAGCGCATTTGTGGCTCGCTGTCCCGAGGAAAATAACGATTCGGTTCACGAGTGGCTATTAGAAAAGAACCGCCGGATGTATGGCGTCGCTTTTTCTATTGACCAATATGGCGACATCTACCTGACTGGACGAGTCTCACTTAAAGCCATTGATGAGGAGGAACTCGACCGACTTCTGGGCAGCGTTCTTGAATACTCCGATGAGTCGTTCAATCCAATTTTGGAAATGGGTTTCCTCAGCGCCATGCAGCGTGAATGGAACTGGCGTATTTCTCGTGGTGAGCCAACCTTCAACCTTGAAGCATGGCGCCACCTGCTTGAACATCCCGGTGAGCAATAACCCCAGCACGGCAGGCAAAATAGGGTCATGACCACAAGCCAGGCGCCCTACACCCTGATCCTGCTTCGCCACGGCGAAAGCGAATGGAACGCGAAGAATCTCTTCACCGGGTGGGTCGACGTCGACCTTAACGAGAAGGGTATGGCTGAAGCCAAGCGTGGCGGCGAACTCCTTAAGGAAGCCGGCATCCTGCCTGATGTGGTGCACACCTCGCTATTGAAGCGCGCAATTAAGACCAGCCAGATCGCTCTGGAAGCAGCGGATCTTCACTGGATCCCAGTGGTACGCAACTGGCGATTGAATGAGCGTCACTATGGCGCTCTTCAAGGCAAAGACAAGGCTCAGACTCTTGCTGAGTATGGGGAAGAGCAGTTCATGCTGTGGCGGCGTTCATATGACACCCCACCACCAGCGATCGATGCCAATGATGAATGGGCCCAGACCCATGAAGCTCGCTACAGGGCGCTTCCACCTGAAGCTGTACCCGCAACTGAATGCTTAATGGACGTTGTCACTCGACTGATTCCTTATTGGGAAGATGTGATCGTTGCTGAACACCTTCGTGCCGGCAAAACAGTGTTGATTGCGGCACACGGTAATTCATTGCGAGCGCTTGTGAAACATCTCGACGGGATTTCGGATGCAGACATCGCAACGTTGAACATTCCAACTGGAATTCCACTGGTGTATCGCCTTGATGAAAACCTTAAGCCGATTATCCCTGGTGGCCAATACTTAGATCCTGAAGCTGCAGCCACGGCTGCTGCTGCTGTGGCTGCTCAAGGCAAAAAGAAGTAGCTACCACCGGTTATTCAATATCTCAATGATGCGCGGGCGTACATCAAAGAGATAGACCAGTGCGATCACTGCACCGGCGATACCGAACAGGGATAGCGGATCACCGATAGCAAGATTGGCTAACGTTGAAAGACCAGTGAGAATCAGCCACAAGACCTTGGATTGTCGACCTACTGCGGGAAATGCTTGTGCTGGTCGGCGCAGACAATCGATAAAGGCAAACCCACTTAAACCTACGATCAAAATTGTGAGCAAGAGATACGCGATGTTTTGGGTTTGATACAGCACGCGGTAACGGTAACTGATCGAGCTAGGAATTTGTGAAAGGGTGAGCACATGCGAGCCCTAATTCAACGAGCCCTCGAAGCCAGCGTCAGTGTTGACGGTGTGATTCTTGGTGAATTCCAAGGCCCTGGCTTAGTAGTACTCGTCGGTGTCACACACACCGATGATGTGGCAACCGCACACAAGCTTGCCGACAAGGTGCACCAACTGCGGATTTTCGATGGGGAGTCCGCTGAGGTCTCCGCCAGAGATCTGGGCTTACCCATACTTGTGATCAGTCAGTTCACGCTTTATGCCGATACCAAAAAGGGCCGACGGCCTACCTGGGATGCAGCTGCACCGGGGTTAGTTGCGCAGCCGCTGATTGAAGAATTCGCACAGGCACTTCGTGACGGTGGTGCTCAAGTTGCAACTGGCCGGTTTGGAGCTGACATGAAGGTCACGTTCACAAACGATGGACCAATCACCATCCTGCTGGAGCTGGATCCTCCAACGCCGTAATCTCTTGACCGTTGTGGTTGATTACAAGTCGCTCACCAATTGCAACGTTGCGCTTCAATATCGCGAGTGCAATGTTGCCCTCTTCGTAGTGACGTACAGCGGTGCCGATCCAACCAACAACCTTGCTATTGCAGGTGATCTCATCACCATGAACAGGCAGCTCTTCTGCTGATCCATCAAGATGAACCAGCGCTAAGCGACGAGGCGGTTGACCCAAGTTGTGCACCTTGGCGACAGTTTCTTGCCCTCGGTAGCAACCTTTGTTGAGATGCACAGCTGAATTCAGCCAGTTCACTTCGTTAGGGATCGTTCGGTGATCTGTTTCGCAATTCATGCGCGGCATGCCGGATGCAATGCGTAATGCTTCTAATGCCCACGATCCAGCTTGTGGTTGCGTCGCAAGCCGTGCCGCTAACTCATCGCGCGCAATGACCACTTCGCGCCCGGAAAAACCTCGTGAAGCAAAAGGTTCCGGCACCAACCACGTCGGACACTTTTCATCTATCTGATGGACAGGTTCCCACACGACCGCGAAACGATCAGTGGCGTTTGCAACTTCGACGCGCAACATGAACCGCATTCGATCGAGGTAAAGAAGTAACTCATCAGCTTGCCCGGGCTGGGTGATGATCCATGATGTTTGACCATCATCAATAATGTGCAGCTCATATTCGACATGGCCATTCGGGCTCAAGATCAATGCGAGAGCGCTATTTCGAATCTGTAGATCTTTTACCAATTGGGTGGTGAGGTCATTGAGCCATGTCAGTCGATCTTGACCACTAACCGTGATCACTCCACGATTCGTGAGTTCAATAATTCCTTGGCCTGCAATAAGTAATCGTTGCTCACCTAAGGGATCGCCGCAGTGCCACGCCATTTCTTGGTCAAATATTTCAGCGGGGGGCAACATATTCATCAGTGATCCCTAACCTGAGATGTACTGAGCGTGGTGAAGCAAGATTCACATTCTCCATGCATGGCCATATGGGAAATATCCGTGACAAAGGCGTGATGCTTACGAAGCTGTGCAATGAAATCGTTAGCTACTGAGCCTGGAGCGCTGCTTACCTTTCCGCAGGTATCACAGACAAGGTGAATATGAATGTCTTCATCAACTGCGTGATAAGTCGGGGCACCATGTCCTATATGGGCATGCGTAACTAACCCGACATCTTCAAGAACTTCGAGTGTTCGATACACTGTTGAGAGGTTCACTCCAGATGCGGTGCGTTGAACTTCAAAAAGAATTTCTTCAGGTGTTCCATGGCGTAAACGATCAACGGCTTCCAGCACAAGTTGGCGTTGTGGTGTGATGCGAAAACCATGTTCGCGTAACCGCTGATCCCAATCGCTATTCACTTGTCTGCTCGGGTTCCGTAATGTCCGCGCGCTGAAGAGATGCTGCAAGGTGATTGCTCACTGGCTGGCCCATCGCTGCCATATCGAAGGTCCACAACAACTTGCTGTCTACCAGACCATAAAGTCGATGACCGAGCGTGTATTCCTTTGCGCTTTCCGTACGCATCACTGCGTCAGTGCGCATTTCTGCTCGAGCGCCCGTAATAACTGCCTGTTCAATGCCAGTGATCTCAACTTTGCCGTACCAAATTTCGGCATACCCCGTGGGATGCGAAAGCTGCATCTCGAGGTGATTGTCTGGGCGTGGGCGAATAAATCCCGATTCAGATGCCAGCGGGCGAATGCGATTGCCCTCTTCATCCAGCAACCAGCTACGTGAGCTGTAATTCAAGAATGGGCGACCGTCTGTACTGAAGACCACCTCTTGCCCAAAGCGGAAGTCTTCAATCGTGGGGTAGTGCCCGGTGCCGACGCCAACCCAATGGCCGATCAGCCAAGAGATGGGCGCAAGTTCAGCCTTGACTGCGTCCGCATCCATTGAGATCAGCCTTGACTCTTCAACAGTCGATAGACGACTAGGACCGACACCCAGCCTGCAAGAGCAAGGGCGCCAACCACAAGACTCGGGTAGACGATTTCCAGCATGTACGGCAGCCTATCGCCCATGGGAGCAAATGGCATGAGGCAGTTAGTCGTGAAGGTCACAGCGGGATCTGACGATCCTGAGCGCTGCGCTCAAGGCTTCACGGTGGCTGCGACCGCGGTTGCCTCGGGCGCTCAAGTCTCACTTTGGCTGACCGGGGAAGCCGCATGGTTCGCGTTGCCAGGACGTGCCGCGGAATTCACTCTTGCCCACGCGGCTGAACTGTCTGACCTACTTCAATCTGTTCTCATCAGTGGCACAGTAACCCTGTGCTCACAATGTGCACAGCGCCGCGAGATCGCACCATCTGATGTCATTGACGGTATCCGCGTTGCTGGAGCAGCGAGCTTTGTTGAAGAAATTCTTGCACCAGGCGCGCAAGCACTTGTCTATTAAGAATTAGACACGTGCCGGGCGTGAGAAAACACGCTTACCGAGCAAGAACATTTCACAACCGAGACAAAAACCAAAGGCCGCATTTAAAAATGCTGCCGCAAGCGCTCCGACAACTGCAATGTACGTAATTGCATCAACACTTGTGATCACACCAATAAGTGCAACGACCGTAAAGATGAAACCCACCAGTGCCGCGAAGCGCGGTGGTGCAATCGCTTCAAACTCAGTCGCTGGTGACAAACGGGGCTGCACCAGGGTGCGGAAGATAATGCCGTACGGCTGAGCCTTCAAACCCACAAATGCGCCAAGGCCAAACACGATCGTTTGAATGATCAGCAACGTGGTTGCCACCGCTGTGCCGATAGTAAGCAACGAAGCTGCGAGAACCACCACAGTGATCGCAGCAGCAAAACGAGGGCCGCGAACATCAACTTCTACCTGGGGATCACATAAACCTGGTGTGGACATTTCCCAAGAGTTCCACAGGAAACACCGTGCAACAAGGCTGAAAATTGTTCATGCAAAGGCTTTGCAATAAAGCCTTAGAGTACTTCTCCCAAAGCAGCAATAACGTCTGCCTTGCGCGGCATTCCCACAGCTCGCTTCGTAATCACGCCCTGTGCATCCAAAACCAGCACCGTGGGTGTGCGGCGTACATCAAGCTGCCGAACCAAATCAAGATGAGCTTCAGCGTCGATCTCGAGATGAACTGTTCCTGGCACCATCGTGGCAACTTCGTCCAAGATCCTGCGTGTGGCCCGGCACGGTTGGCAAAAAGCGGTCGAGAACTGAACCAAGGTGGCATGGGTACCCAAGGCCGATCCCAAGATTTCAGCGGTCAGTTTTTCGCCGCCGTGTTCTGCAATTGATGCGGTGTGCACATCAACTTCCGGCGCATCATCTGCAACCGGAATCGGAGCGGCTACTGCCTTCGAAGAAACCGGCTTCATCGTTCCGTCTGTTTTTTTCCGCCACAGACCAAAAAAGCTGGCAAGCACCAACACCGCAATAAGCAGAATCAATCCGAGCATCTGGCCAAGCTCCATTTCGCAATTTCGTCGATCGTATCCATTGCCATCGCGGCCTCGGCATGACCAACCCCGTCAAGGAGCCAGACCTCAGCATCCGGATGCCCGCTAGCTGTCGCAGCCCGATGGATCGCCTTTGGGTGTTCCACCGGGAAATAACGATCATGGGTGCCATGCACGACCAGCAAGGGGGTCTCACCGAGTAATCCAGCTGCCACCAAGGGCTCAATTGGCCGCGGGTGGGGCCACTGGACAGGACGAATGATGGTCTTCTTCATGCGAAGCAACCCTCGGCCCACCTTGGTTTCTACACACCAATGCAAACCGCGCATCACCTTCGTGCCTCGGTAATACCAAAAGGCCGGCCCACTCACGGCCACTACTGCATCAACCGGAGAAATGAGCCGCGGATCAGCTTCGCTCGTGAGTTCAGGGTGCAGGGCTAAAGCAGCCTGACGAAGACACACGGCCGCGCCCATCGAGAAGCCCACGCTCACCACGTGCAAGAAACCAAGCTCCCTTGCCCATGCCACTGCAGCATCGACGTCGAGTACTTCCCACATCCCCACTGTTGATTGCCCACCTGAGCGCCCATGCCCACGAAGGTCCAAGGTGATGACCGATCCGACTGCCACAAGCCGTTGAACGATGGCTCGTACCTGCTCCTGTTCGCCATTCCCAGTGATGCCGTGGGCCACCACGAAGACCATCGATCCGGGACCGGGAGTCATCTGGACGGCGATTCGTTCCCCGTCTGATGCAACCAGATTGGTCGTCGCAGGCAGGTTCATGGGAGCATTCTGTCTCAACGCAACGTTGGAGGTGGTCACAGATGCGAATCGTCTTGCTCACGCGTGCGCTTGATTCCTCCACTGAGGTCCTGCCAGCGCTGGCCTTATTAACCCACCAAGTGCGCACCCTGCCAGCAGAACCAACTGCGCTACTGAACGCCCCAGAGTGCGATGTGCTTCTTGTTGATGGCCGCCGAGACCTTCCAGCCGTGCGCGGACTCACCCGGCTACTGCAACACACGGGCATCGATGCACCGCTCGTGCTGGTCACCACTGAGGGCGGCTTATCGGCTGTGCAATGGGACTGGGGCATTGATGAAGTTCTTTTGGATACTGCCTCCCCTGCTGAAGTTGAAGCAAGACTTCGACTAGCTGCCTCGCGCTTGGCACCTGGCGTCGATCTTGAGTCGGGTAACAGTGAAGAAATTCGCAGTGGTGAGCTCATGATTGACGAAGGCACCTACACCGCAAAGTTGCGCGGTCGCGCACTCGATCTCACGTTCAAGGAATTTGAGCTCTTGAAATTCCTAGCGCAGCATCCGGGTCGCGTTTTCACTCGCGCATTGCTTTTACAAGAAGTTTGGGGATACGACTACTTTGGTGGTACCCGCACTGTCGACGTGCACGTGCGACGCTTGCGTGCGAAACTCGGTGCGGAACATGAGGCCATGATTGGCACAGTTCGTAACGTTGGCTATCGCTTTGTTCCGCAAAACATTGATCAAGCCACGATGGCCGTACTGGCTGTCGATGAAGTTGATGCTGGCTTGATCTAGATATGAGCCCTGTGGAAATCGTTGCTCAACTACACCAGTCGCAAATTGATGAAGCCGTTGCACTCATTGATGAAATCACTTCCCACGATGGCCTTTCACCTATTTCAGAACATGTGTTTTTGCACCTTCGCCACGGCGGAGATGCCCAAGGATTGCATTTCCTCAAGTACGAAAACGCGCAATTAATTGCTTATGCACATTTAGATGTCACCGACAAAGTCGAAGGACCTAGCGCGGAAATTGCAGTAGCCCCTGAATTTCGTCGACAAGGACTTGGCACTGAAATTATTCAGGCACTTGTCACAGCTGCGCCCGATGGCAACCTTCGTTTGTGGGCACATGGCGAGCAATCAGTTTCAGGTCAATGGGCAAAAGCCATGGGTTTTGATCATGCACGCTCCCTTTGGCAAATGCGTCGATCACTGCTCGCACCACTCCCACCTGCAAGCTTTGGTGATGACGTCATCTTGCGCACATTCATTCCTGGTCAAGATGATGATGAATGGGTGGCGCTTAATGCACGCGCATTCGCTGGTCATGATGAGCAAGGTGACTGGACTCTTGCCGATCTGCATCGCCGAATGGCTGAGCCGTGGTTCTCAATTCCTGGCTTCTTGGTAGCGCAAGATCGTGACACCGGAACAATGCTCGGTTTTCACTGGACCAAGATTCACGGTGAAATCCAGGTAACCCCAGATCATCCGCATGCGCACGATGCCATCGGCGAGGTCTATGTGGTCGGGGTTGACCCAACCCTTCAAGGCCGCGGCTTGGGTAAGGCCCTGACTCTCGCCGGGCTCCACCATCTGCGCTCGTGTGGGTTGGTCCAGAGCATGCTGTACGTAGATGCCTCAAATACTTCGGCGATCTCCCTCTACGAGGCCCTTGGATTTTCCCGCTGGGACGTTGATGTCATGTATCGCCATGGATCGGTCACCTAGCAGCCAAGCCTTGTTCACCTTCTTATGACACCATGCTCGCGTGTCGAATCCACTTGCTGACCTTCCCGTTGATCGCTTCTTGGACCGTGAGCTCTCATGGCTGGCCTTTAATCAGCGTGTTCTTGAGCTCGCCGAGGACGCCAATCTCCCTGTTTTAGAGCGTGCCAAGTTTCTGGCGATCTTCGCCAGCAACCTTGATGAGTTCTTCATGGTGCGAGTGGCCGGGCTCAAGCGCCGCATTGCAACAGGGATCGCTGTTCGATCGGCGAGTGGAAAGAGCCCGAAGGATGTACTCGAATCAATCTGGAGTCGGGCACATGCGTTGCAACGGGAGCATGCTCAGGTTTTTCAAGGTGAAGTGCTCCCAGAAATGCGTTCGGCTGGCATTGAATTACTTCGCTACGAGCAACTTACCGTCGAAGAGCGTGAGGCTCTCGACAAGTTTTTCCACGCACAAGTCTTCCCAGTTTTGACTCCCCTCGCAGTCGATCCATCACACCCATTCCCATACATCAGTGGATTGTCCCTCAATCTTGCTGTTGTGGTGCGCAACCCTGTGACGGGCAATGAACTGTTCGCCCGAGTCAAGGTTCCTCCGCTTCTTCCGCGCTTCGTTGCTCTTGGCTCACAACGCTTCGTACCACTGGAAGACGTCATGGCTGCACACCTCAATGAACTTTTCCCTGGTATGCAGATTCTCCAACACCACAGCTTCCGCGTCACACGTAACGAAGATGTTGAGGTGGAAGAAGATGATGCCGAGAATTTACTTCTTGCACTTGAACGTGAACTTATGCGTCGTCGCTTTGGCCCACCAGTACGCCTTGAAGTCGAAGCATCAATTGACCCCTATGTGCTCGAACTTCTCATGAGTGAACTTGATGTCACTGATAGCGAAGTGTTCCGTGTTCCTGGTCCCCTGGATCTCACTGGCTTGTGGTCGTTCGTCGGGCTCGATCGTCCAGACTTGAAGCAGGCAAACTTTGTGGGTCGCACATCGCGCCAACTTGCTGAAGTCGAATCCTCAAGCCAGCCAGATATCTTTACCGTGGTTCGCGAGCACGACGTGTTGTTGCATCACCCCTACGACTCTTTCAGTACGAGCGTTCAGCTGTTCTTGGAACAAGCTGCCAACGATCCACATGTGTTAGCAATCAAGCAAACCTTGTACCGAACCTCGGGTGACTCGCCAATTGTTGATGCCCTCATTACAGCAGCAGAAAATGGCAAGCAGGTTCTGGCCATTGTTGAAATCAAGGCTCGCTTTGATGAACAAAACAACATCGACTGGAGCCGCAAGCTTGAAGAAGCTGGAGTTCACGTGGTGTATGGGCTCGTTGGGCTGAAGACTCACGTGAAGGCCTCAATGGTCGTGCGCAATGACGGAGACCAACTTCGCCGTTACACGCACCTCGGTACGGGCAACTACCACCCTAAAACTGCACGCCTCTATGAAGATATCGGTCTGATTACTTGTTCAGCGGAAGTCGGTGAGGACATCTCGAATCTCTTCAATGTGCTTTCCGGCTACTCAATGAATACCGAATATGCACGACTGTTGGTCGCGCCTCATTCGGTTCGAACAGGGCTCATTGAGCGCATCGAAGGTGAAATTGCAAACAGCGCTGCGGGCCTGCCAAGTGGTATCCGCTTCAAGTGCAATGCACTTGTTGACGAAGTTGTCATTGATTCCTTGTATCGCGCTTCCCAAGCGGGCGTACCAGTTGAGGTGTTTGTTCGTGGTATCTGTGCCTTGCGTCCAGGAGTACCAGGCTTGAGCGAAAACATCCGTGTGATCAGCATTTTAGGCAGATTCTTAGAACACTCACGAGCATTTTGCTTTGAGAACAACGGAGCTCGCGAGGTCTGGATTGGCTCCGCTGACATGATGCATCGCAACCTGGACCGCCGGGTTGAAACTCTTGTTCGACTGGCGGAACCAGTCCACGTCGCATGGGTGAACGAGCTATTCGATATGGCTATGAGTCCTGAATATTCCACGTGGAGTTTGGATGCAGAAGGAATCTGGACGCGACACCTGTACCGCGAAGATGGCACACTGCTTGCTGACTACCAAGAAACCCTAATCGCGCGAACAAAACATGGTGCTGCATAGTGACGAATCCGACCACACATCGAGAAATTGAGCGCAAATTCCGCGTTCATGCTCTTTTTGAGTGGCCTGACCTTTCCGGTCTTGATAGTCAAGTAGTTTTCCACCCAACAGTGTCGATGCGTGCCATCTATCACGACACCTCGGAACTTACATTGTTCCGCTGGAACGTCACCCTGCGCCGTCGCGAAGGTGGGCATGATGCAGGGTGGCATCTCAAACTTCCCGTTGAAAGTCTTGCCGAAGGCGTTCGTGATGAACTCCAGGTAGCCCTCAATGCTGGCGAAGTTGGTCAAGTTCCGGCAGAACTTGCGGACATCATTACTCCCCTAGTGCGCGACTTGCCTTTGGTGCCCGTCGTGGAGTTACGCACAGAGCGAAGCCCTCGAGTAATGAGTTCAACAACGGGCAAACCGCTTGTCGAGATCGTTGATGACGTGGTCACCGTTGTTGATCTCAATGGAATTGCAGTAGGAATTTTTCGAGAACTCGAAATTGAATTACTTGATAACGACGATCCTCAGGCCCTTGCCATTATGGAGGTTGTCAGTGGATTACTGGTCGACGCTGGAGCAATTCCCGGAACCATGAGTAAGGCAGCGAGCGCGCTAGGCCCACGTGCCTCTGCACCAGCAGATGTCCCCGACTTACCAATGCCAGGCCCAAGCGGCATGGCAGTTGACGCAATCAGGTCGACTATCGCTCACCAGGTACGCGCGCTCATCTTTGCTGACATCGCGGTTCGCAGAAACCTGCCCGACTCAGTGCATCAAGTGCGAGTCGCCGCCCGCCGCTTACGCAGCAACTTACGTACCTTTGACTCACTCCTTGACCATGAGTGGGCGTTCACACTCGAAGAAGAACTCGCTTGGCTTGCTGATGAAATGGGCATGATCCGCGATAGTGAAGTGCTCGAAGAGCGTCTTCTCAAACACGCAAATGATTTGCACCCTCACGATTCAGACCTAGCGATGAACGCAATTCGCACTCACCTAGATCGGCGTATCGAAACCGCCCGAGCTGGAGCTATGGCTGCACTGCGAAGCGATCGCCATACCTACCTCATTGAAGATCTAGTCCAGGCCGCACGAGCGCCGCGGATGGTGGATAGCGCCTACCAGCCATGTGAAGTCGTATTTCCGCCATTGATCGAACATTCCTGGAAGGTTTTGGCCAAATCCTGCGGACAGTTAAAAATCCATGGGCCCGCCACGGAATGGCACCGGGCACGCATCAAAGCAAAGCGCGCCCGCTATGCAGTCGACGTTGTTGTTCCCATTTTCGGGAACCAGGCAAAGAAATTTGCGAAATCCCTTGCTGAAGTAACCGAACTATTAGGCGGACACCAAGATGCTTTTGTCGCACAAGAATTCTTGCGTGAGTTAGCAGGTTCATCTGATGTAGACGCGCCCACAGGATTCGCACTCGGACTTCTTCATGGAATCGAGCTTGAGTACGAGATGCACGATCGTTACACATTTACCGATATCTGGGATAAAGCACGAAAGTCTGCACAACATTCGGGATTGGTATAGGGATGCCTACCGATCAGAGCATTAGTGCGGTCCGGGCCGCTGGAGTTATCTTGCTTCGTGGAACCCAAGGACGTTACGAAACCCTTGCTGTCCATCGCCCTCACCGCAGTGATTGGTCGCTACCTAAAGGCAAGATTGATCAGGGCGAGCACATCATCAATGCAGCTGTTCGTGAATGCGATGAAGAAACAGGCATACAAGCAGTGCTGGGTTCACGCTTGCCCACACAGGAATACATCGCATTTGGGCGACCTAAGACAGTCGAATACTGGGTTGCCCAGGCTCGCAATGAAGAGGAGTTCGTTCCAAACGAAGAGGTTGATGAACTCCGTTGGATCCCTGTCCAGCAGGCTAAGGGTTTATTGACCTACGAGCATGACATTGCACTTGTTGAGCAGGCTGCTACCTTGCCGCCAACTGTGCCACTCATCATTCTGCGTCATACACAGGCAGTAAAGCGATCTGACTTCAAAGGCAAACATGACTATGAGCGACCTATTAGCGGGAAAGGCCGCAGTCAGGCAAAAGCATTGGCGCCCCTTCTGGATGCTTACGGCATTACTGCAGTTCACTCCTCAGATTCAGAACGCTGCATGCAAAGTGTGAAACGCTATGCGAAGTCGATCAATGTTCCTGTTATTCCGGAACCATCACTGAGTGAAGAGCGTTTTCTCGAGAATCCAAAAAAGGTAGTTAGTCGTATTCGGGATCTGTTGAGTCAGCATCAAGCAATGGTGGTGTGTTCGCATAGGCCAGTTATGCCGGGAATTTTGTCGGCTTTAGCTGAATCAGTAGGTGGAGATGCGTCTCGTCCACAGTGGGATCCCAAACTTGCTCCTGGTTCATTTATTGTGTTGCATCGCGCGTTTGCCCCAGATGGAACGCCAAGAATTGTGAGCATGGAACGGCATCAGCTAGAAGACGAATAACCGCTCGCTAGAGCACTTGCACCGACAAAGAATGTCTGGCCTTACCCTTTTTTAACTGAATAACACAGGTACCCGCCTGCATCATTACAACTTTTGCGCCACGCACCACGCAGGTGTTTTTCGCAATGGGGGCAACCTTGATGGTTGGTTTACCCGTCAGTCCAGCAAGACGAGTAATTGCAGCAAATGTCAAAGTTGTTCCTGCTTTACGAGCAGTGAGCCCTGCAACAAATGGTGCAGTGAGCGCAGTTGGAGCCCCTTCGCCAAAAGCATTTGACCCGCTGACAGAGAACGTCGCTGCTTGTCCACCGGGTAACCCATCAAATTCACACGAAGTTCCCGTTGTCACGCATGACTGTCCACTCGGCACTGCCGCTACTTTCCAAATGGTTGAACTTGTCCCAGGGTCAGGGGGCGCAGACCAAGTCACCGTCACGCGACCCCCGTCATTGCGTGCTGCAAGGTTCGTAGCCGCTGATGGTTTCGTTGTGGGAATGCTGCCTTGGGCAGACAGCCATGGCAAGAAGGTCGTGATTCGGCTGTATAAACCTGGGTAACCCGCCTTCGCGCATTGATTGCCACTACTCACCAAACCAGTGAGAATCGGAACGACTCCTTGAGTAACTAACGGGCCGCCGCTATCTCCTTGGCAGGCATCAATATTTCCTGCAGGTGTGCCAGCGCAAATATCTTGCACTGGATCAAGATCGGGTCCGTATTGACCGCATGGCTGCCCCGGACCAGCGAGCACCAGGAGATCGGCTCGCATCAATTGGTCAGATGTGGCACCACCTGAAGGAACGGTGACACCCCATCCGCTGACTGTTGCCGGTGTGCCGTTGGCTGGCCAAACAAGGGCATCCATGCCAAATGGCAAAGCAATCGTGCGCACCTTGCCAAGAAGGTCTATCGGTTTTGCCAAAGTAATCACCCCAATGTCATTGGCAAAAGTTCGTGCATCAAAAGACGGGTGCGCAACTGCGTTAGCAACTGGTGACTCTTGAGCTGAAGTTCGTTCACTCGTTTTGCTTATGCCCGACCACACTCGCAGATCGGTGGCAGTTATCCCGGCCAAGCAATGCGCAGCTGTGACGACAACAGTCGGCGATACCAATGACCCCGAACATTGTGAAACACCGCGCATCACAATGAGCACCTGCCAAGGAGACTGTTCAATTGAAACTGCACTGCCACCGATAACGCGAGGAGCTAGCGTGGGTGCGGCGGATGCAGCCGCAGGAACACAAAGCAAAACAAGGGCTGCGAGTGCAGCGAACAGGCGAACTCTCATCTCTGAGCCTGAGTGCCCTTACCGAGTACAACTACTCCACCATCGCTCACGGTATACAAAGCTCGATCTCGTTCAAGATCAACACCGATCTGTGCCCCATCGGGAATCACGGTGTTTTTATCAAGAATAGCTCGACGCACAACCGCGTTCTTGCCAATGCGAACACCAGGCATGATCACGCTGCCTTCGACATATGCCCCCGAGCCAATCGCGACATTTGATGAAATTACTGACGTGCGCACATGCGCGCCCGAAATAATCGTGCCTGCGCCAACCATTGATTCATGTGCATTTCCACCTTCAACAAATTTTGCTGGTGGAAGTGACGGTAGATTCGACAGAATCGGCCAACGGCGGTTGTAGAGGTTGAAGATTGGGTGCACAGAAACTAAGTCCATGTGAGCATCGTGATAACTATCAAGTGAACCTACATCGCGCCAGTAACCACCATCGCGCTCTGTCGCACCAGGGACGATATTCGTTGCGAAATCGTACACACGTGCTTGCCCGCGATTTGTGAGCATCGGAATAATGTTCGTTCCCATATCATGCAGGGACGAGGGATCTGCTGCATCTTGACGCAATGCATCTAGTAATACATCTGTTGAAAATACGTAGTTGCCCATAGAGACATAGCAGGAAGCGTCGTCACCTGGAATAGTCGGCGGGTCAACTGGTTTTTCTAAAAATTGAGTAATGGTTTCACCATCGGGTGCCGTTTGAATCACACCGAAGTCGTGTGCTTCATGTTTGGCCATACGAATACCCGCAACTGTGACACCAGCACCCGAAGCGATGTGCGCTTCAACCATTTGCATGGGGTCCATGCGATACACGTGGTCAGCACCGAAGACCACGACATAATCGGGCTCTTCGTCATACACGAGATTGAGGCTTTGGAAAATTGCATCAGCACTGCCGGTGTACCAACGAGGCCCGAGGCGCTGCTGCGCTGGGACTGGGGTGACGTAGTCACCTAGCAATGTGGGCATCCGCCAAGTCTGCGTAACGTGACGGTCTAATGAATGTGATTTGTACTGAGTCAAGACGCAAACGCGCCGTAGGCCAGCGTTGATCAGGTTCGATAAAACGAAGTCAATAAGGCGGTACGAACCACCGAAAGGGACTGCCGGCTTAGCTCGATCAGCCGTCAAAGGCATGAGGCGTTTACCCTCGCCGCCGGCAAGGACCATACACAGCACATGTGGTCCGCTACTCACCTAGTAACCATAGTCCCCGAGCGCCCATCTTTATAGACCTAAAACTCATGCCTATGCTGACCACTGTGCGCATTGCAATCCTGACCCGTGAGTGGCCGCCAGAGGTATACGGCGGCGCTGGGGTCCATGTTGATCAGCTCGTCCACGAGTTACGCCGGCTCACTCCCGTCTACGTCCACTGCTTCGGTGGCCATCGCACAGATGCGACCGCACACCCGGTGCCAACCAGCCTGCATGGTGCAAACCCAGCACTTCAGACCCTCGGCGTTGACTTAGAGATGGCAATGGCAGTTTCCGATGTCGATCTGGTCCACTCACACACCTGGTATGCCAACTTCGCCGGACACACTGCTTCGTTGCTGTACGACATCCCACATGTGATCACTGCACATTCGCTTGAACCGTTACGGCCATGGAAAGAAGAGCAACTCGGTGGTGGCTATCGACTTTCTTCGTGGGTTGAACAAACCGCCTATGCAGAAGCAGACGCTGTTATTGCCGTGAGTAACGGCATGCGAAATGACGTGCTCACCGCATACCCTTTTATTGAACCAACACGCGTCCATGTAGTGCATAACGGCATTGACACCTCGATTTATAAACCAGATGCCGGAACTACAACCCTTGAAGAGTTCGGAATCAACCCTGAAAAACCTTATCTCTTATTCGTTGGTCGCATCACACGCCAAAAGGGACTTGTGCATCTACTGCGCGCTGCGAAGCAATTTGCCGGCGATATCCCGCTCGTCATGTGTGCATCTGCGGCAGATACACCTGAAATCGAAGTTGAAACAGCGAATGCAGTGAAAGAACTCCGTGAAGTTCGTGGATACGACAGTGTTATCTGGATCGAAAAGCAGGTCGACCGGGCAAAGCTCATTCAACTTTTTTCCCATGCGCGCGCTTTCTTATGCCCGTCAATTTATGAGCCACTGGGCATTGTGAATTTAGAGGCTATGGCATGCGAAACCGCAGTGATCGCAAGCGACGTTGGCGGCATTCCAGAAGTTGTTGCTGATGGAACTACCGGGCTGCTCGTCCACTACGACGCCGCGGATCACGCTACCTTTGAACGGAAGTTCGCCGCTGCTGTGAATCAACTTGTCGAAGATGGCGACAGGGCTACCGCTATGGGAATTGCAGGACGCGCGCGCGCCGTTGAGCACTTTGGCTGGGATGCAATAGCTGAGCAAACCATGGATGTGTATCGCGCAGCGATGAGCACGAAGTGAGTGCTACTGGAACACCACGGTGCGCTTGCCCGTGAGCATTATGCGGTCTTCGGCAAAGAGCCGCACCGCGCGCGCAAGCACTAAGCGCTCGACATCTCGACCAATTTCAGCAAGATCATTGGCAGTGTGCGCATGCGTCACCCGCTCAACTTCCTGCTCAATAATTGGGCCTTCATCTAGTTGCGCAGTGACGAAGTGTGCAGTTGCCCCGATCAACTTCACCCCGCGTTCATGCGCCTGGTGATATGGCCGCGCACCCTTAAAGCCAGGTAGGAATGAATGATGAATGTTGATGATGCGACCAGAAAGTTGCGAACATAGAGCATCAGAGAGCACTTGCATGTAGCGAGCAAGGATCACCACATCAACATTGTGCTCAGCTGTGAGCTTCAACAATGCATTTTCTTGCTCAGACTTATTTTCTGGTGTGACGGGGAGGTACACAAACTCAATCCCGTGACGTTTTGCGATGTGTTCACAGTCCATGTGATTGGAAACAATTACCGGAATCTCAATCGGCAATTCACCGATTTCTTGGCGGTACAGCAAATCAACGAGGCAATGATCGAATTTCGAAACCATAATCAAGGCACGTCGTCGATCACTTTCATGGCGCAATGACATCTCAGCGTTGAACGGAGCTGCCGCAGCTTCAACTGCTGCTCGCACAACTTCAATGGATTGAGGTGACTCGAACTTCGTGCGCAGGCTGAAGATGCCTGAGTCTTCGTCGGTGAATTGGGCCTGCTCCAGGATGTTTCCGCCTATACCCAAAAGCGAACCCGTGATCGCATGCACAATTCCCGGCCCGTCGGCGCAACGAAGGGTCAGGATGTACGGCGCAATGGTGCTCACGTAACGCAATCTACGAGATAGCTGTCCGGGAAGGTAGCGTGCCCCAGATGAATCCAGTGGTGGTCGTGGGAACCGGTATCGCGGGAGTCCGCGCTGCCGAGGCACTGCGGGCCCACAAATACCTAGGTGAAATCCTGCTTATCTCCCCTGAAACTCCGTGTTACCGCCCTGCAGTCTCCAAGGAGGCCCTCAAAGAGGCGCCATCTGACGGCTTCGAACTACCCATGAAACGCAAGTCCGATGAGTTCACCTGGCTCCTTGGGTACTCGGTGCAGGCGAGCCACCTTGATGAGCAAGTAGTGCAGGTCATCGATGAAGCAGGTAACGCCTCCACCCTCAACTTCGAAGGCCTGATCATCGCAAGTGGCCTTCGTCCTCGCCATCTAGAAGTGCCTGGGACACTCAATGGCCGCCTGAGTTTGCGGACACTCCACGACGCACAACTTCTGGAACCTCATTTAACCCCTGGCGCTCAAGTAGTGATCATCGGTTCAGGGTTCATTGGCTGTGAAGTGGCAGCGCTAGCAACCCAACGAGGGTGTGCGGTCACGGTGATTTCACCAGAACGAGTACCGCTCAGCAGCGCACTTGGGGAGGAGGTCGGTCAACGCATAGCTGCCAAGCATCGAAGTCAGGGTGTTGAATTTCTCACGGAAATGTCTGTTCAATCATTCGGCGGCGATCACAGTGCAACAAGCGTCCGCCTCAATGACGGCAGCGAAATCATCGCCGACGTCATTGTTGAGGCGGTGGGATCTGTTGCCAACACCGAGTGGCTGCAGGGAAATTCACTTGATCTTTCAAACGGAGTACTCACCGATCAATTCCTTCGAGCTGTGGGTACCAATGCCTCAGTACGCGTATGCGGGGACATCGCTCGTCATCCAAATGCTCTTTACGGACCAACTGTTCGTCGAATTGAACACTGGACTACTGCTGGAGATCTCGGAACTCATGCTGGCCGATCGCTAGCAAAGCAACTCACGCACACCGGCGAGAGCGAAACCCCATTCGCTGCAGTTCCAGCCTTTTGGTCAGATCAATATGACCTTCAAATTCAAAGTTTTGGCCTGCCCTCAATTGCCACAGAAGTTGCAGTCATCGAGTCTGATGCGGATGGAAATTGCATTACCGAATATTCAGACGCAAGTGGGCTCGTAGGTGTGGTGGGTATTAATCGCACGAGCGAAGTTGCCCGCTATCGAACACTCCTCAACGCACGGATCTGAACATGCAAAGACCCGTACGGCTGGGGGGCAATCGCACGGGTCTCGCGCCATAGATTCTGCCCGAAATCCCCATGTCATGTCACGAATTCAGCCTTTATACCTAGAATCATTCAGTGCCCGATGAAGTAAAGGAAAG
The DNA here is from genome assembly GCA_009699465.1 of Actinomycetota bacterium. Lineage (GTDB taxonomy): Bacteria > Actinomycetota > Actinomycetes > S36-B12 > S36-B12 > UBA11398. Next base: position 10,385 of record WLOE01000013.1, on the reverse strand, counting down.
TCACCTACCGCAAGGTGGGATTTTGTTACATATCGGTGTCCATAAGACCGGGACAACCACGATTCAAGATGCCTTCGCTCAAAACCGTGCTGCGCTTCCAGAGTTAGGTATTTCTTACCCAGGCACTGGTCAGGCCCATCGGCTGATCGCATCATCGGCTATGAACCGTCGTTTGGGTTGGCGCCCTGGCGGTTCGCCTCCACCTGAACCCAAGTTGTGGCATCAGTTTGTTCAGGATGCTCAAAAATTTCCCGGCATAACCGTGTGTTCAAGTGAGTTCTTTGCCGAGTCAACTTCACAAGAAGCGCAACGAATCATTGATCGCGTTGGCAAAAACAATGTCCACGTGGTCATTACCTTGCGTAACTTCGCCAAGATCTTGCCTTCGGCATGGCAGCAAATTCTTAAGTCTGGCTACGAATTTGGCTACATCCACTGGCTTAACAATGTGCTTGGCTCGGATGAGCTCGAACCCAAATCTAAAGTCTTCTGGACTCGCCATCGTCATGATGAAGTCGTAGCCCGTTGGGCCAACATTGTTGGCAAGGAAAGGGTGACGGTTGTTGTAGTTGATGACAACGATCGGGAAAGCATCTTTCGTGATTTCGAAGGTCTCACGGGTTTGCCGGCAGGCACACTGGTGAAGAATCGCTCAACATCACTGAATCGATCACTCACTTTGGCTGAAGCCGAATTACTGCGTCGGATTAATTCCGCAGTCGGTGGAGGCAAAGGTTGGAAACCTTATTCAAATGCAGTTCATGACGGACTCGTTAAGGGCATGGTTGAAGGCCGCGTGCCAGATGCAGGTGAAGCGAAACTTCAAACCCCACAATGGGCACTTGATCGGGCCGCCGAATACGCAGCAGCGTACGTCGAAGCAATTCGTGAGTCAGGTGTCAACGTGATAGGCGATCTCAATCACTTGAGTACTCGTTTGACCGGCCCTGTAGAAGTCACAGATACCGACGTAACTGATCTGCCTATCAGTGCGGCGGTTGCAGCCATCCTTGGAATGCTTGGGTCCGGCGAAGAAAAGACACCGCCAAGTCTTCGAACACGGGTGCGTGCACAGCTAAGAAAAGCGAAAAACTGAATCACGCAAAGCAAACAAAATCCAAACAGTGGGACGCCGGGGGCTCGAACCCCGAACCTACGGATTAAAAGTCCGCAGCTCTACCATTGAGCTAGCATCCCGAGGATTGCGAGTCTTCCCCACAAACCTGAGGGTAAAGGCTATCGCCCGGAACTTCGCGGCTCTTCGGCACTACTGCCCAACAGGTGGCAGCCCTTCCATTTCCCGTAGCAAGTTAATGCGATCGCTCAGGGGTGGATGGGTGTCAAACATGGATTTTGACTTGCCATCGAGCGGAGATTCGATCCACACATGGGCAACAGCCGTAGACCTTTGCTGCACCACCGTGCTGTCTGCTGCCAAGGTTTCTAAAGCTCGACGCAAACCCGAGGGGTTTCGAGTGAACTCAATCGCTGTTGCATCTGCGAGGGCTTCGCGTTTTCGAGAGATGGATGCTCGAATCAGTAACGCTGCAATCGGAGCAAGAATCAAAATCACAAGTGAAATCACAATGGCAAATGGATTGCTGTTCTGATCGCGGCGACTAAAGAAGGCCATACGGGCACCAACGTCGGCAATGACTGCTAGCAAACCAGCTGTTGTCGCCGCTACGGCCATCACCAATGTATCTCGGTTACCCACGTGCGCCATTTCATGCGCTGCGATTCCTTGTAATTGCTCTCGATCCATCACTCGAAGAATTCCAGTGGTGAATGCGATCACGGCATGCTCGGGATCACGGCCTGTTGCAAAAGCATTCGGTGCCGGGTCGTCAACGATCGCAACCTTTGGCATGGGCAGACCAGCAGCCATCGTGACTTCTTCAACAATGTTATAAAGCTGTGGTGCATCCTCGTGACTCACCACTTTGGCATGCGTCATAGCAAGCACGAGCGAGTCTGACTTCCAATATGAAGTCCATACACCTATCAAAGAAATGCCCACAGCCATGGGCACCAGCCAGTAGGCACCGAAATTCAGGAGTGTTCCTGCAGCCCACACCACGGCAATAACCGCAACAAACATCAACCCGAGCAGCAACCAAGTTTTGCGCTTGTTTGCTGACTGCTCGGCTCTGAAAGAGACCGCCATAACTACTCGAAGGAAACGGTAGGAGTGTTGCGATCAGCTTCGTTTGGCACTTCATAGAAGTCACGAGCGTGCACGCCGGTCATTCCTACAAAGAATTTCGTTGGAAGTGTGACGATTGCTGAGTTCAATGTGCGAACTGAATCATTGTAGAACTGACGAGAAAAGGCGACCTTATTTTCCGTTGATGACAACTCTTCTTGCAATGACAAGAAGTTCGCTGACGCCTTGAGATCCGGATATGCCTCAGCAACAGCAAGCAAGCCGCGTAGGGCCTGAGTTAACTGGCCGTCGGCTGCTGCCACTTCGGCAACACCATTTGCATGTTCAGCAAATGCCCGCGCAGCAGTCACCTTTTCAAAGGTGCCACTTTCATGGGCGGCATAACCCTTGACCGTGCTCACGAGATTAGGAATCAGATCACTGCGGCGCTTGAGTTGCACCTCAATTTGAGCGAAAGCCTCATCAACCGCAACATTGGCTTTGACCAAGCGGTTATAGGTCGCTACTAAGTAGATGGCGAGAAGAACAAGAACTGCAATGACAATGAAGGTCCACATGATGTCATTGTACGCTGCCTACCCGAACTAATCGATAGCGCGAATCTGCTGCCGAGAATTAGACCGCTTGGCCTTTATCGAGCGCAGCTAACTGCTCAACCCTGGCTTCGTGGCGCCCACCTTCAAAGGTGGTTTCGAGAAAGACCTTCAGGGCAGCTACGGCCACTTCAGGGTCCGTCACGCGCTCGCCAAAGCACGCCACGTTGGCATTGTTATGAAGTCTGGTCATTTCTGCATCTTGTATGTCTCGGATGATCCCCGCGCGCACGCCTGGCACCTTGTTGGCAGCCATACAGATCCCCTGACCGCTGCCACACACCGCAACACCAAATTGTGCTTTGCCTGATGCAACAGTTCGACCTACTTCTGCACCAAAGTGCGGATAATCAACGCGGTCTGGCGAATACGCACCGAGGTCTAACGCCTCATGTCCTTGTTCCACCAACCAGCCACGCAGGCGCTCCTTGAGCATAAAACCAGCATGGTCTGAACCAATGGCGATGATCATGGGATCAGAGTAATGCAGCACCAAGCTGTGGCATTGGTGCTGGCGTGGTGATGGTCTGGCCATTGCGCGAAATGGTCACTCCTGTTGCCGAAATCGTTACTGGCACGCTTTCCCCGGAGTTTCGTGGCACAAATACGGTGACCAACGCTTGGCGCACACCTTGCTTCGGTATTGGTACCTGACGATTCACTACCTGGCCTGGCAACTTGGTTCCCCAGGTTCCGGTGAACCATCCCTGCTTTTTCCCTGCCTGAGCATGATCGACAACCCACACATCGGTTCCAGATTTGACCACGTCAAGTTTCTTGTCACCTTTGGACAACACCAAGGTGCTGCCTTCATAACCAGTGTCGACTCCGCTCGGAATCTGCCAGCGTTGCCAGGTGAAACGGCCCTTGGCTTTCTTACCGCCTCGGGCAGCATTCACGTAATCCGTCACGATCATTGCGTCGACACTTCGCACGTATTGCGTGCATCGAACGAGTGTCACTGTTTTCCAAGTGTTGTCTTGTAGGCACGTGGTGTCGTTTCCGCCAGTTGCCCAGTCACTTTGGGCAGACAGTCGTTGAACACCTGACCACTTACTCCGCGTTGTCTTACCAACAGTGAGTGCTGAATGTGCAGCGCGGGTTTTCAAGTACGCACGCAATGGGTCACTGTTTTCATAACGGAACGGCCCAGGGTCTCCGATCCAAGACACTCCCTTGGAGTAGAACGTCAATCCTGTTCCATCATCATGTGTATGCGCCGTTCCGGGACGAGTGGAGCTTGATCGCAAAGAGTAGAAACTGTCAGGCATCCCTGGCTGCGGTTGCCACCCGGCACGACCAAATACATATCCACCGTCGTACACCGAATAGATAGGTGCTGGTGGAGTTCCGCTCCTGCCGCTTGTGCGTACCCACTCCGCTTGGCCATCAGCTGCACCAAAAGACCCTTTCAGTGACTCATTAATGCTGTCGCCGATTGATTCAACTAAGAAATCTGGGCGTATTGATTGCGCGACAAAGTCATACAACTTATTGCGTAAGGTCGGAATGGGTTCCGCTGGGATACCACAAGTATTTGCTGCTGACTGTACGCCCTGAAGTAATTTTTCGATGTAGACGGCATATCCAGGTGAACCTTCGACATCACTGCCATCAGGTTGAACTACTCCATTGGCGATTGAAACAAGATTCCTCCAAGCCTTATCGCGCAAGCCAATGTCACCTGTCCAACAAAATGCAGCAAGCGCACCGGTTTGCCTGATCAGGTCAGTGTTGTTCGATCCGACAGCCACTTCCCGCGCACCTGCATTTGATTTGATCATCGTTTGCGCATCACGAATTGCTGCAGCGGTAATGACTGGGTCATTTAATGTTTGTGCAGCGCATACCAATGTTTCGGTTCTCAAGCCACCATAAATCGAAGAATCAACCCACGAATTACGCGGGCCCTGATGATCGTTAATCCAATAAAGCATCAACTGACGGAATCGATCAACCATCGCTTGGTTTTGCACCTGAACACCGCGAAACAGCAAGGGCAGTGCCCAGTTAAGCGAGTTCACATGTCGATCACCAGAAGTATCTGACGAAGCCTGCGGCTTCCAATCAGGGTGTTCGGTGAGGCGATAGGTGCCGCCTTTCCCCAAGTTGATTGTGCCGGTAGAAAGTAATGCTTGTGCTGCAACCCGTTCAGCTGCTGCGGAAGTTTGCGGAAAAATTGTGCGACACCAACTCCCTAGTGCAGTCGGCATCAAGATCGGCGGGGCGGAAGGAGTTGCTGTGGGCATCGGCGAAACAGGAGCAGTTGCCGACGGCGTCACGGATGGCGTCAGTGACGGCGTTGCACTTGGCGTCAGCGTTACGGAAGGTGTGGGCGTAGCTGACGCTGATGTGGTGCGCGAAGGTGTTGGTGTAGCCGTGGCTGTGGCACTTGGTGACGTAGACGGCGCCGGTGTTTCTGCGGCTTGAGCCAGACTGCCGCTCAACACCACAGCACTCGATGCCACGGCAAGCACTGCAGTGGCTGCAAACTTCATCGAACGCTGCTGGGGAAGCATTCGTCAATCATCACCCATGAGGTCACGAAATCGTCAATCCCGATGTAACGAGTTGCTATCAATTCGTGTCATTGCCGCTTGTTGTGACGGTGAGGTAGGTCCGAGAGCAAATGCCAGCGTGCCCAACATGGCCGTGACGGCCGGGCGCGCGATCAGGCTAGGCACTCGGGGCAAGCCCAGCATCGCCAAATGTCGTGATGACATGGTGGAAAGTGCACCAAGAAGTAGCGCGGCATAAGGCCCATGAGCCGCGAACGGCAACGGTGGCTTGCGAATGAACGCGGCTGTTTCTTTGGCCTCGCGACTACTGCGTAACTGCGATTCATAACCAGCAATGGCCGTGCGCAGTTCCGCGACTGAGCGCGGTGGATTCTCCACGCCGACGAGCTCTCCAGCTTTCGCCCATTCACGCACATACGCGTCTGGCCCACCCGGAATGGGGTCACCCCAAACCAAGTGTGTTGCGAGAAATGAATCCGTAAAGGCAATGTGGACCCAGCGAAGAAGATCCGGATCCGTGGCGTCGTATGGAAATTCAACACCGTCAACCGTGTACACGCCATTGACTCGACGATGCATACCGCGCACGCGCGCGCATTCGCGATCAGCTTGCGCCGTATCTCCAAACGTAACAACGGTTAACCACTGTGTTGTTCCCGCTAAACGACCAAGTGCATCATCTTCGTAACGTGAATGCTGCATCACTCCTGCAAGTGCTGCCGGATGTAGTGCCTGCATTAACAGTGCGCGAATACCGCCTACCAAAGTTGGTAGACCACCATGTACTGCCCATGCGGCTGAATCAGGGCCGAAATAGCCAACGTCTTCTCCTTCGCGCATCTGCGCAACCCATTCAGGAACACCTGTTGGGTCACCAGAGACGATGCGGCGAAACCCTGCGGCTGCGCGATCGCGAAGTGGATCTAACGCAGTGGATAAGGAACTCACACCCTTATCTTGCCGCAGGGTTGTCTCGGCTATGCCTTCGAGGCCGTGAGATTGAGTGGCAGGGTCAAAGTTTTCCCATCTCGATCAATCGTGAGCTGCACTCGATCACCAGGTGCAAAGGAGCGAACCGTCACAATGAGTTGGGTTCCATCGGCAATTACTTGGCCGTTGACCTTGGTGATGATGTCTCCTGGCTGAAGACCAGCTTTCTGGGCTGAGCCACCAGAAGTCACTGATGAAACCTTGCCGCCAGGGCCTTGGAAGTCCATTGCGAGCTGAACACCGATCACAGGTGTCTTTGCTGAACCGGTATTGATAATTTCGTTGGCAATGCGCTTGGCGGTATCGATGGGAATCGAGAAACCTAAACCAATAGATCCTGCGGCTTCGCCCGATGCCATCGACGCAATGGCAGAGTTCACGCCGACCACGGCGCCATTGCCATTTACGAGTGGGCCACCTGAGTTACCTGGGTTGATCGCTGCATCAGTTTGAATCGCATTGATGAATGACTCATCTCCAGCAGTCACTGGGCGGTTGAGTGAGCTCACGATTCCCGAGGTCACCGTGCCCTGCAAACCAAGTGGTGACCCAAGTGCAATCACTTCATCACCAACGCGCAACGTCGATGACTTGCCTAATGGCACAGTCTTGAGGCCAGCCTTGTCCACCTTCACTACTGCGAGGTCATAGCCTGCATTAGCGCCGACAAGTGTGCCCTTGGCCTTCGAACCATCAGAGAACAACACATCAATCCCGCCATCTTTTGCCGAACCTGCAACGTGATTGTTGGTGATGATGTATCCGTCTTTGCTGATGATGAATCCTGAGCCGGTCCCTTCACCATCGGTTCCACTCACATTGAGTTGGACCACCGCAGGCTGAACTGCAGCAGCAACATCTGCAATGGAGCTCCCTGCGGGCAGTGACGGTGAGCCCGAATCAAACGAAGCGGTAGCCACCACGGAGGTCGGCAATGTTTGCTTTGCCGCAACAAATCCCACAGCGCCGCCGGCAGCACCTGCAACAAGTGCAGTCGCCAACAGTCCGCCCACTATTGCTGGACCGCGGCCGCGCTTCTTTAGCGCTGGTTGCTCCCAGACTGGATTAAAGCTGGTCGTGATCGGTTCAGCAGGCGCGAAAGGTGGAAGAGGCGTGGACACGGGGTCTCCTTCATAGGGCGAACTCATTTAGTTATGAGACACCCGCGCCACCCATTTCGTTCCCTGAATTGAGCCAAAACCGCCAGTCCTGACACACCTCTTACAAAGGGAAGATTGAATAGACCCATGCGCCCCGTATCTAGCCCACAAGAAGCTGCCTTTGCACTGGCCGCTGGGCACTTGTCCGCGCTACCAACGGAAACCGTTTATGGTCTTGGGGCTAGAGCTGATGACCCGCACGCAATTGCAAAAATTTACGCAGCGAAAGGTCGACCAGCAGATCATCCACTCATTGCTCATCTCGCAACAGCTGACGCAATGAAAAGCTGGGGAATTGACATCCCTGAATACGCGTATCAACTTTCCGATGTGTTTTGGCCTGGCCCTTTAACTCTTGTTATTCAACGTTCTCAAAAAGCCGGCGACTTCATCACGGGCGGTCAAGATTCAGTCGCCGTTCGCGTTTCAGCGCATCCATTGATGCAAGAGGTTCTACAACTACTCGTTGAACTCACGGGTGATTCATCGATAGCAATTGCCGCGCCGAGTGCCAATCGTTTTGGAAAGGTCAGCCCAACTACAGCGAAACACGTTCTTGAAGAACTCCATGACTTCACCACCGAAGACGATGTTGTTATTGATGGTGGCCAATGCTCAGTTGGTATTGAATCAACCATCGTTGATTGCACCAGCGATCATCCACGGCTTCTTCGACCAGGTGCGATCAGTGTCGAACAGATTGAAGACGTTACCGGCATGAAGTGCACTACTGATTCACAGGTACGAGCTAGTGGAACTCTTGAATCTCACTACAGCCCAGTGGCACATGTTGAAATCGTCGAACCAACAGCCCTACTTAAATATGTGTTTGGCACGGAGAGCATTGGGCTCATTGCCTTAGCCGAGCACCCAACTCCTGCCGGGATGGTGAGACTGTGTTCTCCCGTCTCAAGCGAGGAATACGCCCAGCAGCTCTATGCCGCATTACGTGAAGCTGATGCGCGCCAACTCTCCAAGGTGCTGGCTGTTGCCCCACCGATGGGCGGAATCGGAGCCGCTATCCGAGATCGACTTACTCGGGCAGCCAATCCCAAATGACCTCAATTACCCCTCCGGTCACCCATCCCCTATAGTTCTCAGGTCACCAACGGCATCCACAAAGGTCGACGGAGATATAGGTCCCCATCGTCTAGTGGCCTAGGACACCGCCCTTTCACGGCGGCGGCACGGGTTCGAATCCCGTTGGGGATACGGCTTTATTCAAGGCCCTGTAGCGCAGTTGGTTAGCGCGCCGCCCTGTCACGGCGGAGGTCGCCGGTTCAAGTCCGGTCAGGGTCGCCAAAGATTCGGGGGAAACCCCGATTCATCGCGGCTGGAACGTCAGCCACGGCCAGGTAGCTCAGTTGGTACGAGCGTCCGACTGAAACTCGGAAGGTCGCCGGTTCGACCCCGGCCCTGGCCACAACTGTATAAATCGCAGGCCGTTTATTGGCGGACTGATGCATCAACGTTCGAAAGTATCGGTTGCGTCTGCCAGTGTCTGTGTCAGTTAGCTCGCGATCGTCCAGGTTAATCCACCCTTATTGATCAAGGTGCGAGTACAAGCCCATCCACCGATGCGTTGTCCGTTCGCCCCGACAGCCGTGTTCACCCAAGGTTCCCAACTACGTTTCCAGCCACCGGTAAGCCCAGTGCCGTAAGCAACGGCCTTGTCATCGAGCGCATCGCACGTTCCTGTCGCGGAAAGTGGAAGGCCTTGAGGAATGGTGGTCCATTGTGCATCTTGTGTTGTGACGTACGTACGGAAGACCAATCCTGAAGGCGCATTCCAGAAAGACCAAGAATTGCCAAAAAAGCTCGCAGTTCTACCCCCGGAATATGACGCCGTAGTGGAACCACGCCAGCAGTAATCAAGATTGGTATTTGTTGAGCTGACGACAATCGCGAACTGCGTGCCGGCAGTGACTGTCGGAGGGGATGTGAAAACCGCCGTGATCATTGTCGCTGCAAAGGAGATAGCGCTATCTGGAATGAAAACAGAAGCAAGATCAGCCCCCGTTGGCTGTCCAGCGGACGCCGCCCTGATGCTAACTGTGACTCCGTCGGGAGGAGTATTGAATTTTAACAAACTGACTTGAACGCTTGTTAATGCCCCAGTAATCCCAGGAGTCACCATCTGCGCATTTATCATCGGCTGCCCTTGACCACCTGTATAGCAAGTATTATACAATTCGAAGGATTGGTCGAGGGTGGTTGCCGCTTGCGCAACACCGGTCGACATCCCGAAAGCTGAGGCAATCAATACAGCGGTCAATGCAACCCGTCGAAGACTCTTCATGGGCGAGAGCATAGAGGAGTTACGGCTCTGGAATGAACAGTTTTCAAATATGTGAGCTTGATAGGGAATGCTCTTGTCTTCTCGTCGACCCAAGCCGGCAGGAACATCACAATGGAACTGTCGCGTGCACGGTCTTCCCATAACTCAAACGAACTGTGAGGGACTCACAAGACACTGCTACTGACTTTGCATGATGGGAAAGACCTATTTCTAGGTAGCGTACCCATCTGAAACTCGGAAGGTCGCCGGTTCGACCCCGGCCCTGGCCACCACGCACTTTCGCAGCCCCATAAAAATGAGTAGTTACGGGCACTACTTGCGCGTGAACCAGTTACTTGCAGTCGGATTAAACGCTAAGAATCGGTTACATACCGCTCCACCCTTGCCCGCATTCATCCACTGCGCCCACGAAGCAGTCCAACCACCGCTGGTCGCACCCGCCCAGTTCAAATCCTTGTCATCAATACCAATGCAATTTCCTGATGCAGGCAAAGCCACACTTTGCATGATGTCTGGAGGTAACACAATGTTTGAACCAGACGAAGTTGCCAGCAGGTTGATGACAGCAACGCTAGAACTGCCTTGGTTTGTGACGTAGGCATACTGCCCATTCGAGCTAATTGCGATTGCAAACGGGCTCGTGCCAACAGCGGCAAC
>WLOE01000129.1 GCA_009699465.1 Actinomycetota bacterium | reverse complement strand
TGATGCGCATTGAAGGGGTGGGTGGGTAGATGTAAGTGTTACGCACCATGAACTCTTTAAGAATGTCGTTCTGAATAGTTCCCTGAAGTTGATCAGGGGTAACGCCTTGCTCTTCCGCAGCAACGATGTACAACGCCAAGATTGGCAATACTGCACCGTTCATGGTCATCGACACACTCATCTCGCCCAACGGAATACCGTCGAACAACTGACGCATGTCCAAGATCGAGTCAATCGCTACACCAGCCATGCCAACGTCGCCACTCACGCGTGGATGGTCAGAGTCATAACCACGGTGCGTTGCCAAGTCGAAGGCAACCGACAAACCCTTTTGGCCTTGGGAAAGGTTACGACGGTAGAACGCATTTGATTCAGTTGCTGTCGAGAAACCTGCGTACTGACGCAGGGTCCATGGCTGGTTGACATACATGGTTGGGTACGGTCCGCGCAAGAACGGAGCAAGACCAGGCAATGTGCGCAGGTGGTCAAGGCCTTCAAGGTCTGCAGCTGAATACAACGGTTGTACGTCAATGCCTTCCGGTGTTTCCCACACCAACTTGTCAGGCTCTGAACCTGTCAGTTTGGTAACCGCATCAACCCAAGCTGCGCGATCGTTGTGAGCAACCCGCGGGCCAAGCTCAATACCAGTGAAATCAGGAACGGTCGTCATTTCAGACTCCCAACGTGGTGTGTAGGCGTTGCAGGGTGGAAAGAACATCGACTCCCATATATGCGAAGTCATCAATGCCAGCAGCTTCATAATCAGCCTTGGCATCTCCAGGGCGACCCGCGAGGTACACGAACTTCGCACCCGCAGCTTTCAATGCTGTTGCATACGCGATTGCTTGTTCGCCATATGCAGCATCGGTTCCGCAAATCACAGCAGCCTGAGCCCCAGAAGCCTTGAATGCGGCAGCGGCAGCTTCGGCATTTTCGTAACCACCATCACCAACGGAATCAACACCACCGGTACCGAATACGTTGCTGGAGAAGGTTGCTCGAGCAACATACGAAGGGCCAGTACCAATATTTGCTAAAAAGATTGTTGGCGTGACCTTGGCGGCCTCAGCAGCTGCACGAAGTGCTTCATATGGTTCAGCAAGTCGACGCGCCTTCAAAGGATTCGCTGTTGTTGCGGTACCTGGCAAGCGAATGCCTTCGCGGGTATCTGCCGCAGGTGCCGTTGATACTTCTGGACGACGCTCGCCGATCAATGGGAATTCGCTCACACCGGTAATTGGTTGCTTGCGGGTGGCAATCAACTTGTCGCGCTTTGCGGCAACTTCAGCGACCTGCAGCTGGTACGAGCCTTTGGCCAGCACTGCCACTAAGCCACCTTCAGCTTCAATAGTTTGGAAGCCCTTCCAGCCCACTGCTGCAAACGCATCTGTCAGCGTTTCGACGTAGTAACTACCGCCGGCAGGGTCCATCACGCGACCAATGCCAGATTCGTCTTGCAGAAGTAGCTGAGTGTTACGTGCCAGACGACGACCAAGGTCACTTGGCAATCCGGTTCCGCTGTCAAAGGCAGCAACGGTCAACGTGTCGGCTCCACCGACAACCGCACCAAGGGTTGCTGCAGTTCCGCGAAGCAGGTTCACCCATGGATCAACCACGGTGAGCCAACGACCACCGGCGTGGGCTGCAACCTGAACAAGGCCTGGGTACTGCGCATCAACGGTGAGGCCGCTTGCTTGCAACACCGTTGACCAGCAATGGCGAAGGGCACGTACTTTGGCGATGGTGGCGAAGACGTCGACATCTGCTGCAACCTCAAGCACGATGTGACTGGCCGCGGTAGCAATGTCCACGCCTGCTTGTGTCATCGCACGCAGGTAGGTCGTAGCGCTGGCTAGAGCAAACGCGAGCTCTTGGCCTTCGCTAGCGCCTGCTTCAGCGGCGACTACTGATGAAGCGCGGAACACTCGAAGACGTGGAGTAGTCGAAGTCTGCACAAGTGAGACCCCCTCAACGATGGCCTCATTAAGCCCTTGAGGGATTTCTCCGTGTGTTGCCAACGCGGCAATCGGATCGATGCCAAGGCAACCAGCAGCCTGAACCCCCTTAACTCCCCGATCAGCGAGAATCAAATTGAGCCACTCTGCCGCAAGGATTGAATATGCACCTGCGCGGATGGAAACTGGCGCAATATCAAGAAGAACCTCGTTGAGCACTCGGTCAAGGTCAGCCTGAGTGCGAACACTGATGCCACCGCCTTCACCGTCAAGATCAAGGATGAGTTCCAAGCTGGTAGCTCCGTTGCGAAGCTCAGTCAGCGCATGAGCGTTGGCCACAGCTACATCTGGGTGTGTTACGCAGGCGCGGATATCCCAAGCCCCATCAACGCGCGGAGCGATCTGGCCGCCACGACTTAATGGCGCAAAGCCAGGGAAACCAGATTCATCGTGTTCCACCGCGATGTCATCAGCCGTGTAGAGCGGCTCAATGCGGATGCCATCAAGAGTGGTGGAAACCAAAATCTTGTCGAAATCACCACCCTTAATTGCCTTGTCGACCTCAACAAGCCAGGCCTCGCGGGTGGGTTCTTCAAATTCGCCGGCCAGTACGAGGCCATTAGAGGACGCAGTCACAATTCCAACCCTACTCATGACTCAGGTGGCCCCTAAGGGCCACCTGAGCTGTAAACGTAATCATTAACCCGACGTTACTCGTCGTGGTCACGAACCCGGATCTTGCTGCCAAGCCAGCGAAGTGGATCGTATTTCTCGTCAGCTACACGCTCTTTCATCGGGATCAACGCGTTGTCGGTGATCTTGATGTGCTCTGGGCAGACCTCAGAGCAGCACTTGGTGATGTTGCAGTAACCAAGGCCGAGCTCCTCTTGAGTAAGTTTCTTTCGATCCAAGGTGTCAAGCGGATGCATATCGAGTTCTGCCGCACGCATCAAAACGCGTGGGCCCGCAAAGACCGGCTTGTTCTCGTCATGGTCACGAACCACATGGCAGGTGTTTGTGCACAGGAAGCACTCAATGCACTTACGGAACTCTTGACTGCGCTCAACGTCGACCTGTTCCATGCGGTACTCACCTGGCTTGAGATTTTCAGGTGGCGAGAATGAAGGAACCTCGCGAGCCTTCTCGTAGTTGAACGAAACATCGGTGACGAGGTCGCGAATAACTGGGAACGCGCGAATTGGCGTGACTGTGATGGTCTCTTCCTCTTCGAAAGTATTCATCCGAGTCATACACATGAGGCGTGGACGACCGTTGACTTCCGCGCTACATGAACCGCACTTTCCTGCCTTGCAGTTCCAGCGGATGGCAAGATCACTTGCCTGTTCTGCTTGAACACGGTGAAGCACATCAAGAACCACTTCACCCTCATTGACGTCAACGGTGTAGTCAACTAGCTGACCTTCACCTGCATCTCCTCGCCAGATGCGAAAGTTTGCTGAGTAACCCATATCAGGATGTCCTTTGCACTAGGGAGTTGAGTTCTTCTTCGGTCATGTATTTCGAAAGTTCGCCTTCGTCGAAGAGAGCGGCTAACTCCGGGGTCATCATTGGCAATGGCTGCTTAAAGATCTCGACGTTTTGACCTTCAGCGCGCAAGATCAAATTGAACTTACGCCATTCAGCGTCCATGCCTGGGAAGTCGTCACGAGTGTGTCCACCACGTGATTCTTCGCGCGTAAGCGCAGAAAGTGCCACACACTGGGAAAC
>WLOE01000128.1 GCA_009699465.1 Actinomycetota bacterium | reverse complement strand
GCGCCAGTTTCATTGAGCTCGCTACCAATCGCAAAAGATGGGTCAGCACCGCAGCTTTGCAAAGCAACGGTGAGCATGGATGTGGTCGTGGTTTTCCCGTGTGTACCGGCTACTGCCACTCCTCTACTGCCAGCCATCACTGCGACCAGAGCTTCAGCGCGGTTCATCTCGGTAACACCCAGTTCAGCTGCCGCAAGGCGTTCGGGATTTGTTGCAGGGATTGCCGACGAGAACACCAAGGTGTCGACACCTTTGAGCCAGTCACCTGAGTGACCGATGAACACTTCCACTCCAAGGGCTCGCAGTGCATCAAGGCGACGGGATTCCTTGGCATCACTACCCGACACTTGGGCGCCTTGGGCAATCAGAATGCGAGCGATGCCAGACATGCCTGCTCCACCGATACCAACGATGAAGACATGCCCTAATTCAGCCACGCGTGACGCCTTTCTTTCCTTGATACTGCTGTGCCACTCGAAGTACTTCTGCAGCCAATCGGGTGGCTGAATCTCGAACTCCATGCTGCGCTGCAGCCTGGCTCATTGATTGCAATGCATTGCTATCTTTCACGAGGTTCAGCACTGTGCTCGTGAGCCACTCCGCGGTTAACGAAGCGTTCTCGATCAATAACCCACCGCCGGCATCGACAAGCGGTAAAGCGTTCAATCGTTGCTCACCATTTCCAATTGGTAACGGAACAAAAATCGATGGCAAACCAACAGCAGCAACTTCAGCCACAGTCATCGCACCTGCTCGCGTGAGTCCAAGGTCCGCTGCCGCATAGGCCAAATCCATACGATCCAAATATGGAATCGCGACATAACCTGGGGTGAGCTCTGGCGCCTGATTCTTATTTCCGTAGGCATGCAGAACTTGAATCCCCTGAGCCAACAAATCCTGCAAGCTCTCGGCGAGCACAGCGTTGATGTGTTGCGCACCTTGTGATCCGCCAAAGACCAGCAGCACTGGGTTGGCGTGATTCAAGCCGAAGTAGTCACGCGCAGATGCCCGCATTGAAGTACGGTCAAGATGCGCGATCGAACTGCGAAGTGGAAGAGCCAAAGTGGTACCCGGCAAACTTCCCGGCACACTGACGAGAACAGAGTCGGCAAATCGAGCACCGACCTTGTTAGCAAGTCCCGCAGTGGCATTGGCCTCATGGATCACGAGCCCACATTCACGCTTTTTCGTCGCAAGATACGCAGGCAGTGCGGCATAGCCACCAAAACCCACAACAACGTCTGCGTCTAACTCATCCAGGATCACGCCGCTTAAGTTCTTTGCCTTTCGAACCTTTGGCCCAACAGTGAGTAAATCGGTGGAAAGTTTGCGAGGCATCGCCACTGCAGGAACCTTGCGTAGCGCGTAGCCACGAGCAGGAACAAGCGTGGTTTCTAAACCTGTTTCACCACCGATAACAGTCACTTCTATCCCTGGCTCAAGCTGCGTGAGCGCATCAGCCAGATTCAATGCGGGCTCAATATGCCCTGCGGTTCCGCCGGCAGCTAACACCACATGGACTGGCCTACTCATCGCCTTGCCAACGATCGAGCTGTCTGACGGCGTCTCAGTGACTGACGGGCACCTGGCTCATTACGTGCAAAGCACAACAACATTCCAACGGCGCCAAGTGTTGGTACGAGTGATGAACCACCATAGGAGACGAACGGCAACGGCACACCAGTAATCGGCAGGAGACCGAGCACAGCTCCGATGTTGATGATTGCCTGGAACACAATCCACACACCCACGCCGGCTGTTGCTATCCGCACAAAGTTATCTTTTGATGTGCGCGAAAGCCGGAACACAGCGAAGGCAAGCACAGCAAACAAAATCAATACAGAGAATGTCCCGATCAGCCCTAGCTCTTCACCAATGACAGAGAAAATAAAGTCCGTGTGTGCTTCAGGGAGAGCCCCCCATTTTTCGCGACTCGCTCCTAGCCCTACTCCAAATATTCCACCGGTGCCAAGGGCGTAATGACCTTGGGTGAGTTGCCAACCGGTACCTAGCGGGTCTGCATTTGGATCGAGCCACGAAGTAAAGCGCGCCATTCGATACGGCGCTGCGATCGAAAGCGTCAAAATACCTAGCGCGGCTACCCCCACAAATCCGGCGAAAAATCGACCAGGTACTCCAGCAGCGAACAACATGCCACACAGAATTGCCGCAAGCATCAGGGTGTTGCCGAAGTCTCCTTCAGCAAGTACTAAGCCCATGAACACCACCGCAACAGGCACTGTTGGGTACAGCAACTCTTTCCAAGAGCGGTAGTACTCAAGTTTCTTCGCAATTTGATCGGCACCCCAGACAACGAGTGCAATCTTGGCGAATTCAGACGGCTGAAGACGGAATGGGCCGAAAATTTCGATCCAGTTCTTCTGACCTGCCACCGATACACCAATTACCAATACAGCGATCAACAGCACCACAGCAATAATGAAAAGCCACTTTGCAATACCACGCCAGAACTGGATTGATGTGCGGGCTGCAAAATACAGACCAACTAAACCGATGCCGCCAAAGAGTGCTTGGCGTCCAAAGAGTGTGTACGAAGAACCAAAGGTCTTGAAACTTTCGATGCTTGATGCCGAAAGCACCATCACAAGACCTAAGAGCAAAAGCAACACAGACGATCCGCCGATGAGGTAATAGGTACTCAGCGGGTGATTGAGCAAATACCTCAATCGACTCTCGTGAGCAGACGCATTGCCCATTGGACTTTTCATCGCTCACCCAGTTCCAAGGTGCGCACGGCTTGAGCAAAGAGTTCCCCGCGCTGTGAATAGTCGCGAAACATGTCCCACGAGGCACAGCCCGGAGCAAGGAGGACGGTGTCTCCCGCCTGAGCATAAGCACGTGCTGCAGCAACGACTTCAACCATCGCCTCCAGGTCAGTGCGTTCAATCACCGTGACCGGCACATGAGGTGCATGGCGTGCGAGCCCTTGAGCAATCACTTCGCGATCAACACCTAGCAGCACAACTGCGCGAAGATTCTTCCCTGCTTCACGAATCAGTTGATCAAAATCTTGGCCCTTGGCCATACCCCCGGCAATCCACACCACTGGTCGATAGGCACGAAGTGAGGTAAGAGCAGCATGGGTGTTAGTCGCCTTTGAATCATCGATAAAGGTGACCTCTTGAACAGTCGCAACATGGGCAATGCGATGCCCTGCTGGTTCGAAATCCTTCAATCCTTGCTGGATGGCTGTGGCTGACACGCCGAAAGCACGTGCCAATGCCGCGGCAGCAAGTGCATTTGCCACATTGTGTGGAGCAAGTGGATGCACATCGTGCACATTTGCTAATTCCTGCGCAGTATTGCGTCGGTCATCAACGAAGGCACGATCCACTAAGTACTCTTCAACAACGCCAAGCATCGAAACATCCGGAACACCCAGCGTGTAGCCGATTGCTCGGCATCCTTCAACAACGTCAGCTTCTTGAACAAGCTGCATCGTTACGGGTTCATCTACGTTAAAAATTGCCGCAATCTGAGTGCGTCCATAGATCTTTGCCTTGGCTGCGACATACGCATCAAAGGATCCGAAGTGATCGATATGGTCGTCAGCAATATTGAGACAGACCGAAGCCAATGGGCTCATCGATTCAACGAATGGCAGTTGCGGTGCTCCCACTTCAACAGCAATCACATCGAGTTCATCATGCATCACCACCCCGATGAGCGAGTTACCGATGTTTCCCGCGGCCACTGTGCGCAGCCCTGCTGCCTTCAGCATGGACTCAAGCATCAAGGTGGTGGTGGTTTTGCCATT